>NZ_JBHTKJ010000036.1:0-20912 GCF_042675965.1 Virgibacillus byunsanensis | reverse complement strand
CTTAAGTTGATGACATTGGGAGCGATCCCGGACGGCGGCAATAGCACAACTTATAGAAATCAACCAAACGTTACGTCGCATTATATATCTATTGTGTCAAAAGCAACAATCTTTACGAAAATAGCCAAATAGAAGAATGAAACTCATGTTAACATAAGTTTCATTCTTCTATTGCATTGGCATAAACGGAACCTTCCAATCCCCTTCCTTATTTCGATTTAACCGAAAACTACCTACTGTTTTACTCTCTTCCGACTGATCACTCGTTACAAATGTAAACGTTATTCGATCCTGAGCTAATTGTTCATTCACTAGTATATAATTAGTTTGATCAGCAAGTTCCCAATGTTTCCTGTACGATGTCAGAGATGACCTCTTTTTCTACCCCGAATTGAAAAGCAAACCTTTCAATAGCAGGCTTATATGTATCCACTAACTTTCCAAATGCTTTGTGATCACTTGTCTTTGATAGTCTTATGATCTACCTCTTCCATATGAACTCCCTCCTCTCCGTGAATCTTTCCTATATATGAAACGATCCTCATCCTCAATTTTGTTTCATTCTTTGTAATTAGTTAAAAAAATTTGTCATAATATGTTTATATTTTCCTGTGCTGGGTATAATTATAAATGTAAGACTTTCTCGTATTCCCCCTGTAAGCAAGGCGTATAAGCGCTTTGCTTTTTTTTGCCTTTAAACAGAAAATAACCTCTTCCCATGCATTTAAATGTAATTTTTATTCCACCTTCGTTATACTATCAATAATGAATTAATTGTGGAGGTTATAAAATGGAACTATTTAATAAAGTGCATGATCGTAAAAATACACGGTCCGTAAAATGGGATATGCTAAAACCTATTTTTCAAACAGATGATGTACTCCCTATGTGGGTTGCAGATATGGATTTCAAGGCACCAAAGGAAGTAAACGATGCATTAGTCAAACGTGCTGAGCATGGTATATTTGGCTACACCGTAATCGATGATGATGTTAAAAATCCAATCGTAAATTGGGTTATGAACCGTCATAAATGGCATATTAAACATGACTGGCTCTCGTTTAGCCCTGGAGTAGTTACAAGCTTACATATGGCTATACAAGCATTTACCGACCCAGAAGATGATGTTTTAATTCAGACTCCTGTTTATACACCTTTTTATAGTGTGATTGCACAACATAATAGAAATGTTGTTAAAAATCCACTTATATTAGAAGATAATTATTATAAAATTGATTTTACAGATTTTGAAGAGAAATTAAAACAAGGGGTTAAAGCATTTATTTTATGCTCCCCACATAATCCAGTAGGTCGAGTTTGGAAGGAAGAAGAATTAAGGGAAATGGCCAGACTATGTTTAGAATATAATGTATTAATCTTATCAGATGAAATTCACTGTGACCTTATTTTTCCGGGACAACGTCATATTCCAATCGCTTCACTTTCAGAAGAGATTGCAGATCAAACGATTACTTGTATGTCTCCTTCTAAAACATTTAATCTAGCTGGGTTGCAAGCTTCTTATATTATCACCACCAATAAAGGGAAAAGAGATCTACTTAACAAACAACTTGGTAAACAAGGGCACCATATTCTAAATACAATGGGTAATACTGCTATGGAAGCAGCCTATTTACATGGCGAGACATGGCTTGAAGAACTAAAAGTGTTATTAGATGATCATCAGAAATATGTGACTAAGATGTTTGATAATCATACAGAAATCCTAAAGGTAGTACACTCAGAAGGGACATATTTACTATGGATTGACTGTAGTAAGTTGCAAATGGATAGTAAAGAACTAAAGCAATTTATGATTGAGAAAGCAAAAGTTGGGCTGAATACAGGAACTGAATACGGTGAAGAAGGAAAACAATTTATGCGGATAAATATCGCCTGTCCTCGCGAAACATTGGAAGAAGGTGTAAAGCGAATCATTGATGCTGTGAATAACAGGTAAATAAGTTATCCACATCCAACTTAAAGCGATATCCATTATGGATATCGCTTTTTCTATTCCTCTTGATCCTCATTAAATTGTGTCGGATCTGAAGGAGAGCTTGTTGATTCCCTTTCTTCCGTTGAAACCTCACCACATGCTATTCTAGCTCCTGAATTACCACTAGGCTGACTCACGCCATCATCTTGCTCTTCATGGATGACAAGTGATGTTCCTTCTCCCTCCAAAATTGAGTTTTTCCCATCAAGCATCGTAGCCCCAGCTAACATTATTTCAGCTTCAACTAAACCTCCGCCATCAGCTTCGATATTTGGAAGATCTCCTAGATGAGCACCATCTGGATGCATTAATCCATGCTCTTTTCCTTCTGGATTAAAATGATTACCAGCGCTTTTAAAGTCAGGTCCTTCACAAGCCGGTAACTCATGTAAATGGATACCATGAAATCCTGGTGCTAACCCTTCCAATTTCAACTCAACTTGTACTCCTTCAGGTCTTTCCGTAAACGCTGCTGTACCTATCATATCACCTGATGTATTATACATATCAATAGTTTTAGCAGTCTCCTCATCTGATTGACACGAAACTAAAAATATTAAAAGAATAAGAATAAACAATCGCATATATGATACTCCTTTGTAAATGCTTTTTATAAGTATCTACAATTTCAAGTTTGTATAAACCTTAGAAAACTTGGCTTATCGTTAAAGGGATTCTTAGTAAGCGTACTTTACTTTCTTAGAATCCCTTATGCTCTGGAGTACATGCCTTAGTTGCACTTATGTAGATAAGAAAGTTTTATACTTTCTTATCTACTAAAAAAAAGAGCCCTTTGATGATAGGACTCTTCTCCTTATATTTATCGATCATCCGATTCCTTTTCTAATTCTTGCTTGAATTTTTCATCTATGACTCTTTCTTCTTTTTTAGATATCTTATAAAAGAAGTACATCACAGCAATTGCGCCAATCATAAATATAACTAATGTAATTATTGCGGGAATATATTCCGACTTATCTTCTGGAAAATAAAGAAATTCCATCATAGTTGTTCACGTCCTTCTGCATAACATTATAGCAAAATTTACTTTTCTAAAAAACATTCCTAGTAATTATTCGCTAAATTATACTATTTTTGTCACAATAGAATAGAAGTGGAAGTGATTCTAAACGATATTGTTAGTTGTAACAATTCCGTCTTATGAATATATAAAAGAAATGGAGGGGCATTAATATGGCTGAAGTTAATATAGGAGAAACAGTTCGTGCTCATTACAACTCTGGTACCTACATAGGAGAAGTTATCGAAGATCGAGGAGAGCGCCTGCTAATAAAAGTCCTGGCAGTTCACAAACACCCCATACAAGGTGATCTTCATAATCCTGGTGAAGTATCTGGTGTGTTTTTCCATGAACGAAAAGCACTCGCACAGTTTGAAAAGATGAATGTAAAGAAGCCTGCAGTTCACCCATTCGATGGTGACATACCAACATACAGTGAATCATTAAAAACAGCTGTAGAAAAACTAAAGGAAAAACTGATGACTAAAGAATCAGTATATAACCAAAAAGCTTTACAAGCATTAAATGAATTAGAAGAAAAATACTATCAAAAATAGGATAAGAACTAAGCAAATATAAAAAGCTAGAGATTAACTTCTCTAGCTTCATAACTTTATTCACCCAAGTGTTCTTTAATAACTTTTTCAACACCTTTTAGTGCTTCCTCTTCGTCACCACCTGTTGCAGAAACTGTAATTTCGGCACCTTTTGGTATTCCTAGTGACATAACACCCATAATTGATTTAAGATTAACCTTTTTATCGTTATAGGATACTTCTACTTCTGATTCAAATTGTCCTGCTTTATTTACTAACAACGTAGCTGGACGTGCGTGTACTCCAGTATCTGCAGTAATTGTAAATGTCTGTTCTTTCATACTACTTCATCCTTCCAACAATAATTTACATTATGTACGTAATACATGTACACTATTATAGTTACCTGGTTACCCATTTAAAAAACATGTAAAAACTGTACCATATATATTATATACAATTATAACTTGTTTTGAAACAAAAAACCAATGAACAACCTTTATATATTTGTTTTTGGTTTACCATTATGATAACGTTATTTTGGAAGAATATAGTTAATTAGGAGGTAAATAAATGAGTGTACATATTGAAGCTAAAAAAGGTGAAATTGCAGATAAAATTCTATTACCTGGAGACCCTTTACGAGCCAAATATATTGCTGAAACATTTTTAGAAGACGTTATACAATATAACAAAGTACGTGGAATGAATGGCTATACGGGAACTTACAAAGGTGAACGTGTATCTGTACAAGGAACCGGTATGGGCGTTCCATCCATTTCTATTTATGTAAATGAGTTAATTCAAAGCTATGACGTTCAAAAATTAATTCGAGTAGGCACATGTGGTGCAATTCAAAAGGATGTTAACGTTCGTGACGTTATACTCGCTCAAGGGTCAACTACAGACTCACAAATGAATCGTATGATTTTTAATGGAATAGACTATGCTCCTTTAGCTGATTTTGGTCTACTTAAGAATGCATACGATGTTGGTATAAAAAAAGGTATGAACCTTCGTGTTGGTAACGTATTTACAAGTGATACGTTTTATCGTGATAATGCACAGGAAATAAATGAATTACTGGCAAAATATAAAGTATTAGCAGTCGAAATGGAAACAACTGCATTATACACTTTAGCTGCAAAATATGATCGACAAGCTCTATCTGTATTAACAGTATCAGACCACATTTTAACAGGTGAAGAAACCTCTGCAGAAGAGAGACAGACAACCTTTAATGACATGATGGTAGTAGCATTAGATGCAGCATTGACATCCTCCCCCACCTAAGCACTGACGTGTTTTGAGGAAGGAGTCTTCTCGCCTAAGTTCGATAAAATAGATTCAATCCTTTGGAGTCTTTCCACTGGAAAGACTGTTTTTTTACGTTATATTGTAAACCCCCAAAAAAATAAGTTGACAATCGACGTACACAACATATATTATCGAATACGAAGGGAGAGAGAAAAATGAAAGGATTACGTCCAATTGATTTAACGTTTAGTGCTGTATTTGTTTGTTTGATGGCTATTGGTGCGAATATAACAGTTTGGTTTCCAATGCTCGCAGTTCCTATAGGTGGTGCTTCCGTTCCATTGTCACTACAAACCTTTTTCGCTACAATAGCTGGATTAATGCTTGGAAAAAAACTAGGTAGTATTTCTATGATTACATATATTTTAGTTGGTATTGCTGGAGTTCCAGTGTTTGCAAAAATGTCTGCTGGACCAATGGCACTTGTTACACCTACTGGTGGATTTATTATTTCCTTTGTATTTGTTGCGTTTTTCGTAGGGTGGATTGCCGAATATAGTAAAAAACCTTCTATTCCATTGTATACGATAGCCTCGCTTACTGGTCTACTTTTTAATTATGGAATTGGTGTAACATATATGTATATAGCCATGAATACATGGCTATATCTTGATATATCCTATGTAATTGCTTGGTCAGGAATGATTCCATTCCTAATAAAAGATGCTGCACTAGCTGGGTTAGCAGCTGTATTTATGGTAAATATGTCAAAAAGGGTCCCTGCCAGGTGGTTGCTGGTGAAAGCATAAAGCAAAATAGGAAAGTAGATGAGGCAGGTTGTCAAATGGCAATCTGCTAATTTTATTACATGATATTTAAACCTTTGTATGATAAAATAACATTATGAAATTTTACTTCTTTACTAGTTAATAGGCACCGACAGAAAGGATGTTTCCCATTCATGGACCTATTTCAAAATTTCCCTTTATGGGCGGCTTTAGCTGCAATAATTTTCGCCCAAGTTATTAAGATCCCCATTCGTTTAGCCGTCACCCGCGAATTTAAACCAAATCTAGCATTTAGTACTGGTGGAATGCCAAGTAGTCATTCTGCAGCTGTAACGGCATTATCAACTGGAGTTGGTATTATGGAAGGGGTAACCTCAACACACTTTGCTATTGCTTGTGTATTTAGTATTATTATTATGTTTGATGCCTCAGGTGTTCGTAGGCAAGCAGGAGAGCAGGCTGTCGTACTGAATCAACTGATTAAAGACTTCCAGTATTTTGTAGACGGTGCTAAGGATTGGAATAGAAAACAAGAGTATGAAAAACGGGAAGAATTAAAGGAACTATTAGGTCACCAACCAATTGAAGTGTTTTTCGGTGGGGTCTCGGGTATCTGTGTTGCATTTTTACTTTATGGACTATATTAAACCGTAAACATAGAAGAGGTTTCAATCATTAAGATTGAAACCTCTTCTATATGATTAGCTTTTCGTAATTTGTTCTCTAAACACTTGTAATGCTTCGTTTTCATTCAGATGGATTAATTGTTCTTCTGTTAGTTTTCCACTGCCCAATTCTATGATATATACATCTAATTCTTTTTTACCCCACTGGGAATAAACATCATCCACTGTTTCATAATAAAGGTCAATTTTATTACCGTTAATTGCTCCACCTTTATCAGCTACAACGCCATATCCATAATCTGGGATATACATTACTGTTCCTATTGGATAGATGCTTAAATCAGCTGCAATAGTAGAATATAAGTCTCTTTTAACTTTAACACCCGAATACGTTATACCATATTGTGGATGATCAGGTGTTTTACCTGTTGATTCTACACCTGCGGTATACCCAGTAGCCACTACCGTCTCACTTGGAAATTGTTCCATATTCACTTGTTCTTCCAGGGTTTTAGGACCTTCAATCTGTTCACTGGAAATATATCTCTTTTGTTGTTTTAGTGTGTTCAGTGATTTTTCCTCTAAACCTACCTGTCTATAACTCCATGTACCGCTAGATTCTTCAGCTAAATAGTAAGACTCTTGTTCGACCCATGCTTGTACATCTGTTAGTGTCACATTTGAAATAGACGTTAAGGTTGCATAAAATGCCCCAAGAAATAATAGTAGCATTCCTGTCCTTTGAATAAATTTTTGTTTTTTCAATAATAACACCTCTCTGGATGTCATCATTTCCAAACTTGTTACTTTTTATTCATTTTTTTATACTAAAACATTTGATAACCACTCTTACGTAGAAACTTAATGACAAAACCAGACACGATCGTTCCGGCAAAACCAACTAAAAATACGATATAGTCAAACAATTTTATACTTACTAATCTTGAATACGCATTTGAAAAAGCTTCTCCCGGATTAGTGAAATATTCAATTGTTGAGATATTATCTATCATGATGATCATAATAAAAATATATAAAAACGACATCAGCCATGTCCGTCTTAGTAACATATTTAGAATAAAAGCCAACCCAAAAAATATGATAAAAAACAATATTACTACTACAAAAGCTTGTATCAATGTAGTATCCCCTTTCGCTCACATGATTCATACATACAAACTACATTTTATATCAGTAAAAAAGCAAAGGCAACAGGATTGCCTTTGCTTTACTTACAATTACTTACTGATCTTAATAAAAAATATTAAATTTACCTTTTTTAAGTAATAAACCAATACCACCTAATTTAAGTAAATAACGATTGTCTATTATTTTCTTCATAACGGTCGCTTTCCAACCGAATATTTTTCGATCGTTCAATATAACACCGATTGCATCGTTATGACCTAATGAAGCTACTGTTCCTAGAATTTGTGGTTCAAACGCTTCTAGTTCATTGCTTCCTTGTGCTTGTGCTTTTACATTATGCGCAACCACATCTGCTGCCTGAATTGCAATTTGAGCTGTCGGTGGGAACGGTCTTCCACTTTCAGGGTTCATTAGCAATGCGCAATCACCAACAACAAATACATCATCGTATTCTGGTGAACGCATATCTTTACGTACTTCAATTTTTCCACGATTATGTTCAAACCCAGATTCTTCAACAATTGAGTTGGCTCGAACCCCGGCTGCCCATACTGTTGTATAACTAGGAATCTCTACTTGTTTATCATCTTTTTCGTAGACAATACCATCTGCAGTACATTCTTTTAACATAGCCCCCGTAATAAATTCAACACCACGTGATTCTAATGAGTTCAATGCATACTCCACTAACTGTGGATCAAAGCCTGGTAACACACTTGGTGCACCTTCGACATTAATAATACGAACGAGTGACTTATCAATATCGTACTCTTCACATAGTTCAGGAATTCGATTTGCTAGTTCACCTATGAATTCAATCCCAGTAAAACCACCGCCACCAACTACAATGTTAAGGCGGGCTTGATCATTCTCTTTTTCATTATTGTACTTGGCAAAATTGTACTCAATGTGTTCTCTAATTAAACGTGCACTATTAATGTTACCAATTGTAAAAGCATGCTCTTTTAAACCAGGAATACCAAAAGTTGCTGATTCAAAGCCTAATCCAATAACTAAAATATCATATGATAGCTCACTATTTTCTAATTTCACCTTTTTCTCTTCAGGCTTAATAGAAATAACCGTATCTTGGACAAAGTTTACCTTACTTGTGTTAACGACGTCTTTAATAGCGATCCGTGTACGATCATGATGCAGTGTTCCTGCAGCATTTTCGTGTAACCAAGTTGTTTGATAATGATAATCATGTTTGTTAACAAGGGTAATATTTGCCTCATTCACACCTAAGGACTTCTGTAATTTTACAGTTGTCATAATTCCGCCATACCCAGCACCCAAAATCACTATGTTTGGATTATTCATCTTCTCATCACTTCCATCTGTTAATTTTCTTATAATTATGTAACGTTTGTGACGTTTTTCACGTAAATAAACATTAAAAAAACTTAGCTTATCGCCAAGTACTAAATGGTACAAGCCTGATTTTCTCATAATAACATTTGTCACATAATCGTAATATATTTTCTACTGATAATCATAGCCTTTTTTATACTAATTTTCAACCCTTATACATACTTTTGTAATATTTTATTTTTTTATGAAGTTAGTTGTCGAATCAATTGTTATGTGCCATGTTACGCAGTATCGATTCATTTATGATAATATAATAATGGTGTATATTTTTGAAATTCATAATGGGGGTAATTTCCATGAAAGATAAAGTTTACGATGTTACAATCATTGGCGCCGGACCAACTGGATTATTCACTGCTTTTTACGGTGGAATGCGTCAGGCAAGTGTAAAGATTATTGAAAGTTTACCACACACTGGAGGACAGTTAACCGCTCTTTATCCAGAGAAATATATATATGATGTTGCAGGTTTCCCAAAGATACGCGCACAGGAGCTAGTTAATAATCTGGAAGAACAAGCAAGTTTATTTGACCCTACAATCGTTTTAGAACAATCTATTGATAAAATAGAACGTTTAGAAGACGATACGTTCAAATTAACATCGGACAAAGAGGTTCACTACACAAAAACAATTATAATTACAGCGGGAAATGGAGCATTTCAGCCCAGAAGGTTAAATGTTGGAGAACATAAAAAATTCGAAGGTGTTAATCTCCATTATCACGTAAAAGATATGAATCAATATAAAGATAAACATGTCATGCTTTTAGGCGGTGGTGACTCGGCGGTTGATTGGGCATTGATGCTGGAGCCTATTGCAAAGAAAGTGACTCTTGTCCATCGACGTGACAATTTTCGGGCACACGAACATAGTGTTGAAAAACTTTTCTCTTCTAACGTAGATATACTTACACCATTTGTACCTACAGACATCATCGGGACTGACCAAATAGAAAAAGTATGCTTAGAGGAAGTCAAAGGAGAGAGAAAAGTAGATTTAGATGTAGATTCCGTTTTATGTAATTACGGATTCGTTTCAACCTTGGGCCCCATTAAGGAGTGGGGACTGGAGATTGAAAAAAATAGTATAGTCGTCAATTCTAAGATGGAAACAAATATTCCTGGAATCTATGCAGCAGGTGACATTTCTACGTTTCCAGGAAAAGTAAAATTAATTGCCACAGGATTTGGTGAAGGACCAACTGCTATAAACAATGCAAAACAATATATTGACCCAAAAGCCAGAATACAACCCAAACATTCTACTAGTATGTTTTAGAACTAAAAAAGAAAGCATGAGCATTATTGAATTTGCTCATGCTTTTTAATTGTCTAGGAAATTATAAAATTAGGAGCCTGTGGATAATTTATTTACTGCTTAAGCCACGTCCAGCTCCAGCGCCCGTGCTGTTAGTGGGCTTCCTGATCCTCCTTACGATAAGTCAACATCGAATCGCTACCGCTCTTCGTGTTTCCTTTACCTCATGCGGATAAGTCCAGCCCATACGTCGCTAAACGGGCGCTTGCGCTTTTGTTCTGTTCGTTTGAAATTTTTGTAAGAGCATCTATTTGTAGGATTTTTATGTTTCGGTGACCTTTTTGTTCTATCCATCCATTTGTTTGAAAACTAGATAACCTTCTGCTGATTGTCTCCTGTGTAGTACCTAGATAGGGAAGCTAAATCTTTTTTACTCATTGGTAGTACAATATCATTGGAATTGTTATCACTAGCTAGACCAATTAAGTAGCTTGCTGTTCGGGTTTCAACGTCTTTCACACTTAATTGACCAGTTAATTTTTCGGATTGATCCAGGCGAATACTAAACTGTTCCAAAATTTTCATATTGATTGTAGGATGGCTCTGCATCAAGTTTTGCATATCTTTACGGTGGATTGCACAAATCTCGGTTTCTTCCATTGCCTCCGCATAACTATCCATTACCTTTTCTGAAAAAAGAGCGTGCTCCCCCATGAATTCTCCAGGGTACAATATACGAAGAAGTTGTTCTTTTCCAGATTCAAATAATTGATATATTTTTACATGACCCTGATGGATAATATATAAATATTCTAAAGGATCTCCTTCATGAAAGATAATCTCGCCTTTTTTATATGTTTTAGTAGTGCTTAATTTGACTATTTCAAGCATTTCTTTGTACTCCAAATGATTGAAAAAAGGAACTTTAGAAACACACACTTCTTTATGCTTGTGACTGCACGAATTACTCATTTTACTTCAAACCTTCCCTATTCTTTTATTATATTTCAATCGGAGCAAGAATGATCAAATAATGAGAACAAAAGCGTAAGCGAACGTTCAGCGATGTATGGGCTCTCGCCGGGTGGGTTGACGTTGGGACAAGAGCCCGCTGTTGTCGGTCTTCATTATGCTTAGCAAATCGATGTTGACTCATCGTAAGGAGGCTACTAACAGCACGGGCGCTGGCCGATGAAAACGCCACGTCCTTGAAAAAAGTACTTTTTCTGCGTACGATGCTTTTCAGGGGAGCGTTTCTTATCCTGTGGCGTCATCGGCACTAATACGTCCTCGAAAAGGAATTTCGCTTCTTCGTGCGATGTCTATCTGTCAATGTATTTCTTATCCTGTACGTCGTAGCTGGATGTGGCCGTTTCTGTAGTTAAATAAACATAACTTTCAATTAATACTTTATTTACTATTTAGAAAACTTGGCTTATCACCAAGCCTTAATGGTGAAAGCCTTAGTTGCACTTATGTAGATAAGAAAGTTTTATACTTTCCTATCTACTAAAAAAGCTAGAACGCCACATTCGACGTTCTAGCTTTTTTATAATTAACAGTTCTCTGGTGTTCCCTGACGTCCTTCTGCTTTAAATGATGATCCACAACCACATGAAACCATTGCATTTGGATTATCTATACTAAATCCTCCACCCATCATATTTTGTTTAAAGTCAATTGTTGTCCCTTCAATTATAGGAATGTCTTGACTAAAAATCACAACTGGAATGCCATTTAATTCGTATTTCTTATCTAATTCTTCATTTATATCATATTCAAATCCTAATGAATAAGATAACCCGCTACAGCCGCCACCTTTAATTCCAAAGCGAAGACGTACACCTTCTGTCTCGTCTTGCATCATTTCGTTAATTTGGTCTGCAGCTTGATCTGTAATCGAAATAGCCATCTTAAAAAACCTCCTCTTTATGATGGAATAACACAAATCATTATAACTAGTATACAAACTATACCTAACTCATTCAACTATTTTTGACTGTCGAAGTGAAATGTTCCAGATGCTATAATCGAAGCACCCCCTGTCATCCAAACTTCTCCTAAGTCATCCCACTTAATAACCAAGTCACCACCCTGTAAATGAACGACTATATCTTCATTACGCGAAACTCTGTCATTTAGAATAGCTGCAACAACAGCTGCGCATGCACCTGTTCCACATGCCTGGGTGATACCTGAGCCTCGTTCCCAAACACGAAAATTTAATTCTTCATTAGATATAACTTCAATAAATTCTACATTTACCCCGCTAGGAAAACGTTGATCCTTTTCAATAATGGGACCTAATTCGTGTAAAGGAGCATTCTCTATTGCCTCAACAAAAAATACTGCATGTGGATTCCCCATCGATACTGCTGTAACGCTCAACTGCTCCCCATTAACCTCAAAGTGTTCTGCAACTACTTGCTCGCTATCTTCTCCTAACATGGGAACATTCGAACGAACTAACTGAGGTGCCCCCATATTAATCGTGACATCATTTACGACATTATCTTCAATGATAACTTCTGCTTCTACCACATTTGCCTTCGTTTCGATCCGGAAATTTTTACGATCAATGATACCAAAATCATAAGCATATTTGGCCACACAACGTAATCCATTACCACAACTCTGCCCTTCTGAACCATCCTTATTAAAAATCCGCATTCCAACATCAGCAACATCACTTGGATGAATCAAAATTATACCATCTGATCCAATTCCTGTATAAACGTTAGAAGCCTCTATTGCTATATCCGCTAACAACCCTTCTTCTATATCAAATTGAAATAAATCAAGGTAAATATAGCTATTACCAAGACCATGCATTTTTGTAAAAGGTATTTTCATAACTGTCCCTCTTTTCATTATCTTTGCAACAAGACACCATGTTTGTCTAATGCTTGATAGATCGTTTTCAATCTTGGTATTCCCTCGGCAACCATTTCATCATTAACAAATATAATTGGGTAGAATAAATCCTCCTCAGCGATTCGTTCACAAAATTGTTGATGTTTCTCGACTTCTGGCGGCTGATTAATATCAATATATTCGTATTCAATGGGATCGTCATCGTATTTCCTTCCAATTGCAGCCTGTAGCCATTCATAGGTATCTTTTGATCCAGGAGCACCTACACAACTGGCACATATTTGTTCTGCTCCATAAATGATTATCTTTACTTTTTTCATCCCCATCACTAAACCTCCATTTTCATAGTTACTTTTATTTTACAAAATCTTTGATTAAAGATAAAATAAAAGTATCGAATGAATTCAAAATGTAATTATAAGATAGATTTTTTTTGAGATTCAGCTTATAATATATAAAGAAAGGAGAGATGGATAATGCAAGAACAAGTGCAAGAAGTTTTAAATAAATTACGTCCATTTTTACTTCGTGACGGTGGAGATGTAGAATTGGTAGATGTTGATGAAGATGGCATTGTACTTCTTCGTCTAATGGGTGCATGTGGCAACTGTCCAAGTTCAACAATCACTTTAAAGGCTGGGATTGAGCGTGCATTGATGGCTGAAGTACCTGGTGTTACAGAAATTGAACAAGTATTTTAAATTATAAACTGCTAGTTAACTATATAATGTGAGGCAGACAAATTAATTTTGTCTGCCTTTTTTTTGTCTAGGAAATTATAAAATTAGGAGCCTGTGGATAATTTATTTACTGCTTAAGCCACGTCCAGCTCCGACGTACAGGACGTACTAGTGCCGATGACGACACAGGATAAGGACAGCTCCCCTGAAAAGTATCGCACGCAGAAAAAGTGCTTTTCTTTTTCAAGGACGTGGCGTTTTCATCGGCCAGCGCTCGTGCTGTTAGTAGCCTCCTTACGATAAGTCAACATCGAATCGCTTAGCGAAGGAAGGCCGACTAAAAACGGACTTTGCACCCAACGCCGGCATACCCCTATGAAGGGGCATGTTTCCTTTAAGGAAGATCGACTAACTTCGCCGCTTTCGGCGGCAACGTCGACCCACTCGCGATGCGCGGGCGCAGCCCATACGTCGCTAAACGGGCGCTTGCGCTTTTGTTCTATACTTGTGTTAATGGCTTTTTTCCCTTATAAACTGCGTCCAGATTTTCTAAACAAAGTTGTATCATTTCACTACGCGTTGCAACACTTGCTGAACCTATGTGTGGTAAACATATCACATTATCTAATGTTGCTAATGGATGATTCGAACGTATTGGTTCTTCCTCAAACACATCCAATCCTGCAGCTTTAATTTCTTGTGCTTGTAAGGCATTATATAATGCCTCCTCATCCATGGTACCTCCACGAGATACATTTATAAAAATACCTGAACTTTTCATTTTTTTAAATGCATTTTCATTGAAAAGATGCTTAGTTTCCTCTGTTAAAGGGACTAGAGATGTGACATAATCTGACTGTTCGAGTAATTCATCAAAATTAACATATGTTGCACCTAACTTTTTTTCTGTTTCTATTTTACGTGAACGATTATAATATAAAATAGACATGCCAAAGCCTTTTGCTCTTTTGGCAACTGCTTCTCCAATTCTTCCCATACCCACTATCCCTATTGTTTTATGGTGTACATCATTTCCTGCAAGTAAAAATGGTGACCAATGCTTCCAGTCGTCCTGTTTAATGTAAAGGTTTGCTTCTACAATTCTTCGTGCGGTAGCCATCAGTAAAGCAAAAGTCAAGTCTGCCGTAGTTTCTGTTAGCACATCTGGCGTATTGGTAACAATGACTCCCTTATTTTTTGCAGATTCCATATCTATATTGTCATATCCAACTGCCATATTTGCAATTACTTTTAATTCGCCTGTGTTCTCTAGAAATTCCTTATCTATGGTCTCAGTAAGCAAACATAATAATCCATCTGCTTGTTTACTTTCTTCCATCAATACCTTTCTTGGTACTGGCTTACTTGTTTCATTCCACATTCGAAAATTAAACGTATTCTCGTATGGTTTAAGTAAATTTTCAGGTATTTTTCGAGTAATATAAATGATTGGTTTCACCATAAATTTCACACCTCGTTAGATTTTATTTCCCTAACCAGTGTAACACAGGTATATGCAACGATTCATTGTCAACCCCTGCATATTGGAAAAATTTATCTAATCGGTCTTCATATACAACTTGATTTTTTATAACATCTGTTAACCGTTCATATGATTGATCATGATTTACACTTAAAAATCCCTTTCCGATTACATCAAATAAATGTATTGGAAATACTAATCTCGCATATAATAAACGCCAGCTGAAAACTGATAATGAGCGAATGGTTTGATACTCCTTTAAAAACAATGATACCTCATCCATTGATCGCTGATCCCCATATAATAATTTCACACGAATATATTCAGCTAGATCACGGGTTGGATGATCATACATTAAATCACCAGTCCAAATGACAGGTTTCAAACAATTACTTTGGTATCGTTGAAATGTTATAGTGCTTTGATCCGTTTCATGATAACGAGTTTCATGTTCGCTTTCTTGTACATACTGAATAGCATTTTCACTAATACCTATCAGATATGGCAGGATATCCATAAGTAACTCACAATAACGATTTGAATTATTCTTGGCCTCTTGACCAATTTGATTCTCAAAAATGGTTATTTTATCTATCCATAATTCCTTCCATTGACCATAGGATGAAATTTCATTTGGCTCATAGCTATAATTTGCACCTGTGTGATGAAAGTTTGCCAACAGTTTGCCGTGAGAAATGTGAGGCCTATCTTGTATGGATTGGACCTGTAGAACTAAATACTTTTTATCTTGATATTTAGTAAACCATTCCCCATGAACGTTAGGTATAGGAATGGCTACTTGTTTATAATTGTTTTCTGCCAAATAATAAGCAAGTGCTGCCTGCTCCATATGTATAATTTCCTTGTTATTAGCAGAAATGGTAAAATAAAGATATTCATCGGTTTTAATACCTTCCATCTCATCGAGTATCATTCTTTCTCCATCTGGGATAGCATAATAAGTAGAAAGTAAATTCATCAAGTCAATCTCCCCCCGTAAACCTAGTTACAATAGTGTATGTTCCAATTAGGCACATTTTAACTAGATATAGTCGAAAATTAGAAAAGATAGGTGATAGTAATGGATTCAAATACAAATCAAACTGAATTGGAAACCAAAGCAAGAGAATGGTTGATCGAACGTGGTGTTACATTAAATGATATTGCTGAGCTTGTATATTACTTACAGTCAAAGTATCATGATGACCTAAAAATGGAGGATTGTCTTCATAATGTAGACCGTGTTTTAACTAAACGTGAGGTTCAAAATGCCGTTTTAACTGGCATTCAACTGGATAAGCTAACAGAACAAAAGAAACTAGATCAGCCACTACAAAAAACACTCGAGGAAGATGAAAGCTTATATGGTATCGATGAAATTGTCGCTTTTTCCATTGTAAATGTATACGGTTCAATTGGATTTACGAATTATGGGTTTATTGATAAACAGAAACCAGGAATATTAAAACGTTTAAATGATAAATCAACAGGAGAATGTCATACATTCCTAGATGATATCGTAGGTGCAATTGCTGCAGCGGCATCCAGCAGACTCGCTCACGCAACCGCTGATGACCAACTACTTGATGACTAAGAACAAAAGCGCACTAGTACGTCTTGTACGTCGGAGCTGAACGCAGCTTACACAGTTAATAAATTATGCAGAGGCTCCTACTTTTAATAATTCCATAAACAAAGAACAAGCTGTCCACTAATTGTTTTAGTGGACAGCTTTAATTTTGGAAATCCATTCATATAGATTGTGAACATGGTAAGTTGGTTTTACTTCTAAAGAATGATAGGACGTATAAGATGTTACCCCTGTATAAACCATCAAAGTATCAATTCCGGCATGAATTCCTGCCAGGATATCGGTATTATAATTATCACCAACCATTAATGCTTCATTTTTGGACAGTCTTAATAGCTTCAATGCTTCGTTCATGATAATAGCTTCTGGTTTTCCGATGAAAATAGGAGCTATTCCAGTACTTACTGTAATGACAGAGGTGATTGCACCATTTCCAGGCAACAGCCCTCGTTCGGATGGTATGGCAACATCACTATTTGTTGAAATAAAAGTTGCGCCATTGCGGATAGCCAAACAAGCTATAGTTAATTTTTCATAAGATATATTTCGGTCTAACCCAACTACAACGAAGTCACAATTCTCTTCTGTAACAATTAAACCTTCTTGCTGAATCGCTTGAATCAAGCCTTCTTCACCAATAACATAACACCTTGCTGAAGGATTTATACGCTTCATATACTTAGCAGTAGCCATGCTTGACGTTAAAACATGTTTAGGTGTTGCCATGATATTCATACTGTTTAATTTATCTGATACCGCTGCTGGTGTTTTTGAAGAATTGTTTGTTACAAATAAATAAGGTATATCGGATTGATTTAATACCTCCACAAAATCTCCTGCTGCATCGATTACTTTATTTCCTCGATACATTGTACCGTCTAAATCAATTAAATAACCAGAGTATTTTTTTACTTCTCTTGTGGTTTCTTTATAGTCCATTTACAAAAATTGTCTCCTTTTGTTATACACGAATGTGAGATAATCTCGCTGTTTGGAAAAACATCTTCAAAAATAATGTGTTCATTTTTACAAAGTTGGTGGTACATAGAGGCAATATTGGCTATTGGACAGTTGTAATGCTTTATTTCATAGCCCTCAGATACCTTTTCAAGCTCCACCATATACCCTTTCTCATCCTGAATTCCAGCGAGTTCCTTGACTCGTTGATCAAATTCATCACCCTGAATTTCGGACTGGAAATAGGATTTCTCACGCTCCATTCGTCTTTTCAATAAATTTTTGACTGCCTCTTCTCCTTGTAAATCTTTAAGATCCTGTAAAATTTCAAGTGGTAGTTGTTCATATTGGTTTGGAAAAGTACCATGGCCTTTTTTAGTAAGTGCATACGTAAAATAAGGGCGACCTACTTTTTGTTTAATCGTGTTTGTTTTCACAAATCCCTGTTGTTCAAGTTCATGTAAATGTCGTCTTACAGCGATTTCTGAGATTTGAAAATGATTCATAATTTCATGAATAGTATCCTCATGATCCTTTTTTAATATATCTAAAAGTTTCTGTTTTGTAGACTTGCGTTTATTCTTTAGAGAATGCATTAGCAACACCTAGCTCATTATCCAAATATGTTCTTACATGTGTACTGAAACTTTCCAAAATAGGTTTGTTTGCTATCATAACTGTTATTAAATTTGAGTGATCAACGGATAAGTAATCTTTGACAAGCAACTTTCTTAATCTAATTACTTCTTTATACTTATTTTCATCTGAATTAGGCAAAACCAATTCATCAACGAGAATATCTATAATATCTTCATAGCTTCCAGGGTCCCTCATAATAAATCCATCAATCATCATATTTCCAATATCAAGCATCGATTCAATTGTCATATGTGTAATTCTTTCAAGTCCTAATTTACCCAAAGAAGTTTCAAATGAATGTTGATTTAATTCCTGAATTAATCCATCCATATACTCTAGCGTCTTTTCAATCTTACTTCGGTCTATAAAATACATAACCAAACCCTCCGTTTCTTGCTATTACTAATATACCACATATACAATGAACGAAAATAGAAAACATGGTATAGTTAGGAAAATGTCACTTTCAATTAAGGAGGAATTATAATTGAGTTCAGAACAGGACTATATTCTAGATAAAACGGTCAAAAAGGAAGTTCGATATATTAGCTTTATGGGCAACCTACACAGACATGATTTTGCATTAATGGAACACCGAGAGGATCCAAGTAAAAAGGTCGTAATCGACTTGCAACGTAATCGCTTCGCCATTCTTGGACGTGATGATATAGCAAAAGAGGGTGGAATAGAGCACATTTTCCACGTGACTGAAATGGAAGCTGAGGAACTTAGAGAGTTTTTTAAACAGATATTATAACTTCCCAACAATTAAAAGAATAATTTCAATGAGTAAAAATACGATTACCTCCTTTCTTGACATGGACGCTACAACCATAGTCGAAATGATTAAACATACAGAAATTACTTCTCACAAAGTTGTCAGTTTGTATATCGAGTCATTTAAAAATTAATCCAATTATTAATTTACTATTGAGTCCCATTTTACTAAGGCATTAAATGAAGCAAGTTCTGGGCATTCGCTTTCCGCGGGTACGGCTTCAGCCCTCCGAAGCGGAAAACCACCGCTGCGGGTGGCTTCAGCACGTGGTGGCTCACCTGCCGCCTTAAGGTGCGCGTAGTGTATTTCCAGAGTGATATGTAACGTCGCATTTTATAGCAACTATGAAGATGAAAAAGCAACAGTGCGTCCGGAAACAGCCTAGATTAAACAAAAATTGGCATAATACTTTCTTTCTACATAGCAAACTCTATGAAGAAGAAAGGATGAATGATCCATGGCACAAAAAAGAGAAAAAAATTACTCTGATTTTTCAAATGTCAAAAACGTTCGTAATTATCTTGTTCCTGAAGAGTTCCCAGATGGACCACTTGGATCACCCATTAATGAAGATGAATTAGCTTCAAGTAAATCCACTCCATGGGAGGAAGGACAGCGCCGTCAAAGTGCTTTTAACTATCCATACAAGGAAATGCATGAAGACCTGCCGAGACAGACTCCTGGTTCGCATCCCATTCATGATGAGCCAGACGATGTCCATCCATTACAGGAAGAACAGGAAAAGCAGTAGTTCTACAGAACTACTGCTTTTTTATAGCTTAGGAAATTACACTAGCGTTGCATAAAATTTTTCAACAGAAGTCAAACAAATTATTTTATGCCAAAATTATGAATAATGGTAATTTTCACTTTAAAAGTCCATAAAAAAACCTTATAATTAGGGGTATGGTAGTCCTGTCCAAATCCCTAACTATAAGGAGAACACATGGACAATAATACCATAAAAACTGTATTCAAGGAATACATTCATCCATTAGATTCGAAAGTGATACAAAAAATGATTGATCATGCCGGTATCGATAAATATGTTAAAAAACTTGATGTACTTACGTTTACAAATCTTTTTATTTACGCCCAGCTGCAAGGATTACCTAGTCTGGGAAGGATAAGTGAAAAAGTAAAACGCAAGAAAACCGTTCAAAGACTGGCCCAAATTGAAAGTATCAGTAAGTCGCAACTTTCTCGAAAGCTTGGTGATATACCATCGGAGATATTCCAAGTTATTATGCAGCACTTGATTCAAAAACTACATCAAGTGCTTGGCCCACAAAAGGTTAATAAAGCTCTTGGGAAGATTAATCTTATTGATTCATCAACGATTTCCATGTGTCTTAGCCAATATGAATGGGCAGATTTTCGTGATACAAAATCAGGAGTAAAGATGCATACATCCATCCGTTTTTGTGATGGCATATCGTACCCAAATGACGTGATTGTTACTCCTGCAAGACCTGCGGATGAAACGCAGTTGGATTCGTTAATCGTATCCGATAAAAACATACTTCACGTATTCGATCGAGGCTACTTCAACTTTAAAAAGTTTGATTCCTATTGTGCGGAAGGAATTAGATTTGTAACCCGAATTAAAACGAATACAGTTGTAAATGTAATAGATGAATTACCTGTTGACCCTTCTTCTCCAATCACTCGAGAAGCTAACGTGAAAATTGGCCAAATGGAACACCCTCTACGCTTAATCGAAACACTTGATAGCGAAGGAAATAAGATTTCCATTGTGTGCAATGATGCAAAACGAAGTGCACAAGAAATTGGTGATCTCTATCGAACGCGGTGGCAAATTGAATTATTTTTCAAATGGGTAAAGCAACATTTAGTTTTAAAAAAGCTTTATGGACATAGCGAAAACGCTGTATATAACC
>NZ_JBHTKJ010000035.1:0-156458 GCF_042675965.1 Virgibacillus byunsanensis | reverse complement strand
TCCTTGAGGAAAGGTCCCCTCCTACTTGACCCATTAAGGCTTGCACTCCAGAGCATAAGGGCTTCTATGAAAGCAAAGTTCGCTTACTAAGAATTCCTTTAACGATAAGCCAAGTTTTCTAATAAATACCAGGCCCCTTTTCATCAAACTTTTGCATCATTTTAGTTATAGAGGAAGGAAGGACACCTAATGGAGAAGCTATATCCACTGACCGTTCATAGCCTTTTTCTTCAAACAATAAATATATTTTTTCTGAATAGTCCTCCATACTAGGTGTTGGCAAATATCTCCCATCCTTCCTATTTCTTATTATTGAATGGTTTTATTTTTTATTTTTTTGCTAGATTTGAATGAAACCCTTTGTCATTTAATTTGTTAATCCTTCAAAAATAGTTTTTATATTCCATTCCATCATTTTTATATACGTGTCTCCTTCTTCACCAGGTTTACCAAGAGAATCTGTAAATACGTCTCCTTTGATTTCAATACCTGTTTCTCTTGAAACCATTTCCATGCTACGGGGATCAATACTTGTTTCTAAAAATAGTGCTTGAATATCCTTTTCATTAATAATATCTACAATACGAGTAATCTGGTTCGGTGTTCCTTGGTTTTCTTGATTAATTTCCCAAATATATTCAGCCTCAAAATCATAAGCTTTACTAAAATATTTAAATGCACCTTCACTCGTAACTAATATACGTTTTTCTTTTGGGATTTCTTTAAAACGCTCAAAAGCATTATGATGAAGTGCCTCTAGTTCATTAATATAGTTTTCAGCGTTTTTTTCATAATCATCAGAATGTTCCGGGTCAATCTTTATTAAAGCATCTCTAGCATTTTCTGCATACTTAATCCCGTTTTGAACGTCTAACCATGCATGAGGGTCTTCTTCTCCTTCATTCCCTTCCGTTGTTAAGAACATCGGATCAACATTTTGACTTAACCGAAATACCGGTGCATTATCTCCCTTTTTTCCAGCGGTTCCTAGTAAGTTTTCAAACCATGAATTTCCAGCTTCAAGATTTAATCCATTGTAAAAAACTACATCAGCATCTGTTGTGTTTTGTACATCTAATGGGAGTGGTTCATACTCATGGGGATCGCCACCAATCGGTGCCAAGCTGTGAATCTTCACTCTATCCCCACCTATATTTTTTACAATGTCATAAAGAACAGAATACGTCGTAACTACCTCTAATTTATTATCCTCTTCAGTGTCGCCGTTCGTTTCACCATTTCCATATCCATATCCACTTGTTCCACAACCTACTAAAATAAACAATAAAAACAAGCCAATCATTAAGAATTTCGCTTTTTCCCTCATAAGTATCATACTCCTTTTTTAAATTTTTAAGTTAATCTTTTGCGTTTCCTTTTGGCGCTTAATTCCCTCCACAAAATCCCTTGTTTAGGTGAGAAGAGAAATGCTAGAAAGAACATAGATGTTGCTGCAAGCACAATAGTTGCACCTGAAGCCATATTGTAAACAAAACTAAAATATAGACCAATTACAGCGGTGCTTGCACCTATAATAGCTGAAACGAAAATCATTACGGATAAACGGTCCGTTAATAAATAGGCCGTTGCTGCAGGTGTAATAAGCATGGCAACCACGAGAACTATTCCAACTGTCTGTAATGACGCTACTGTTACCATAGTAAGAAGTGTCATTAAAAAATAATGGATGATTCTATTGGGTAGTCCGTAAGCTGCCGCCATTGTTGGATCAAAAGATGTAACAAGAAGCTCCTTGTAAAATAAATAAACAGATAATAAAACGATTACTCCGATACTAAGTGTTATCCACATATCTGAAGGGCGGACAGCCAGGACATTACCGAACAAAATGTGATATAAATCCGTACTAGTTTTTAGCATAGTAATAAGAATAATCCCTAATGCAAATGCGGCTGTAAACATAATCCCTATTGATGTATCATGCTTTATCCGACTATTTTGGCTAATATAACCAATCCCTATTGCTGTTAATACACCTGTGAAAACAGCTCCAAAAAAGAAATTGATTCCAAGCATATAAGATAAAGCTACACCAGGTAAAACAGCATGTGATATGGCTTCTCCCATCATCGCCATACCTCTTAAAATAATAAAGCAACCAATCACACCACAAATGACACCAACCATAACTGATGTTAAAAGTGCTTTTTGTAGAAAATCATAATAGAACAATGCATCAATAAAACCCACTATGCTTTCACCCCGATTTCCTCTAAAAAGGATAGCTCTCTTTCATAGGCTTTAATCATTACATCTGGACGGAGAACTTCATCCACATTACCAAAATGAATCAACTCTTTATTTAACAAAACCAATTTATCAAAGTAATCTTTTGCTTTACTTAGATCATGGTGAACAACAATCACGGATTTCCCCTTATCTCGCAAAACCTTTAGTAGATTTATAATGGTTTCTTCACTAGTTATATCAATTCCGACAAATGGTTCATCTAAGAAGAAAACATCGGCTTTTTGTGCAAGTGCTCTTGCAAGGAAAACTCGTTGTTGCTGTCCCCCTGACAATTCCCCTATTTGTCGATTATAAAAGTTTTCCATCCCAACCTGCTTTAGACACTCATACGCCCATTCTTTGTCTTTCTTCTTTGGACGATTAAATATACGTAAATTAGGATAGGTTCCTATTAAAACCGTATCAAGAACATGAATTGGAAAATCCCAATCAATTTGGCTACGCTGAGGAACATACGCGATGTTTTTACGAGTCTCAATTATCGTTCTTCCAAATATGTCAATTTCCCCTTTATCGATCGGAACCAAATTTAGCATAGCTTTTAGCAAAGTGGATTTACCTGCACCATTTGGCCCAATTATTCCGACTAAATTCCCCGGTTCAATCGATAAATTTATGCCATTAATTGCTTCTTTACCGAAATAAGAGACATGTAAGTCCTTAACTGAAATCGTAGAAATCATTTTAACCTCTCCTTTCTTTCCTTAAGTAATTATTGTTTCCTAAGGGAAACTTTTGGTCAAAAAAATATGTTTATGTCATGACACGATCCAAAGTCCTTTTACTAAAGGGGGATATTTGGGGTTTATTTTGTATGTTATGAATTCATATAAGTAACTGTGATTACCAAAACCACAAAATGGCTTCAAATTACATTTTGACTTTACGAACCTTTGTTTACTTTATGCAACTTTTGTTAATTGTATAACGTTAAAGAGTGTTTGTAAACAAAAAACTTTGATAAAGGCGCAATTATTTTTAAAGAGAGCTTATATAAGGCCTATCATGTCATCTACACAAATTCTCATTTTGTATGGATCATTACTAAACATGGTGAAATTTAAAATAACATATGGAATTTTATGTTAAAGTATGATCAATAATTGTTATATTTTAAATTAAGGAAATGATGTAACCCTCATAGACTCAGGAAAAGAAGAACATTTCGAGCACCTTGAAACTGCAATGAAAAGCATTGAAATCGATAAAAGAGACTTTTCTAACTTTATAGCGACTCACGGTCACAAAGACCACATAGGAGGAGTTCAATTTTTAGAGGATGTAGAAGGATTTATTCATAACCATGATTTAGAATTGTTACCAGAGAAGATTAAAAGCAAATTAAATCTGAATCTCTCTAACAATGGCGTAACTATAACCAATTTAGAATGTGTTCTCCTTGGGCATCATACCAAAGATTCTGTTGCGTTATATCATAACGATAGCAAAGTGCAATTTTGCGGTGATCATATTTGTTTCTTCGGAGAACCATTGAATGGAAAGTTGTCGAGGAAGGTAGGGTAGACAGAGAAAAATTTAAGAAATTTGTATTAGATTCGTCTCAAAGTGAAGAAATGAAAATACAACAAACCTTTGATTTGTGTATCAAAGGTTTAAGGGCAATCAACAAATTTGATATAAAATACCTGTGTACGGGACACGGATTGGTTTTAAAAAAATATTATAAACGGATTTATTTCAGATTTACTTGAATTTAAATAACAGTTAGAGAACTGATTCTATCGGGAGTTTAAGAACGGACTACTTCAGCAAGCCCTTTTCTTGCAATGTTTATGGGGCGGCAGAATACTAGAGAGGAGTTGGACAAATGCCGATTTGCCAGAATTGCGGCAATAAATGGAGTTGGAAGCAAGCCTGTAAAAAACCTTTTACATTAGACACTGGAATGACTTGCCCATATTGCGGGGGAAAACAATACGTACTTCACGTACAAGGAAAAAGACCGCTATGATTAGTTTTCTAGCACCTATCTTAATGCTTTATATTACCTCACTATACGTTCATTCGAGCACCTTTTTGGATCTAGGTAACACTCAATCAAATAATAAAAAGGAAAAAAATGATTTTTAGAGTATAAGTAAACTACAGTGTAACAGCTTACGTACTACCAGCTAAGAAAAATACTACCCTTATTAAAAATAATATGTTAATCTATTTATTGTCAACCATTTATTTATTTGGTTAACAATAATTAAACATATAGGGGGATCATCTTTTGACTACGAGTAAATCAAAACTAAGAGCAATTATTTTATGTGGTATTTTTGCAGCTGTAACAGCGGTATTGGCACAAATTGAGGTTCCACTGCCAATTGTTCCTATTAGTGGACAAACATTAGCAGTAGGGTTAACAGCAACGATTATTGGTAGTAGATACGGTGCAATTGCAATGACTTGTTATGCCTTATTAGGGGCAGTGGGTTTACCAGTTTTTGCTGGATTTAAAGGTGGAGTACAAGTATTAGTTGGTCCAACCGGCGGATACATATTCGGCTTTATTGTCACAGCGTTTGTAACAGGCTTTATTTTAGAAAAAACAAAACATAATATAACGATGGCAATGGTAGCCAACACTGTTGGAATGATTATTACGCTTATTTTTGGAGCGGTTCAGTTGAAAATTGTATTGGATATGACTTGGAATCAAGCGCTAGCCGCAGGAGTTTATCCGTTTATTGTAGTTGGACTCATCAAGGCATATTTAGCTAGTTGGCTCGGAATTACTGTCAGAAAAAGGTTAATTCAAGCTAATCTAATGGACCCTAGACCGACAAACAAATTAGCTGCATAAGAACAGAAAAACCTCACTCAAAAGAGTAACGGGTTCACTTCAGAGGTGCAAACATTAAAAACACATCATAAAACACACGGATTTTCACAAGGGAAATCTCGTGTGTTTTCTTATTGCTATATCAAGTTTTGAAAGAGTTTTTAATTTCGATTCACAGAATAATTCACAACAAGAGTGAAATATTTATTGTAGTGTATGTGATTTTATTGTGATTTATGGTGTGAATTTAAATGTGAATTGCAATATTTAGTAAATTCATATAAGGGAATATGGGTATTTATGTTAAAATAAATATAGAGATTGTGAACTGTTACACTTAAACTAACGGAGCAGAATAGTTTAACAAACAAAAGGTTAAAATACCGGATAATATATATTATCGGGTGGGGTATTATGAAGGAAAAACAATTAGAACTTTTGAATAAAATCAGGTCTATGGCTGAAGAGGTAACTCAATTTCAGATAGAGTATTGGAAATCTTTTTCCGACTTTGGCATATGGCAATTTTGGGTAGTAATTCTAATGTTAATCATACCCCTAATCGTGTTATTCATTTCAATTGATAAAGGTAAAATGTTGCTTCTTGGTTTTTTTGGACTTAACTATCATATATGGTTTGCTTATGTTAATTCTTTTGGTATTAGTCTGGGTTTGTGGGAATACCCTTACCAAATTGTACCTTTTTTACCCAGCTTTGCCTTAGACGCTTCATTAGTTCCGATTAGTTTTATGTTGTTATATCAATGGACGTTAAATCATAAAAAGAATATCTATCTATACTCTATACTACTATCAGGAATATTTGCCTTTGTATTAAAACCAATTATGGTAAACCTTCACTTTTTCCATATGTTTAAGGGAGTAAATTACGTTCATTTATTTCTATTTTATGTGGCATTTTTCATTGTATCTAAACTTATTACAAACTTGTTTCTATGGTTGCAACAAAAAGGAAATTAAATAAATTGTTCTTAAACAAACGGGTACCGCTCGACAAGTTCTGTTATAAGCGTTCTTAACGTGAGAAACAGGAGGTAAACAAGATTTATCTCAACTTTACAACCGAGAATGGGAATGATAGAACCATGTTTCTTGAAACCATTCCGTCAATACTCCTGCATGCGTCTTGACTGACAGGGCAAGGGGTTGTGCAGGTAGATTCGGCAGAACGAAGGCTAAAGCCATTCCTTCGGAAAAGGTATGCCGACGGATATGCCGCACGGCTGAAAAACTTGATAGGTGAGAATCGTTCTACTGAAAAAGAACGAATAACCGAAAGTAAGGGTCTAAAGTTACGAACATAGGGAAACTTATGTACCATCCAACGAACCTATGATTCTAAAGATAAACCAATATCGTCAACAATGCGGTTTGGAATCAAGTTTATAATCTTAAATCTATGAGTAACTAGGAACTTATAATTTAGTACATATCTTTAGGTGGAGTGCGGAGTGCTGGGAAACTAGCATGCTCCGTGTTGAGCAGGGGAAAAGCTGGAGATTACCTCAAACGCTTACCTATTGCTGACAAGAGTTGAAGAAGAAGTGTTTACGAGGGACCGTACGAACAATGTAGGGTAGCTCAAGAAGGAAGATGAGTTAAACACATTTTAAGTTGTAAAATTACATTGTATTGTTAAAGTTAGTAAATTGAAGGTGCCGGAGATATTCAATCATATCTCCAGCTTTTATTTCACATAAATCGCGGGTGCATCTTCTTTCCATCATACTCTAATGCAAAAAGTCTAACTTGTTTCCCCCACGTCGAAACGGGCAGTAGATGGAGACACTATTGAAATCCGATATATTGAACTACATTAGCACTTTTCTTCCTAGTTCAGCCTAGTCTATCTTTTATCGTAATTTTTTAAAGTGGGCGTTCAATTGACCACGGAGCATTTCATCACGAATATTAGTGTCTTTCTTTTTGTTCATCATATCTTTTCTAATTTCATTTGTTTGAACCCCATCTTCCCGCTTATCAGCAATCTTCATAAGAATTTCAATATCTGAAAAGGAATATGTTCTGGTACCACGTTTTGTTCTTTTAGGATAAATCAATCCACGTTCCTCATAATAACGAATTTTACGTTCAGATAAACCCGTTAATTCGTTAACAATACCAATTGTTATTACTTTTTTGTCTTTATAAGAAACCACGATATTTTCTCCTCTCAATTTTCTACGTTCACCTAAAGTACTGCTGTATGTTCTGGTTGTAATAAGATATAAGAGTAAACTTTTACTTTGAAATTTTCAAGATTAGTAGTATACAAATTGGAAGGCTAATTATGAAGGTTATAAAACTTATACATATTTTCGAGTTCGCTTAAGGTAAGTGATGAAAGGTCTTCATCAGAAACAATTAACAAGCCTGCCTCTTGAAGTTCTTGAATATAGAAATTTTTCAATTCTTCAACAGCTTCCCGAAGATAATTTTTTCTCATATTGCACCTCTATTTTACTAATAATGATTAGTTATTCACGTAAAGTATGAAAAGACCGGCGTTAAAACAGAAAGAAATAATGCTGAAGTAGTCATCGCAATACCTCCCATTGCACCTTCTTCTTCACCCCAAACAAGGGAGCGAGTTGCACCGAGCATCTGTGCTGATGTACCCATTGCTAATCCTTTTGCTGATTTACTTCTTATGCCGAGTTTATTTAATAATTGTGGACCAATTGTTAAAGAGATGAGGGCTGATATTATAACAAATAATACAGTAGTTGAGCTTAACCCTCCAAGGCCACTGGATACGGTCAATGCAATAGGAAGGGTTACTGACCTTGGAATTAGTGAGGCTAACAGTTGTTCCTGCAAATGAAAAACCTGGGACATTCCTAGAACAGTTATCACTCCTAGCGATGTGCCACATATTACACCAATACAAATTTTCTTGTAATTTTTCTTTAAAAAAGACCATTGTTTGTAAAGTGGAACCGCTAGTGTCACTACAGCAAACTGCAATAGGTAATTAAAGATGGAACTCCCTTCCTTATAGCTATCCACCTGTATGGGACAAACAAGTATCAAAAGAATAAGAAGGGAAGAGGCTGTGTATAAAGGATTTAACCATTCTTTTTTATATTTTAGATAAAATTTTAGACAGATATAGTAACAAACAATAGTAGTAACTAAGCAAAGAAGTACATTTTCGATAATTGTCATTTAACATTTCTCCTTTTTTCAGTCCATTCAACAGCAAATGCTGTGCCTAATAAACAGCAAATACTACTTACAATTAAAATAATCAAAACGTTCCAATGTAGAATTTCAAGAAAAGCTGATGATAAAAAAAGACCTGTAATTAGTGGGATAAATAGTATGGTAAGGTGCTTTAATTGAAAGGATGATGCTCTTTCAATCCATTCTAATTTTATGATCCCGGTTAGAAGACAAACGAAAAGAAGAAGCATACCAATAATACTGCCTGGTACAGGAATGTGAAATACCTTGACAATCCCGGACCCCAGTAGGAGGAAGCCTATAATTATAAATAACTGTAAAAACCAATTAGTTTTCACTATTCCCTCCATCCATTATTTATTTGTTAATTTTAGCTTAAAGCACCTAATGACGATTGTCAGTAAACTTGTAAGAAAATCTAACACAGTTTTTTAAAAATTTTCATAAATACGTAAGAAACCCTTACATTAGTCTGTTACTTTTTAGACAACGAGTGATATTGGTTGGATCAATGTTTCTAAGTAGGATGAGAATTAAAACTAGAAGGCGATACGACTGTACATTATAATAAAGATGAAAAATTACAAAATAATTAGTTGGAATTCGAATATACAATTGATTATGAGGGAAATGAAACTTTATCTAAAGGCGAGTTGATTAAAATTGCGTCTTCTATAATCAATAAATAAAAAGATTCTTATTAAGCTAACCTGCTTTAGTTTAACAACAGATATTAGAAAGAAAAATGGCTTGGATATTTTTCCAAGCCATTTTTACTGTGAATTTAATAGTGAAAGTTGTGTGATTATATGTGAGATTTAACTTGTGATTCACTGTTTTGCAGACGCAGATCACAAGTGAATCCGTTATCAAAAGAGTTGAGGTTTTTTAATTTATTGTTTGAGGATGGGAATGACGGAACCACGTTTCCCAAAAAACAAGGAACGTTGCAATAGGAACTGTCATCCTAAACGTTTGTTATCAGGTATGTACCGAAGTGCATTTATCCTTGTAAGGGTAGGGGCGCATGACTGATGAACCTCCTGTAATGGGAGTGGAGTAATAGCCCAAGTCTAACGAATGGAACGATTAGTTTCCACAAGTACATTGCAATAACTTCCCTCTTTTAAGTAGCAAACTTCGGAAACTATGTTGCTTTCACAATTTAGCGATCATTATTTGTGGATTTATTATTAAGTTGTTCTTTATTTTTTTCTGTAACTAAATTTTCATCTCCAGGCATTAATCTCCATTTCTTGTTCAGCACGATACGGAACCAAACACCAGGTAAGAATGAGGTCATTAATGCTACCATTACTAATATGGCAAAAAACTCCTGATTAACAATTCCCGTTGAATATGCTATGGAAGCTAGGACAATTCCCGGACCTCCCCTGTCATTGATAGCTATTGCAAGATTAAGACTAGTTAAAGGATCTTGCTTGATCAGCCTTGATGTTATATAAACGGATAGAGTTTGAACGAAACAAGCAAATAAAAGAAAACCAAGGAAATAAAATGGATTAAAATGTTGAATAAGATCTAATTGTAGCCCGACAATCGCAAAATATAGTGGAATAAACCAGGCAAAGCCAACTTTTGAAACAATATATTCAATTTTATCCACTTCATCTGTTGGAATGGACAGTTTGATCATAATACCAGCGAGAAGAGCTCCAAAAATGGTCTCTACATGAAGGTACCCCGCAAATGCTGCTAACATGAACATGGTAAATAGGAAATATCCAAGATGTGATGCTCTAAAAAGGAAATTGTTTTTAAGAAATGTGAAACGATTAAATAAAAAGTATGCAGTTAAAAGTATTCCACCAATAAAGCTAAGGTTTATTAAAACCGTTTTGAGTCCTAAACTAAATGTAATAATACCTTCTTGGCTTGCTATTGCTGTTGCATATCCTAATGCCACCCATAGAATAATATCGTGTATACCAGCACATGCAAGCACTATTTTAGCAAATCTAGTACGCATGATTCCTAAGTCGCTAAATATTTTTGATATAACGGGTATAGAGGTAACAGCAATGGATATAGCGATAACAATCTTGATCGCAAGTGGACTGTTTGCGCTTCCCATGTAGGAAGTAACATTTAATAGATCAGTAGCAAACCAACCTACAATAAATGCCGGGATGGTTGCCCCCACAACTAATGCAGAAGTAATTTTTACATCCGCTTTATTAAATTTTGTCTGAAATTTTAACCCTGAACTAAACATAAGCATTAGTAAGCCAAATTGATAAAGTAGTCCAAATAACTGATCCTCTGCATGGAAACCTAAAAACATCCATTGAAAAACATCAGGGAAAAAGTAGCCTAACAATGTTGGTCCAAGAACAAGCCCTGCTGTTATTTCACCAATAACTCGGGGGATGAGGATACGTTCTGCTAAAAAACCCAACAGGTGAGCTAAAGCTAATAAGCAGCCCATGGCGAACAGAAAATGTGCGACATCTATACTCTGTAGACTAAACATAACTTACTCTCCTTTCTTTATATACGGTATGCCAGTACATGAAAAGATGCATATGCGAGAGCACATATAAATAAAAATAGTGAAATGGCTCTTTATATTTGTGAAAACTGCTTTTTCTTTAGTTTTATTAACCGTTTACTGTTCGGATTTGATAACATACTAACTTTTAAATAAATAGCCATAAACCAGCACGATTGTTGTGTTATAACTGGGCTATTTAGAGGCGATATCGAGATTTTAAAAGAACACTAGTCATGAATCACGATAGTATTCGTGTATCAGTAGCGGATTTTTTTTAGCATTCGAACCCTTGATAAATAGATTACATAAGCTGGTAAAAAGGATTTTATAAAATGAGTATTATTACTATTCTTCTATCTGTTCTTATTGCAATGGTAATTGGTACTGTTGCGGATAAATTATCTCCATTTGATATGCCAGGAAGCTGGGCAGGAGCTATAATTGCTGGTTTTATTGGGGATTGGATTGGTACGCTGTTATTTGGAACATGGGGGCCTATGCTGGCGGGCTTTTCGTTAGTTCCCGCTCTGCTTGGTGCCATCATTGTAGCTATTGTCGCAGGCAGCATCGTCAAGCTCCTTAAGTTACCCAAAGTTTCAAGGGACAAGAGAAAGAGGTAGTGGTCAATGGATATTTTTTATAGTATATTATTTATTCTTTTCTTTTCCCTTATATTTGTCTGTCAAGTAAGAACCAAATTGATAATAGCAAAAGAAAGAAAAGACTATCTTTTAACGGGACAATTAAAAAAAGGTGCAGATTCAATTTTATTGTATACTTCACCTGGTTTTTACCTTTATACTTTTCATATTAAAAAAGGAAGAGCTAGGCTAAGTCATAACCAATTTAATCCTGATGGTGGAGCATGGACGATTGCTGCTAGTCATAACAGTTTTTATAATTTTGTTGGGCCTAGTGTTTTTGAAATAAAAGTAAAAATTGGCACATCATTCAACCAAGTCGATCAGTTGCTTATTGTAAATCCTTCCTTAACAAATGAATTAATCTTTTCTTATGACAAGAAGGAAATTGCTTCATAAGTGCTTTTTTATGCGAAATTAAAAAAATTCCTCTTCTGAAATGTTCACATATGGAGGAATGAAAACTTGTGCTAACGGGTTTTATTTAAGAAGAATAAAGTAAAACTCCCTTAACCTATAAAAGATTAAGGGAGTTTAATTTTATGATAACGTAAATTCTTCTCTTAAAAGATTTTTGACTTCTTTGCTTCCAAATAGTTTTAATTTTATCGAGTCAGCTTCACCACTAACTAGAGTGAAAATTTTATGAAAGGACAACAACGATATTCGAAAGAAATCCATTCAGTAATCTTCAATAATAATGATTGTTCATTGGGATAAATAAAGATATAACCAGAAGCGATTTCCTCAATTGAAAGGTTTTTAGTTAGTTCCTTTTTAAGTTCATCATAACGACTTCTTCCTTCTGTATCGAACACCGAGATATTACAAGCAATTCCTGATGTATTGCTACAGCCACAACTACATTCAGCCATTTTAAAATCTCCTTATGACAATTATTTATAGTTACACGAACCTGAAGAACAATTACAGCCTGTTCTTGCACTACACGTTCTGTTATTTTTTACCGTTTTTAAAATTAGAAAAGCAGATAAAGCCAAAGCAATCAGCAATACGCCCCATTTCCAATAACCAAAACTTATTCCAACTATACCCGCAACTCCAGCAATTCCAATAACGGGTAAAGCACAACATAGTGCACATAATCCAACTATTCCAATCCCAGCAACTAATTTTTTCAAAAAAATCACTCCCTTTTGTATTGTTAAATTGTAATACTTAAAGTAAGCTTTAAGTCAAGAGGTGATAATTATGGATTCTTTTCTTTCTATTGGGGAGTTAGCAAAACAGGCTGATGTTAACCCTTCAACTATTCGTTTTTACGAGTCAATTGGAATAATGCCTATTCCTAAAAGGGTAAATAGACAAAGACGCTATACAACTGAAGTTATTGACCAATTAAAATTTATAAAAACGGCTCAATTAGCTGGTTTTAGTAATCAAGAAATTATTGAACTGTTGGAAGGTTTTAATCAGGCTTCTCTATCAGAAACGTGGAGAAAAATGGCAAATATCAAGTGTGCTGAATTAGAGGAACAAAAAAAGCATATTGACGCAATGTTGGATGTATTACAAAGTGGTTTGGAGTGTAAATGCCTTACTTGGTCAGAATGTCACACAAAAGTAAATTTAAATGGCACTTGTTGTAAAGAAGCAATGGAAGGATGAGTTTTTTTGTTTAGAATTCTTTCTGTGTTTTTTGGTGGGGGTTAGATATATGATTGGGTCGGTGCTGGCATATGCTTTTCTGCATAAGTGCAACTAAGGATTGGCGTTAAGCCAAGTTTTCTAATGTTTTGGTAATGTTATTAGCTCCCCGTCAATAAAAAAGTTATCGACTAATGGTCAGGATTTTTTAAGAAGATATATAAGGATGTGATCATCGATGTTAAGATGTGCTTATGATTGTGTAATTTGGAGAAATAAAAGCAACACTCTTATTAAAGTGACAGGTAGCTTCAGTTGTTGAACATAATTATATGAAAAATCCCAGTTTAGGTAACTGAGATTTTTTTATACTGGAATTATATTCTATTCAAGATCCTCATCGTGCAAACGCTTGAACCCTTCCTGCTGCAGGTAATCGGCTGCGCCACTATAGGTTGCATAGGTCGCGTCCAGCATATCACCTGCATAAATATCCCATGAGTCATAATCAAAAATCACCTTAAGGGTTTGATTCTCCTCGTTTATCCATGTCTCTTCAAAAGGCTCTGGTTCTGTTAGAGATTTAATCGATTGTTCGATGATCGTACGAAGCTCTTGTTCGGTGAAATCACGGATGTTAACCATCCCTTTAGAGTCGGTTGTATAGGTATCTTCTATTTGTTCGGCATACACAAATCCGTTACCGTTTGGGTGCAAGCGATATACCACGATTTTTTTGTCCATGGCACTTTCGTTAAAGTGAAAATTGACACGACCAAGTGACACGTCGTTGCGCTGTAATTCAGGGAATGATTCTATAATTTCTAGTTTTTCTTCAAATGTACGCATGTTACCTCCATGTAGATGTGATTAAGTTTCAAGCCCTATTATACCACTTGATTTTTGAAAAATACGAGTGATTGGAGTTTCGCCTCTAATACTCCATGTTCCACGTGCACAAACTTGTACATATTCCAACAAAAAGAATGGTGATCGACGAAAGGAAAAACGATTGGGGTGAAATTAACAAACCTCCCAGGCTTATGATAAACACATCAAATACAAATATGATAATCCCAACGTTGACTTGGAAAATTCTCGATAAAAATTGTGCTAGGAGATCAAGGCCCCCTGTACTCGTTTTGCTGCGAAGCATAATGCCTATTCCCACACCAATACATATGCCGCCCAATATAGAACTTACTATGGAAGGAACGTGATACATGTCAATAAATTGATAATGAAAAGGGTAGAGGATATCGATAGCAAATGATGAAAATAACATCCCATGTAAACCATTGTAGAAATAGTCCCTATTATAAATCCAAGCTAAAACAAATATCGGGAGACTCAAGCTAATGATGACTAATCCAGCCTGTGTCCCGGTTAAGTACTTTATAATTAATCCTAATCCAATAATTCCTCCGTCCAGAAGTTCAAACGGCACCAGGAAAAAATTAATCCCAATTGATAGTAAAATACTTCCTAAGATAATACTGCCTGCTTTTTTGATGAGAGACATATATCAAAACCCATTTCCAAAATTATTTTTGGGACATGTTTTATTTATATGTAACTCATCTAGTAACTTGTCATTAAAAACTACATTTTTCCCTCACCCATGAAAAACAACCTAGTTCCTTGCATATACATAACAACACATATGCAACTAAGGGGGAGAACGATATTGGGGTAGTTTCAGTCATGAACTATAAAGGCGGTGTTGGGAAAACGACGTTATCAGCTAATATGGCAGCTGAATTAGCAAACAGAGGGAAAAAGGTATTACTGATTGATATGGATCCGCAAGCTAATTTAACCTTATCATTTATGAATATCGATGAATGGAAAAGTCTGGATCGACAAGGGAGAACAATCAAGCATTGGTATGATGATTTCCTGGATCACGAGGGTGAAGCAACGTTACAAGACTTAATTATGACCCCTACTCGGGTAAATCGGGTACTGGAGAATAACGGTGGGCGAATCGATATGATCTGTTCCCATTTGGAATTAATTCATGTCGATATGGAGCTTTCCAGCAGACTCGGAGGCAATACTGATCGAACGATCCGCAGTAACTATTTGAAGGTGTTATTGCGGCTTCGCATGAAACTGGATGATATAAAAAATACCTATGATATGGTGTTGATTGATTGTCCGCCAAATTTTAATTTAGTAACGCAAAACGCACTGGTGGCAAGTGAGGTGTACATAGCCCCAGCCAAAGCTGATTATTTATCGACACTAGGTATTGATACGTTAATTCGCCATGTCAATGCATTGAAGGCAAAATTCAACCAATACAGTACAGAAGCAAACAATCGAGTCTTCATTTCCCCTCGCATGCTGGGCGTGGTATTTACGATGGTTTCTTTTTATAGAGAGGGACCAATTGCTGTTCAAAAAGAATACATGAATCAAGTAGGGGAAGGTCATGTATGTTTTCGGAATGTATTGCGTGAGACCAAGACGCTATATGCAACAGCTCCAGAAACAGGCATTCCTGTCCTGTTAACGAAAGGAAATAGCCTTCCCCAGCAACTCATTCGAGATGAGATCAAGCAGATTGTGAGTGAGATGATGAGTTTATACACGGATCTAATAGGGGTGAAACATGGGTAAAAAAGAAACGGAGCAGATGCTCGGGATTACCATGGATTTTCTAAGTAGGCTGACGACAAAGCAATTTCAGGAACTGGTAAATGGAAATGCGGTAATTCGCTATGAAGCGAATGGTGATCATACAAAAGCATATGAACAGGTAATGGAGAAGATCAAACAAACAGCTATGGTGGAAAAACACATGAAGAACTACACAAAAAAGGAGCTCCTATCCTTTTGTCGTTATTTTAAGATAGACATTAAATCAAGAGATACCAAAAATGTAATCTTTCAAAAAATAGCAGTACATGTAAACCTCGGGGATTCTAAAAGCACACCAAAAGCTGTGAACTACAAGCAACTTGAGACTGCCCTACATAACTGCAACACGATAAAGGAGGCCAACGAACTGTTAAGGAATGAGAATCTGCTTTTGTTAAAAAAAGATATCACTGCATTTGCAAGAGAACTCGGCGTATATGTAAATCAGAAGTATACGAAACAGGAATTAACCGAACGGATTGTTGACTCGGTGGTGGGTGCGCGGATCAGAGGGAAACTTATCCGGATGGAGGATTAACCAAACAACTCCGCTTTAGTGTCTTTAAGAGGCTAAAGTGGAGTTTTTATTTGTAGATAAGAAAGCATATAACTTGAAAGTTCTGTATATTCATCTACAGAATCAGCCACGTCCAGCTCCGACGCACAGAACGTGGCGTTTTCATCGGCCAGCGCCTAGACACTCAGGGTCATTATTGCCAATGTGTCACAGCATTTCTCAAACACTCCACCATGCAAGATTAGTAAATTATAATAAGCAGGGAAATTTTGTTATCTATGAAATAGCCATGCCGCTGCTTGGAGATTTCATGCGCAGTTTGCATGGTTTATCGGAACAGCAATTGACACAGGTACAACATATTAAAACAGGGATTTTTGAATAACCAGTTTGACATGGACAACTTATCACTGCCAGATCTTAAAATGAAGATGGATAAAGGGGAAGTATTACTTTTGGATGTAAGGCCGAAAGAGGAATACGCTGAGGCGCATATCCCGGGAGCGGTGTCTATACCAATGGAAGAATTAGAAGAAAAATTAGCTGAATTACCGTCCAATCATGATGTGGTCGACTATTGCAGAGGCCCTACTGCTTAATATCAATAGAAGCGGTTGATTTATTAAAGACAAAAGGATTTAGTGCTTTTAGAAGAAAGTGTTCAAGACTGGGAGCGATTTATACAACAAGAAGGGTAAAAGGAGGTGGGTCTGATCATGTCATTTAAAACTAGCGATGTTCAACGATATATGGATTCCCCGGAAAAGCAACGACAGTTATATAAACGGACGCTGATCATCGTAATCATATCACAAATTTTTGGTGGTGCAGGGCTTGCTGCGGGTGTAACTGTCGGAGCACTGCTTGCACAAGACATGCTGGCAACAGACAGTTTTACTGGGCTACCGGCTGCTTTGTTTACGTTAGGTTCAGCAGGGGCAGCGCTAATCGTAGGACGACTTTCCCAACGATTTGGTCGCCGGTCCGGACTAGCTGTAGGATTCCTGACTGGGGGATTGGCGCGATTGGGGTAGTGGTTGCGACAGTAACAGGTAATACACTATTACTGTTTGCATCCCTATTAATCTATGGTGCTGGTACCGCGACTAATTTACAAGCCCGTTATGCAGGTACTGATTTAGCAAAACCGAAACAGCGTACGACTGCAGTAAGTATCGCCATGGCATCCACTACATTCGGTGCTGTTGCGGGACCAAATCTGGTAGATGTTATGGGGAGATTTGCTACATCTATCGACGTTCCTGCTCTAGCCGGACCGTTCATTCTGGCAGCAGCCGTTTTCATCCTTGCCGGGTCAGTGCTACTCATGTTTCTTCGACCAGACCCTCTTCTTGTTGCGAAAGCCATTGCTGAGGCAGAGAATGCAGAAGAGCGTCATCAGGTGGACACGAATGCTGAATCAGCAGCAGTAAATAAGCGAGGAATCGCTGTCGGGGCAACGGTAATGGTGTTAACCCAACTGGTTATGCTCGCCATTATAACCATAACTCCATAGATCCAATCTATTAGGGAAAGGGTAAATACCTATATCTATTATAGTATGAAAATTGGTTTGATTGTTACTAATACTAATTTTATCTATCATTTTTGCTTCCTTCTTTTATATCTTATTTTTTGGAAGCACCGTAGAATTAATGTTAGTGATCTCTTTTTCACCAGAAATTTCTCCATTCATCAAATATCCCAAAATTGTTTTATAACATACGTCACGGTAAAACCCATGTAGTTCACTTTGATTTCTCATTAGCCACTGCAAAAGACAACCGTCAATAGAAGCTCGTATGGCAACTCCAGCTACGTCAATATCAAAATCGGGGAAAACCCCCTCCCTTTGTCCAATCGAGGCAATTTCCCTACCTATTGACCAGCAGTTTTCATAAAATCTGTTATTAATTTCTCGGTAATTTGAAGAATGATTAGCTTGTGCAAGAAAGTCTAAATACACGCGAAAGAATTGTTTATTCTTTTCAGGACTAGAAAATGCAGCATTCACATAGGCTTCTAATTTTTCCATAGCGGTATATTTACTACTCACTGCGGCACTTTCATTTTCATAAATCCGTTGAGTAAGCCATTCAAAAAGGTGCCCGAACACATCGGCCTTACTTTTAAAGTAATAATTTGTGACTCCTTTACTGACCCCCGCATAATCAGCAATGTCCTGCAGGGTTACGGTATTAAAACCTTTGTCTGATAATGCATTTAAAGATGCCCGCAAAATCTGATTACGACGATTCTTTTCTTTATAATTCATAGTGTTCCTCCATATCGAAATTTAGAAATTCGGTATTCACCGGGTTAAAGGGATACATGTTTTCTTATCCATCAATTTATGTTATCTCTTGCTCGGTATAAGGGAATTATGTGCAAAATATTTTCACGAAAGCTACAAAAATCAGTTGCCTTTTCGAGTACGAGAGTTGAAGGTGATTTTTCCTTTTAATAGAGAATATGCTCTTTTAATAGAGAATATGAAAGTTAGTTTTAAGTCAGGTCCAGGCATATTACTCAGCGATAGACAGCTTTGGTCATAAAGACAAGGATCTCTATCCTTCAAGAATACAAAAAAGTTAAGTGATGTCTAATGTGATTAGGAACTACATTCGCTAAATCTCCCGCTTTATTTGGCTTCTAATAAATAGTAATTTTTGTGATGTGTAAACATCTAATTAAGCATTATTGTTACTAGGAGTTGGTAATTTTGATTTTATAGAAATTCTAAAATTTAACTGGTTTTTGATGTATGAAAATGTCCTAATAACAAAATTCTGACCGGATAGATAGTTTGAATTTTCGGAAAAATATTTTGACCGTACAGATAATAACATGCATATTATATTAAGATTAGTCGTAATATTATAAAGAAAGGAAGGTGGTGCTAGATTATGAATTTTAAAAATGTATTATTTAAAGTAGAAAATCATGTTGCGTATGTATCTGTTAATAACCCGCCTGCAAACGCTCTAAACAGTGACATGATAACAGGAGTAAAGGATTGTTTTGAATATCTGTCTAAGGATGAAGATGTGAAGGTTGTTGTTTTAACTGGAGAAGGAAAGTTTTTTGTTGCAGGCGCCGACATTAAAGAGTTTACAAAGGGATTTGACAATACAGAGATAGGAGAATCAATGGCTGAAGCAGGTCAAGAATTGTGTGACAAGATTGAACAAATGGAGAAGCCAGTCATCGCAGCGATAAACGGTGCGTGTCTTGGCGGTGGTTTGGAATTAGCAATGGGGTGCCATTTACGAATTGCAGCCAATGAGGCAAAAATCGGCTTACCAGAACTCACGCTAGGATTGATCCCAGGGTTTGGCGGTACGCAAAGGCTGTCGAGATTAACAAACAAGGCAAAAGCGCTGGAATTGATATTGACAAGTGAATTTGTTAATGGAGAAGAAGCAGCCAATATTGGTCTAGTCAATCTTTCTGTTCCACTAGATGAACTTACTGCCGTAACCAAAAAGTTAGCAGAGTCCATAGCTCTTAAGAAAAGCTTACCTTCCATAAATGCAGCGGTTCAGGCAGTGAACCAAGGGTTTGATATGTCTCAATCAGACGGGTTAGCTCTTGAAGCAAAATTATTTGGTCAGATGTTTGGAACGGATGATATGAAAGAAGGTGTCAATGCTTTCTTAGAAAAGAGATCGGCTGTTTTTCATGATAAATAGAATGATAGTTTTTGAATGTGTAAACAAAAGGAGGCTTTTTCTGTGAATTCGTATCACCAACTGTTAATGCCTAACAGAATCGTATACGGTTCAGGATCTTTTCAACAAATTGGCCAAATTGTAAGTGAGCTAGGCAATAAGGCATTGGTTATAAGTGATTCTGTTATGAAAAAAATGAATCGGGTGAAAGAATGCGTTGTCCTAAATGAAGAAGCAGGTATTTCTACTGCAATTTATAGCGAAGTAAATACCGAGCCAACAGATGTCCATGTTCGTGAGGCAATGGAAATATGCCGTGAAAACAACTGTGAGGTAATTATTGCTGTCGGTGGTGGTAGTTGTATCGATACAGCAAAGGCAGTGGCTGTAATGATGACAAATGATGGGGAGATTGGAGAGTACTTTCGAGAAAAAATACCATTCCCGAATAAACCTCTTCCATTAATCGCTATCCCTACAACCGGAGGTACCGGATCTGAAGGAACGAAAGTGACAGTGATTACGGATACGGTCAACCAAGTAAAAATGATGATTTCTCAACCCGAATTACTACCTGCTGTCGCCATTGTTGATCCACTATTAACCCTATCATGTCCGCGGTCAATCACGGCTGCAACTGGTGTCGATGCTTTATGTCATGCGTTAGAAGCGTATATTTCGCGATTAAAACATCCTGTCTCAGATATGTATGCGCTTACGTCGATTGATTTAATTACGAAGTATTTACTTAGGGCTTATGAAAATGGTGAAGACATTGAAGCGAGGGAAAAAATGTCTCTAGCAGCCATGTTAGCTGGTATTGCTTTCTCGAATTCTTCTGTGACGTTGGTTCATGGAATGTCACGCCCCATTGGTGCGGTGTTCCATATTCCTCACGGGTTCTCCAATGCGATGTTGTTAGCAACGGTTTTAACATTTACGAAAGATGCAGCTGTTCAGCGGTTTGCTAGCATTGGGAAACATATTTTAGACACAGATGATGGATCCGATGAACAATTAGCTGACGAAGTTATCCAAAAGATTATCAAACTATGTAATGATCTAGACATTCCGAACATGAAGAAGTGGGGAATTGACAAAGAATCATACGACATTGCCATACCAAAAATGGCGGCAGACGCGATTGCCAGTGGAAGCCCGGCAAATAACCCAAAGGTACCCACTCAAGAACAAATCGAACAACTTTATTATAATGCCTATGAATTTAATTATGAAGTCGAAAAAATTCATTAGTTGAAGGGGATTAATATGTCTATTGTTACAAGAAGTGAGACGTTAAAAAACTATATTGGAGGAGAATGGACGGAATCAACTTCCGAGAAAAGTGAGGAAGTTGTCAATCCGGCAACAGGGGTAGTGCTATGCTCTGTTCCTCACTCCAACCAGAATGATCTAAATCGAGCGGTAATGGTTGCTAAAGAAACATTTAAAGAATGGAGGAAGACACCGGTTCCTCGGAGAGCACGTATCTTGTTCAAATATCAGCAACTATTAGTGGAACATTGGGAAGAGTTAGCCGAATTAGTAACCAAGGAAAACGGAAAAACCTATAAGGATGCTTACGGCGAAGTGCAGCGCGGAATTGAGTGTGTCGAATTTGCAGCAGGAGCACCTACTTTGATGATGGGTAGTCAATTACCGGATATTGCAACCAATATTGAGTCGGGCATGTATCGATACCCAGTTGGTGTAGTTGGTGGTATTACCCCATTTAACTTCCCAATGATGGTGCCATGCTGGATGTTTCCACTTGCCATTGCATGCGGTAATACATTTATATTGAAGCCCTCAGAAAAAACACCAATGCTTGCTAATCGTTTAGCAGAATTATTTACGGAAGCTGGTTTACCAGATGGCGTATTAAATGTCGTGCATGGTGCCCATGAAGCAGTAAATGGGATATTAGATCACGAACACATTAAAGCGGTTTCATTTGTCGGTTCACAGCCAGTTGCAGAATATGTCTATAAGACAGCTGCTGCAAATGGAAAACGTGTTCAGTCTTTGGCCGGAGCGAAGAACCATTCCATTGTTATGCCAGATGCCGATCTTGATCTTGCCGTTAAGAATATCATGGAAGCTGCATTCGGTTCTGCTGGGCAACGCTGTATGGCTTGTTCGGTAGTGGTGACAGTTGGTGATATTGGTGATGAACTAGTTAGAAGATTAGTAGAAGCAGCAGATGAGATCAAAATTGGAAATGGAATGGAGAAGGATGTCTTCCTTGGTCCTGTCATTCGTGGGTCGCAGCGGAAACGAACCATCAAGTATATTGAGTCAGGCGAAAAGGAAGGATGTCAACTCGTTCGCGATGGACGAAAAGATCGTATATCGGATAAACAAGGATACTTCATTGGGCCAACAATTTTTGATCATGTTAAACCAGGAATGATCATTTGGAAGGATGAGATTTTTGCACCATTGTTATCCGTGGTTCGTGCTGAGAACCTGGAGGAAGCAATCGATATTACGAACCAATCTGAATTTGCTAATGGGGCATGCCTTTTTACGACGAATGCAAAAACGGTAAGGGAGTTTCGTGAAGAGATGGATGCAGGTATGTTAGGGGTTAACCTTGCTGTTCCAGCACCGATGGCTTTCTTCCCGTTTTCTGGATATAAAAATTCCTTCTATGGAGATCTCCATGCCAATGGAAAAGATGGTGTCGATTTTTACACGCGAAAAAAAATGCTAACAGCTCGTTACTAATTTTACAAACGGATGAGGGGAATTGAAATGTTACAAGACTCACATGTCATAACCAATGTTCAAAATGGAGTAGCTTGGATACAACTCAATCGACCGAAGGCAATCAATGTTCTTAATGCTGAGATGGTGGAAGAAATAGATCATAAGTTAAAAGAATGGAAAGACAACGACAATATTGCGCTTATTTGTATCTATGGTTCCGGAGACAAAGGTTTTTGTGCTGGAGGTGATATGAAGGATCTATATGAATGTAGGGATATCGATGTGAAGGATCGGGCTTATCGATTTTTTTCCAAGGAGTATGCGATGGATTTGGATATTCATACTTATCCAAAGCCGGTTCTCGTTTATATGGATGGAATTATCATGGGAGGAGGTGTGGGCGTTGCAATCGGTGGAAGCTACCGATTGGTAACGGAACGTACCAAATGGGCAATGCCGGAAACGAGTATCGGTTTTTACCCTGACGTTGGAGCAAGTTATTTTTTAAATAAATTACCTGGTCAAATTGGCCTTTATCTTGGTCTGACAGGTTCTGTCATAGGTGCCGCAAGTGTGCTTTATGCAGAAGTGGCGGATGCTTATATAGAGAGTGGGAAGTGGGACGATTTGATGAATGCAATCCAGAAGCACAATTGGTCAACATCAACGGTAGACTCTGATATCAAGTCTGTTCTTAACAAACATACGTCTCAAGTCCCTGATGGATCATCACTTGCCGTTCTACAAACCAAAATTGATGAACACTTTTCTTACCATACAGTGGAGCAAATCATGGAATCTTTAGGCAAAGCTGCAAGAGAAGAAGGCGATGAATGGGCTAAAAAGACGTTGCACGTGTTAATGTCTAAATCACCGATTGCCCTAAAGATTACACTGAAGCAACTCGTTACAAGTCAAGCATTATCACTAAACGATTGTTTTACGAAAGAACTGAAATTAAGTATGAGCATGATGAGAAATGATGACTTTTATGAAGGTGTAAGATCCGTGTTAGTCGATAAAGACCATCATCCAAAGTGGGAGCCAAACACCTTAGAAGATGTGACAGATGAACGTATTCAGTCATTCATGAATTGAATGCATTTTCAATATAAAGTTTCGGTTTATAAAATACTTTATTAATAAATAGAAGGGGAGATTTTAATAATGAGTTATCAATTTATTGAGGCAAGTATAGATGGGAAACTAGGGTATATCACGTTAAATCGTCCAGATAAGCTTAACGCACTATCAGAGGCAATGTGGTTGGAATTAGAAGACGCAGTCCGTGAATTTTCTAATAACGATGATGTAAAGGTAATTATTATACGTGGTGCTGGTAGAGCATTTTCTGCGGGATTTGATATTACATCAGAAAAACTTGAAACGGTTCAAGATTGGTACAAACATACCAAGGTAGGCAATAATGCTTTATATGCGATTTGGAATAGCAAAAAGCCAGTAATCGCACAGGTACATCGTCATTGTTTAGGTGGTGCCCATTCACTAGCCTTAACTTGTGATCTTATTATCGCTTCTGATGATGCAAAATTTGGTGAACCTGAAGTATTACTTGGAACCTTTGCTCCATTTTTAATCTTACCTTGGGTCGTTGGAATGAAAAAATCAAAAGAATTGTTGTTTACTGGTGACACCATCCCTGCATCAGAAGCTAAAGAAATTGGTATCGTGAACAAAGTTGTTCCGCGTGACCAACTAGATGAGGTAACTAAATATATGGCGAACAAAATTGCGTTAAATGATTCCGTCACAAATGAAATCGTTAAGCAAGTGTCTAACAGAGCCTATGAAATTCAAGGAATTCTTGATGCGATGAAGGTATCAGAAGACATGTTTACGATTGTTGCTACTTCTGAAAAACCGGAAACAGATAAGTTCTTAAAAGTGGTAGAAGAAAAAGGATTTAAAGAAGCAACACGCCTCCGTGAAGAAAGCATAAAAACCGAAAGTATACGGTCTTGAGATAGGGGGGAGATTCCCCTCTGGTGAATAAAAAACCATGAGTGAGGTGATAAAAATGGAAGCAATAATAAGTAGTTACGAAAATATGGAATATTTAATGTCCCCTCGTTCCGTAGCAATCATTGGGTGTTCCGAAAAAAACATGGGTGGCGTTGCATTATCCAACTTATTAAATATGGGGTATGAAGGCGAAATTTATCCGGTACACCCAAAAAATAATACGGTATATGGATTGAGGTGTTATTCCTCAATAAGTGAGCTTCCTGATGGCGTAGAATGTGCGGTCATTGCACTTAAAAGCACTCGTGTAAAACAAACCTTAAAGGAACTGAACGAAAAGAACGTAAAAGCTGCCGTTATCTTGGCTAGTGGTTTTGCGGAAGTGAATGAAGAAGGGCAAAAGGAACAACAAGAGATTAGTCAATTGCTAAAGGAAAACGGGATAGCTGCCTGTGGTCCGAACTGTTTAGGGTTAATCAATGTGAATGAAATGACTCCTCTATATAGTGCGGATGCGCCTAGTTCACTCATACAAGGGGAAGTAGGTCTTGTGTCTCATAGTGGTTCCGCTTGTATTGCCTTGATGAGCTCTGGTAGTGATCTTGGGTTTAGCTATGTTATCTCTGCTGGAAATGAAGTGGGAATTACAACAGCAGATTATTTCCGTTTTCTCATTGAAGATGAAAAAACCAATATCGTTGTTGGTGTGTTAGAAAGTATTAAAAATCCGAAAGAGATGAGTGAGGTAGCGGAGTTAGCAAGAAAAAAGGGGAAACCCATTATCATCCTAAAAGTTGGAAAATCTGAAACCGGCGAAAAAACTGCTTTATCTCATACAGGTGCCATTATTGGTTCCTCCCATTTACATGAGGCTTTCTTAAAACAAAACGGGTTTATTGAAGTGAGCAGCTATGATGAAATCATAACGACCACTGCCCTTTTATCGAAACATCGGTTAAATCTACCAAAAAATAACGGGATAGGTGTCATGGCAATATCGGGTGGGCAACTTGCTTTATCTTGTGATATTGCTGAATCCGCTGGCTTGCAAATACCAGACATTGAGGAGAAGACAAAGGAAGATTTAGCAGTAGTTCTTCCGGAATATGCGACCATTTCCAACCCGTTAGATGGGACTAGTGATGCTTTATTTAACACTGAAATTTATAAAAAGTGTGTAATTGCATTGACCAACGACCCTAATATCGATTTACTGGCAATTTGTCAGGATGCGACCTCAGGTCTTGATTCTTCACAAAGTGCACTTTATCAAAATGTAGCACGAGCTATCGCGGATGTTTCAAAAAGTATCAAGAAACCTATTGTTGTTTTTACACACGTGTCTGGAGGGCTAGATGCACCAATACACAGAATCCTCAATTCGGCTGACATTCCTTTACTCCAAGGTGCTCATGCTAGTATGAAAGCCATAAAAAAATATATTGATTATGCAAATAGTATGGATCAACTAAGTCAAAGGAAAAAGAGTTACGACCAAGACAATCGTGAGTCATTAGATCTATATATATCTCATTTTAAAGGAACTAGTTTAAGTGAAAACGAGAGTAAAAGAGTACTTAGTCGCTATGAGATACCTGTTACAGCAGAGAAAGTGGCTAGTAAAGTTGAAGAAGCAAGAGATTATGCAACAGAAATAGGTTTTCCGGTAGCAATGAAAATCGACTCCCCAGATATTCTGCATAAAACTGAAGCAAAAGCTGTTAAATTATCTATTTCAGAAGACCAAAAAGTAATATCCTCTTTTAGTGAAATAATGGAAAATGCTAAAAAATTTCAACCGGATGCACGTATAAATGGTGTCCTTATTCAAGAGATGGTTCCTAAAGGCATTGAAACAATAGTTGCAGTTAAGAATGATCCGTTATATGGACATTATGTAACGTTAGGTATAGGTGGAACCTTAGTAGAAATGATAAAGGACTTTAGTATTCGAATATTACCTATTGATCAACAAGATGCATATGAAATGATTCATGAATTGAAATACAGTGAGATTTTTAAGGGGTATAGGGGTTCTAAGAAGGCAGATATTGATGAACTCGCTCATGTGATATTAAAGTTGTCAAACCTGGCAATTGATCACAAAAACTATTTTAACGAAATAGAAATTAATCCACTTGTTGTATTGGAAGAAGGAAGGGGAGTTAAAGCAGTAGATGCTTTAATAACAATTAATCGCTAGGTAGTAATGCTGAAGCAGTTCTAGTAATGAGATTCACTATACATCTCAGTTCCTAAGTAGCTACACATTGTCGTAATAGAAAAGTTGAATTAACTAATGGCGGAAGGAAGTGCGATGATGATTAATCGAAAGACCAAAAGGTGGTGGAATGTAAAAGAGTGGGCACCACATATTCTGACATTTGTTGTGATTATTGCTTTATGGGAAGGGGTAGTACGTGGACTGAATGTATCAAATGCTATATTCCCGACCGCAACAGATACGTTTGCTAGCCTTATTAATTTTTTCAAAAGCACTGAGTCTTTAATACACATATGGGCTACTCTTAGCGAGACCCTTTTAGGCTTCTTGATCGGGGGGGCAACAGGAGCTATCTTAGGTATTCTCATTGCTGAGATTCCTTCAATAAAAAAGCTAGTTTTCCCGTTTGTATTAGCTTTTAATTCCATTCCCAAAATGGCGATGGCTCCTCTGTTTCTTGTTTGGTTTGGTTACGGTATATCTTCAAAAGTTGCGATAGTTGTAGTTACTAGCTTTTTTCCTGTTCTAATTAATATGATGGTAGGTCTAAATAATATCGATAAATCACAGATTAAGTTACTTCAGGCTTATTCAGCTTCATCCTGGCAGATATTCCGGCGTGTGAAGCTGCCTGGTTCTCTTCCTTATCTGTTTGCAGGTCTAGAAATCGCCATCGTATTTAGTGTCATCGGTGCTATTGTCTCCGAATTAGTTGGTGCGAATAAAGGGCTCGGTTATCTAATGTTGTTTTATAATTCACAATTTAAAGTTGCAGAAATGTTCTCAGTACTGGTTGTCATGTCTATAATGGGTTACTTACTAGTGCTTTGTATACAGATTATCGCCGGGAAGGTTGTTTTTTGGCAAGGTAAATCGTCTAGAAAATCAGAGTAATTGGTTAAAAAATTTTTGAAAAAGGGGAGATTAATGATGTCTTATCGGTCAACTATTTTGGCAGTTGTGATCTTAGTTATATCACTTACATTGTTTGGCTGTGGATCTAAAACATCGGAGAATAAGTCAGAAATAAATAATGAAAAAGTAACGATAGCAATTGCTACTACTGATATTAATATTGGATATCCTTATGCCACCTTACCACTAGAGATGGGCTGGTATGAGGAGGAAGGCATTGATGTTAATGTTGTTCCTGGTGACGGCTCACAAGGGGTTATTCAACTTTTAGTTAGTGGTAAGGCTGATTTAGGGGTTATAAATACTGAGTCGGGAGTTATGGCTACTGCTAACGAACAAGTGGATGTTAAATCAGTGTATGCTGCCTCTAGGAAGAATGGTTACAGTTTTACTGTGATGGAAGATTCAGAGATAAACGATGTAGCAGATCTTGAAGGAAAGAATATTGGTTATCTTGATCTAGGTTCTGGTGGCGTGCCTTATGCTCATGCAAGATTTAAGGAAGCTGGTGTGCCTGTTGATTCAGTTGAAGAAATGAGTGTCGGATATGGTGCACAAGCATTTGAGGCACTTAAAAGTGGTACAGTCGATGCTTATGTTGTCTTTGCAGCCGGTCATGCTAGAGGTTTAGTATCGGGGTATGATATTAAAAAACTTCCTTTGGCAGATTGGCAGGATAATATGTATAACTTCAATCTGTATGCTACCGATAAATACATTAAAGAGGATGGAGATATTATAGAAAAAGTCGGGCGTGCTTTTGCAAAAGCAACAGTGTTTACTAAGACAAATCCTGAAGCAGTTGTTGACATCTTTTGGGATCAATATCCTGAGCAAGCACCCAAGAATCGTGATTCAAAGGCACTTGAATCTGACATGATTATTTTAGATGCACAATTAGACGATTTACGTGCAGAGGAATTACCGGTTGATTTTATGTGGGGTTCCCAAGAAGCAGATGCTTGGGAGTTTCAACAACAATTTATGCTAGATGAGGGTATGATAGAGGAAAAAGTTGATGTGAACTTACTTTTTGACAATCAGTTCCAGGACGAATTTATGGACTTTAATATTGAAGAAATTGTAAAGCAAGCTGAAGAATGGGAAATTAATTAAATGGTAAGGTTGGAGGTGATAGTGTGACCCTGTTAGAAAAGACAGTAGAAAAGACTCCTTGTATTGTGCTAAATAATGTGAATAAAATTTACAAAACACGTGAGGGAGAAGATTTGCATGCAGTGAAAGATATTTCTCTTACAGTTCAGGACGGTGAATTTCTTTCAGTAGTAGGTCCCAGTGGATGTGGTAAAAGTACGTTATTAACTCTTCTTTGTGGGTTGCTTGATGCCACAAGTGGCGACGTTTTGGTTGAAGGTGAGCCATTAAAGGGTCCGCGTCGTGACTTAGGGATTGTATTTCAACAACCATTACTTTTGCCATGGTTGCGGGTACTTGATAACGTGCTAATGCCGATTGACGTACAATCGCGGGACCGGTCCCAATATAAGAACCGTGCAATGGATTTACTTGATCTTGTTGGTTTAAAAGGGTTTGAAAACCGTTATCCCGGTGAACTTTCCGGTGGTATGCAACAGCGAGTTTCAATTGTGCGGGCCTTGATACATGATCCTTCGATACTATTAATGGATGAGCCATTTAGTGCTTTGGATGCTATGACGCGTGAAGAAATGAGCGCAGAGCTACAGCGTATATGGCAAGAAACTGGCAAAACTATTCTTTTCATTACCCATTCTATCTCAGAAGCTGTATTTCTTAGCGACCGTGTTGCTGTGATGACTCCTAGACCAGGGAGGATTTCGCAGGTTGTAGAGGTTGATCTTCCTCGACCGAGGCCTTTGGAAATAATGAATACTGACAAGTTTGGTGTTTATGCAAAACAGATTAGAAAAGTAATCGAAAAATAAAATGAACCATAAAAGCGGTTAATTGTGATGCTATTAGATTACCGATTTTGTTATTAGCCGTTCGACCACATCAATCTTTGTCAATGGAAATGTTTCATCTGGGATAATATCGATAATGTGTAAATAATATTTCTATTACTAAATTAACAAGCAGTTAAAGGGGGGATAATTATGCCTAGTGATGAGGGTAGGATTAGCGTCAGATGGAATGCAAGAGATATTGGCCTTTTACTACTAACATTTGTTGTTATTGTTGCTCTTTGGGAAGGTATAGTGCGAGCTTTTAATATTTCTGATAATATTTTCCCAACAGCAAGTGACGTTGGCCTGTACTTATTTTCCAACATTGTGGATGGCACATTTTTATCGCATTTTAAGGTTACCTTTATTGAAACGATTGGAGGTTTTGTGATTGGTAGTCTTGGTGCAATTGTATTAGGAGTGCTCGTTTCCGAAATTCGCTGGATAAATAATCTTATTTATCCATACATTCTTGCAACACAGGCAGTTCCAAAGGTTGCATTGGCTCCATTATTTTTAATTTGGTTTGGTTTTGGAATTTCATCAAAGATTGCTTTAGCTGTTACCATGGTTTTCTTCCCAGTTTTAGTAAATACAGTAACTGGTCTGCAAAATGCCAATGAGTCACAAATAAAGCTACTTCAAGCATATTCAGCTTCACGATGGCAAATTTTGCGCCGTGTAAAATTACCAGGTTCTCTTCCTTATATATTTGCTGGTCTCGAAATAGCGATAGTGCTATCTATCGTAGCTGCTGTAGTTTCTGAATTTGTTGGAGCTAATGCCGGACTTGGATATCTAATCATTATCTATAATAATCAACTTAATATGGCAGGACAATTTTCTGTGTTAATTCTTTTAGGAGTTGTTGGGATGGCTCTATCCGCGTTAATTCAAGGCATTTCCCGAAAGATTGTTTTCTGGCAGTGATTAGTTTATAACAACTAACGTTACTTATGGCTAATACACTTTATAAATGTTAAATATAATGGAAGGTAATTGTACTTAAAATGTTATGTCAAGCTCTGATAAGCAAACAATTGATGATAAAAGGGTCACATATTTTAGATATGACTAAAATGTGTGGTCTTTTATTAGTCTTACTAAAGGTAGAATTGTAATTGACAATAAGCCTAGGTAGGATCCTTCATCCTTGATAAGAGATATTTTCCCCAAAAATAGGGCATTAATTTTATGTGAAAGGGAAAGTATATAGAAGTAGAAAGTTAAACTTTAGATAGCTAGAGGAGGAATAGGTGAAATGGAACCGGTTAAAGTAGGCGAAGTCTTTACCATTAGTGATGAAACAACGGAAGAACAAGAGGTTGAAGTATTAGCAAAGGTCACATTAGAGGAAACAGATTATGTAGTTGTCAGTTTTTTAGAAGACTTAAAAGGAGTAAAAGAGGCAGAAGAAGCAAATGAAGAAGAAATTGACATCTTTTTTCTCAAAATAGACGAAAATGGTGAATTGGCAGCAGTTGAAACCGATGAGGAATTTGACAAAGTATCCGAGGCATTTGATGGAATATTGGGCGAGGATGTAGAAGCGTAATAACGTAAACAGAACTCCGTATTGCAGTAATAAAAAAGTCTCAGTTCAGTGAACTGAGATTTTTTCAACTTAAGGGAAAGTTAGTTGAAATCACGTTTGTTGCAAACTAGCTTCAAAAAAATCTATAATTTCTAAAAATCTCTCAGCTTCTCTAAATGTATGGTCAGCTAAAAGCGGATGAATGTTACTCTTGATTCGACATTCTTCTATTAACTCTCTTGCTGTTTTCTTAAAATCCCTCAACGAAGCAACCGATACTTTATTTTGGTCTAAAAATTGACTTAGCATTGGTCTGGTTTCAGATTGTGGTCGCATAGAGTTCAAATCAATAGCTTGAAAAACCAATTGATCAAAATCGTGACTAAATTCTCTTGCTTGTTCTACTAACTTTCTTTCTGAAGGGTCTAAAAGATGACCGATAAACTTAGCATGGTCTGCCATAATTTTAAGAAAGAAAACATTCTCTTCAATAATAGCTTCTTTTTTGGGAGCAAGTATTCCTTCATTGAGTTCTTTTAATCGATTTGCGAAGTATGCTGCTTCTCTACTAATGTGATCGACCAATAATGGATAATTATTTGAGATAATTTCACATCGTAACGTTAAACCTAATACTTTTCTCTTATAATTCCATATATTTACTGCTGCTTGATAAACTTCAATATTAAAAGTTTGAATTTGATTTAAGTCAGAGTTTACGGAGAACCTGCTCAACTTTTCCTCTATTCTTTCAAAAAGTGTGATAAACTGCTGCGCTTCATTAATTAATTTTTGTTGGTCATGGGTAAATCCCAAACTTAAAAACAATGAATGTTCTTTCATAATTCTAGACCAAAACCTAATCTCGTCTAATGACCTCACAACAATCGGGTTAGGCATTTTTAACCTCCTAATTACTCATCTCCTTTCATATGTATGAACCATATAATTGTCCAAATGCTAACTTTTATTATTTCCCTCTGATTTGTTGGCTTTTTGTTTTATAAATGACCATCGCATGAACATACAATTTAAGGTCATTTTAGAGTGCATTTTTAACAAATGCTTCACCATAGTATTCACGTAACGCTCCTGCACGTTCTTCCCATTCGATGGGATGACCATCGATTAACTTAATAAGTGCATCCAGGCATCTATGCCACCCTGCAGCAATATACTTCGCCATGATTGATCATCAAAGGTATGCATGAACGTCATGCGGCACCCTTGGCCATCATCAAATTGTATCTTTCTACCAATTTTGAGATCCGTTTCACCTGTTGCAAAAGGGTACTACTATCATACATTCCTCCTAGTACAACTACTCATTTACTTTAAGAAATTAAATTAAGTCCTTGTTTATAAACGAACGATATGTTCTCGTAATTGCAATCTTGCCCGATGTATACTTGTTTTAACTTTTGAAAGTTTCCAATTCATTACATCAGCAATTTCCTGATAGGATAATTCTTCATACTCTCGTAAAATTAAAACAGTTCTATACTCTTCTTTTAATGTTGATAAGTAACTGGCTATTTCTTCTGTACGTTCTGTTTCTTCGATATAATATTCTGGCTGTTGATAACTACTTTGCGTAAACTCAAATTTTTGTGTATCGAAATCAATCAGGTCTATCCGTTTATCTTTACGATACCAGGTTACAAATGTATTGTGAGCAATTCGATAAATCCAGGCCCTTATTGATTTACCTTTTTCTACTGACTGAATAGAGTTTAATACCTTAACAAATGTTTCCTGACATAAGTCTTTAGCAAGTTCTTCATTTTTAGCCATGCGGAAAATATAATAATAGATTTCCTGATAGTAAAGTCTATACAATTCTTCTGATTTCGAAAAACTTTTCGCAACGTTAACTGCTGAAAATAATGCTTGAAGATGGCTTGATTTGACATGTTCCATTGTGGTCATAATAGAGACGGTTCCAGTAATGGAGTCAGTGAAGTGAAAAGGTACAGAGATACACGCAGTATTATAAAGACAGGAATGGTAATGCTCCTTACCAAAAACCTGAACTGCTTCACCAAGATCTAAAGCCATAGAGATTGAATTGATTCCTGCACATTCCACACAAAATTGCACTCTAGGTGTGATACCTAATGAATGAACCTGATCTTGAATGGCTTCATCGCCGTACATTTCGATGATGGATCCCTCGTTATCGGAAACAACAATCAACACTGGAATACTACCAATATCCCAAATTACATTTTTCATAAACTGCTTTTCAAGGGAGAGGAAATCACTGTACGTAGACTTTTTTTGTTCCAATTCTTTTTCCGATAATTTTGTTTTAAACGTTGGTTTTTCATTTGGATCTATTTTTAATTCATTTTCACATGTAGCTTTTAATTTCTCTAAATACATCTGTTTCGTTGACATAGAAAACGCTCCTGTAGCTATTACTTTTAGTAAATAGTAACATATATCGCAGCTATTAGGTGCGATAATCGAAATGTTCTGAAATAGAAAAAACAACCATTCGAACGGGGCGAATTTCTTACCTCGTATCGATCCTAGTGGAATCTTTCCCCTTAACCTGCTTTAACTGCGCTACGATAAGAAAGCTAACAATTACTAATAAGAGCCATGAACTTATCTTTCCTAGATGAACGAGACTCCATGCGTCCGTTTGGTCTGGGTATTCCCAAGCTCCAAAGAACGTTGCGATATTTTCGGCAATCCATATAAAAAATCCGATGAGCATAAAAGAAAGTGCAATTGGCATACGATAACGAGTTCCACCCACCTCGTAAGTGACCCAAGATTTCCAAAAGGCAATTATCACAAGTCCAGATAACAAAAACCGGACGTCAACCCAATAATGGTGGGTGAAAAAATTCAAATAAATCGCAGCTGCAAGAAATACGACTACCAAGAATGGTGGCCACTTAACCAGTTCAACCTTAAGTCTTCTCCACGCCTGACAAAGGTAACTCGCAACACTTGCATACAAGAATCCGCTATATAAAGGTACACCTAAAATCTTGAAATATCCTTCCTCTGGATAAGACCAGGAGCCCATGTGTACCTTGAAAAGTTCAAGAGCAAGTCCAATAAGGTGGAACAAGGTAATCACCTTTAGTTCATCCCGTGTTTCCAGCCCAGAACGCACCATCCACCATTGCATCAGAAAGCAGATGATGAGCAACCAGTCATACCGTGGCAGGAAGGGAAGGGCTATGATTTGTGTCAATGCCAAAGAGGCAAAAATAACGACAGGGAACAAACATGATAGGGCCTGCTCCCACCCAAAACGAATGAGTTGTTTTAGTGCTCTCATGATTTGTGCCTCCAAAGGTTTTTCCTTAAATAGATGGGGGTTACACATAGGGTTCACCCTCGATTAACTTTCTTTTCCTTTCCATGTATTATTCTTTGGTGTCTTGATCACTTCGGTATTCTAAAATATCCCCAGGCTGACAGTCTAATGCCTTGCAAATCGCTTCTAAAGTGGAAAGCCTGATTGCTTTTGCCTTTCCATTTTTCAATATAGAAAGATTAGCCATCGTTATTCCAACCTTTTCTGAAAGTTCGGTAACACTCATTTTCCTTTTAGCCAGCATCACATCAATATTGATTATTATTCCCATGTTATTCACCTCAGACTATTAAGTCATTTTCTGATTTTATATCGATGGCTTCTTGTAAAAGTCTTTGAAGAACAGCAGCAAAGACTGCGATCACCAGGGAAGCAAAGGCAGGGACCGTTCCAATTATGATCAGACCTGGTGCATCGTCTAGCTCTGCTACGAGATAAACAAATGGCAGCATGACCACATACAAACCACTAATTGTTATTGCACAGAATTTGATCTTCTGCAGAGATTTAACAGACAATTCCGAGAACGCCTTGTTCTTGTCAATATAGCTTAATAGTTTAAAAGCCTGATACAGTGCAGCGAAAAACGGTATCACTGATCCATACAAACCTATTAAAATGGGGTATAGTATATGGGCATAATCTGGATTTACTGGATTATTAGCTAACCAGGGCAAGCCAAATATAGACAAAATAAGAACTGGAATTCCAATCAGAAAAACAGCTATCTTTAAAAAAAGTGTTGTTCCACGTTTCATAAAAAGCACCTCACTAATTTATTGTAGATTTGATTTTACCACGGAATTTATCGTTTTACAATAAATAATTACTGTTTATGGTTATGTTTTTACTGTTTTGCAATTTAGACAAGGATAAAAAGCGTTTCTCATTACAAAGAAATGCTTTATAGATATATACGATTCCAATAATAACCAGAAATACAAGTTCACAAAACTGTTATGTTAAAAAATCTATGACTAAATAAAACGCGTAAAAACAAGCAAGCTACTTTTTGGGTAGCTTGCTTGTTTTAGGTAGAAATTCTAGTTCACGTCTTGTTTCGGGGTGGTCTAATAGAGAGAAGGTGGTGATCTGTTTATGTTTTTTCAACTCTTGCTACTCGTTACTCAAATAACATCATTTTCACCGTTTAATCTTTTCACTTCTTTTTCCAAGTAATCTAACCTTCTATGAATTCGATATATAATTGGAAGATATGCAACAATAACAATGATTACCCAACCCATTTGTCTTCCCCCTTTTTAGCATCTTTTTTTTATAAAAAAACTACATCTTGCTAAACTATTCTGCTTATATAAGTTGCACCTGATACTATTAAATTTCTTCTTACACTATCCTGCGTCATTTAGTGGAATAGCGTTCGCTCAGCTTATTAAGCAATCGCGCTATTTTCACTGTTTGTCCTCAAAAAAGTTAATGTATTCTTCCTTGCTACTTGTCTCTACTAAAAACGGATAAAACAGCAGGACGAGAATAGATAAAATGGGAATTAGGCTGAGCAAGATGGTTCCTGGAATATCAAAGAAGACCTGAATAAGAAGTGGCGATAGGACAATAGGATAAAAAAAGCTACTTTTCATTTTTGACTTTTGTGTTTGATATTGTTTTTCATCGCAATAAGGGCAGGTCATTGCAGGGTCTAATGTAGTGATTTTTTTGATAGTTTGTTTCCAACTCCACTTATTGTTGCAATTATCGCAAGTTGGCAATTAAATCACTTCCTACTCCTAAAATTTGAGTTTGTCACTTATTATTGTATAAATTTCATAAGCAAAATATCCTAATAAATATCCCTATCCAGCTCATTTATCTTCTGAAATAACTCTTCCTATTCAAGCGAGTATAGTCTTAAAAGTTTGTTGAACAAGGATGTGACTCCTTATTCAAGGAAAGCATCCGTTTATGTTAACAAAACTTTACTCTATAACCTCAATTTTTTTGGCGCCTGCTTGCGCTGGGTAGGATTCGTCTATGCCACCATCAATCCAAACCCTTACATTATCACCTTTCTCAAAAGTACTTGAATCATCATAACTTAGATTTATTAGGCTTATATGTCCAGATAATCTATCTATCTCATTAACCGTTTTATCCTTAATCTCCTCATATTTTTCTATTGATATATCCTCTGCAACTAAAAGCCTTTGCTCATCAATTTCAATTATATAGCCCTCAATATCTGGTTCCGAACATGCAACTGTAAAAATAAGTACAAACATGAGTAAGACTGTTTTGATGTGCTTATATTTTCTCACCATTTTCTCCCCCTCAACCACTGTTGTTTAAGTATCCTGCGTCTTTACTTGAAGTACATTTTTCACAATATCTACTTCAAGTTTAACATAAAATTCCATATAAACTCTGGGTGGTTTAATAAACATAACGACCATACCTATACACGATTTTGCACAGCTCTTCCTGTATACTAAATGAAGAGTGAAAATGACATTTTATGGGGAGCGTGTACTTATGGTTTTCAAGTCAATTAGTAAAGAAACAACTGACTTAGCAATTACGGTATATAATGCTAATTTTGCCGTGGTGAAGGAAAAAAGGGATTTTAGATTATACGATCAGGATGAAACGATTCATTATATGAATGTATCGGAACAGATTGAGACAGACTCGATCATTATTAAAGGCTTGTCCATCCGTGAATTGAATTTTGATCATGATTTGGTGGATAAACATAAACTGCTTAAAAAATATATCGATCAAACGGTTTATTTGTACAACCCGAAAATTAAATTAAAGGTTGAATACCGTCTCTTAAGTGTGGATGGGGGAATTATACTGGAAAACACCAATACAAACGAAATTGTCATCGATCCAGAAGAGGAAGTCATTTTACCAAAATTGCCAGAAGGACTTATTGTGAAACCATCACTCATCTGGAAGGTCCGGCCGCAAAGAACAAGAGAAATTGACGTCACCTATACAACCGGTGGATTACAATGGAATGCCAATTATGTGATCTATTTACATGAGCAATCGCTCGACTTAACTGGATGGGTACTGCTCGAAAACAATACAGGATCCACGTTTAAAGATGCCCGGCTAAAACTAGTTGCCGGGGATGTAAACAAAACAACCAATCTACCAAACCATTCAACTGATTATATTGTCTACGATCAAGTGGACGCAGATTACGCATTTGAGGAAAAAAGCTTCAACGATTATCACCTTTATACACTTCAGGAAAAAACCACATTAAAAAGTAACCAGGAAAAACAGATCAATTTGCTGGACGTCAGTAACATCCAATACAAGAAATACTACGAGTGCGAATATGGCGATGATCAGGTTAATATCATCCTGGAATTTCAAAACACCAAAGAGAACCAGCTTGGCATGCCATTTCCAAAAGGGAAAGTAAAGGTATATAGTCAGGACACCGATGACGGGGATCTGGAATTTATCGGAGAAGATAGAATCAGCCACACACCTAAAGAAGAGCCGATTCGATTACAGTTAGGCCAAGCATTTGATATCGTCTGTGACAGCAGAGAAACTGACAGTTATCGAGAAGGAAAACTAGAATACTATACCTTTGAATATGAAATCAAGAATCACAAGGAGCAAGCCATTTCAATGAAAGTGAAACATCCCTTAAGACAGAAATTCAGCGAGATTGCGGAAACCACCCACGATTACCGTAAAGTTGATACGAGAACGATAGAATTCTTAGTAGAAGTTCCGGCAAATGAGAAGGAAACGATTCGCTTTGGGTATGTGGTAGATCATAGTATTAATGTGAGTATTCGGTAGTAGTTTTTAGTAACATTGTTATAGAATTACTAATGTGATATTTTCAACAGTATAGATATTTGCCCAAAATGTCACTCAATCCCAATCAATATTGTACAAATTAATTCCGAATAGGTATCTGAATAATATTAGTTCATTTTTGGATTGAACTGACAGCGTTTATAAAGAGTTAGCATTCCTTTGACATAATATATATTCAATTCGGAGTAGATTCAACTTATTAGGTTGGAGGGGGAACTATCGTATCGGCCCCTCTAATTATCAAGTGTGACTTCGTTCCTTATGTTCATAATTTCAGTGAATGATAAGTACTAGAATTTTGCCCAGTTCTGAAGATAAAATACTACCATCGTACTTTTTGATTTTTCTATAGAACAATCGGAAACTGTAATATAATGTTATTCATTTTTTTCTTATTAATTTCCAAATGAAATCGGATGCTGTCCTCTAATTAGGATTGCGTCCGTTCTGTTTGTTTTAAATTATTTAAAGTAGTTATACCTTCGCTAATGAAAAAGGTAAATTAGATGGTTCCGATAGCTTACATGAAGTTACTAACTCCTATTTGTTTTTGTAAGATAAATTACAAATTAAATAATAAAACGTAAAATGAAAGGAACACAAATACTAAAGGAGTAATTTTAGATGATAAATTGGGGTTATTTGAAAAAAGGCAAGGGCTTTTTGAACTATTTATTAAAATAATGTGAATGATAAATTTCCAGTTCACATTATTAAAAATAAAAATACTCCTACGAAAAGTAGGAGGAAGGAAAATGACGATCCAAGGAAAGACTTGAAGCGTCTAACTCGGCGAATGCCGAGAGTCTATGAAATTTTTGTGTTGATCAATAAACTCAACGATTTCAGTCTCGTTTATTTTTTCCGAATATGGCCATAGCCTTTTTTAAGATTTCGTTTTCCTCCTGCAACTTAAGCATTTGTTTTTTCATCTTCATTATACTTTTCGCCTGTATTTTTGTTTCCCTTATGGACACAACCTTTCTCTTATATAGTCTAGTCAATTTTCAAAAACTTAACTAAGTTATGTTCATGAATCTATACTTGATATTTATATTAAAGGAACATTTAACAATGTCGCCGAAATATTTGATACATCAGGGATTGATAGGGGTTCTTTTTACACTGAATTAAAAAAGAGGGGAGTAACTCCTCGCAAATATAGATAGTTAAAGCAAACAGTATCGTAGAAGTTAGTTACATAATTATATCAAATATGAATTATTACAATGATAAAAAAGGGGTGATACCATTGTTGAACGAAAGACTGTGTATTTTTCCAAATACATTCAAATACATTCAAGAAGAGGACATCTTAACACTTCCGAATAATATAAACCAAGATGAATTATATAGGTGTTCAATTACCATACCTTTTAACTCTTCTTTTCCGTCTTCTTAATACTCTCTGTGAACCATTGATTTAATTTCATTTTTCATTCGGATGCAGAGTTATTTTGATTATTATAAAAATTCATTGTTGACAGATAACTTAATGTTATGTAATATATATGATATAAATTTATAATTCATTTGCATATACTAAAAAAATAAAAGCGGTGGTAACAGATGGAGGAGTTGAACACAGTACTGGTAACTGGTTATTCAAAAGCACCACAAGGAACATCTATGTATGAAAGCTATAAATATGCTGGGATTGTTTTAGAAATTAATATGGATAATCACAGGATAATTAATGCTGATTTTACTTTTTTAGCAGCATTAACAAAGGATTTTTTTCAAAGATTAGTAATAGGATATGATATAAGTGGAAATTTGGATCCCTTAATAAGTAAGATTCAAAGGCATTACGTAGCGCCTTCTCAACAAGCAGTCATAGTTGCTTTACAATCAGCTGTACAAAGATATTTAAATAGAAAGTAAATATTTAAACCAAAGAACATGGGATTTATATGTGGTAGATTGGCAAAACCAATTTAATTAATCATATTAAACCCGATAATTGTAGAGTGGCAAAAAATCATTAGTATTTTTTGCTTAACTTTGCATATTATCGGGTTTTTAATTTTATGAAAAGGAGTGTAATTTATGAATGAAGACCTAAAAATTAATTTAGAAAGGTTAATTTCTACTTTTGATACTAGTTCAAGTATAGGAGTAACAAAAAATAATGGTTTAAATAGAATAGGCTTAACCTCCGATGATAAAAAAATGAGGGATATATTTGTAGAATGGTTAAAGGATGAGGGGTTGGATATTAGAATAGATGACTTAGGTAATATTTATGGTAAAAGGTGTGGTACCTCCCCTGATGAAAATCCAGTTGTTATCGGATCCCACCTAGACACACAACCTAATGGAGGTAGGTTTGATGGGATATTAGGAGTACTGTCAAGTTTGGAAGTTATTCGTGTATTAAATGAAAAAGATATAAAGACGAAAAGATCTATTGAAATAGTTAATTTTACTCTTGAAGAAGGCGCTCGATTTGGAATTCCAATGGAAGGGTCAGGTGTTATAACAGGTAATTATGAGAAAGAGTATGTATATAAATTAAATGACAAAAATAATGTTACATTTAAAGAAGCACTGGAATCAATAGGATATCGAGGAGAAATCGTTAATAGATTAAAGAATCCTGGTTTTTTTGTTGAACTGCATATAGAGCAGGGGCCAATGTTGGAGATAAATGATAAACAAATTGGTATTGTAGAGGGAGTTAAAGGTGTTACTAAGTTTGAAGTGGTGATAGAAGGTCAGGCCAGTCATGCTGCATATCCTGCTATCGGTAGAAGAGATGCACTTGTAGCTTCTTCAGAAATGGTATTATTTATAGATTCAATTACTGAACAATTTGATGATTTATCAACAACAGTCGGAGTATTTGAAGTATCTCCGTCACTTTATAGCATGAGTGCAGGCAGAGTTAAATTTACATTTGATGTACGACACATCAATGATCAAATAAGAGCAAAAGCTATCAAATTAATTATTAATGAAATTAAAAAAATTGCTAATGAGAAGACCTTAAATTACGAGGTAAATGAATTTTGGAATATAGATGGAACGTACTTTTCAAATAAAATTAACAATCTAATAGAAAATTCAATAGTTAAAAGAGATTATACATATCAATATATAACTAGTGGAGCAGGTCATGATGCTAAATTTTTTAATGATTTATGTGATTCTACAGTTATATTTACTCCAAGTAAGGATGGCTTAAGTCACTGTGAAGAAGAATTCACCTCATTTGATGACATTGAAAAAGCCGCAAATGTCCTTTTAGATATCACCTATGATTTAGCAAATAAATAGACTCTCGGAGTTTTTAGAGTGAAATCAGCAATAATTTCTAAAAAGTCCCTGGAAATAGCACCTAATTTGGTAAGTGGAGGGTTATTTTTAAAGTGTTTTCAAAATGGGCATGCCAAAGAACCCTAAGGCTTTTATTTTTAAAAATTAATAGTAGTTAGGCTACAGACTGAAAAATATGGCCTTTCAAAAATGCAAGATCATCTTTTTGATGAATATACCAAGCATCTATGTGCTGACACATCATGATTCCAAAAATACGCACGTACCACATCATAGTTGAACGATGATTGCCAGCTTCTAAATAGTTAATCGACCTTCTCATGCTTGGTTTGAGCGTTCTACAGAAGAGCGTCGTTTGTAGATTAATTTCCATTTATCTGTTTCCCTTGATGTTTTGGGAACAAACGCAGGTTATCTTTATGGTGCGTATGGTAGATTCGTTCGTATTTGGCAGTAGAACAAGGTGTTTTTCGCTCCACATGCCAGTGGACAACGTATTTTTGGCAGTTCTGTATGCGATCGTAGCCGTTTGGTTTCATATTTTTTTGATGGGGCAAATAGGTACCCCTTCTGGTGAAATTTGAATATCACCTCCAGTTTTGATGTTTTTCTTGGCCCGTTTGTTTAGATCAATGATGGGTTCCGCTTGTATATGATCAATCAATTGATAAATGGCTTTGGAATCATGTGAAGCATTAAAAAGCATTTTATCCGCCCAAGTTTAGTCGTTGCAAAAACTCAAAATAATGTGAATGATAAATTTCCATTTCATATTATTTGAAATAAAAAATACTCCTATGAAAAGTAGGAGGAAGAAAAAGTGACGGTCCAAGAAAAGCCTTGAACCGTCTAACTCGGCGAATGCCGAGAGTCTATATAAATAAAAGGAGGGATAACAAATTGGAATTTTTCGACTTAATTTTAAATGGTAAAGTTGTGTTGGAAAACAAGATAATTCAAGGAGAAATAGGAGTTAAAGATGGAATGATTATTTATATTTCCCCTGACAAAAGTGATAATCAATCAAAAGTTAGGATGAAATATGATGACTGTTATATTTTTCCTGGGTTGATTGACCCACATGTTCATAGTTTAAGTAATCCTAACGAAGGAATTAAAAAGACTACTCGACTAGCAGCAGATGGCGGATTTACAACGATATTTGATATGCCATTTGATTACAATAGCCCTATTACGAATAAAAGAGCGTTAAAAGAAAAGATTAAGGTAATTGAAAAAGAGGCATTTGTTGATGTGGGTTTATGGGGTACAATAACAAAATATGGAGGATATTCCCAAATTAAAGATCTAGCTAATCTAGGTGTAATAGGAATAAAAATGTCAACATTTGAAACTGATGAAAGTAGGTTTCCGAGAATTCCAGATTCAGGGATTGTAAGGGCTTTCAGAGAAATAAAAGAAATTGATTTAATTGCTGCTTTTCATGCAGAAAATGATGAAATTGTAAAAGACTTAATAAATGAATTTAAAAAAGGTGATAAAAAGTATTTAGGAGCACATGGTGAGACTAGACCTCCATACACTGAAACAGCAGATATATTAAAATTAATGGAATTTGCTTACTGGACTGATGCAAAAATACATTTCGTACACGTGAGCCATCCAAGGAGTATAGATCTAATAAATTATTTCAAGAGACAAGGGTTAAAGGTGACAGCAGAGACTTGCTATCAATATCTTTTATTAAGTGATGATGATTTGAAAACTAAAGGTCCCAATGCCAAAGTTAACCCTCCATTAAGAGACAGAAGATCAAGAGAATTAATGTGGGATAAATTATATAAAGGTGAAATTGATTTTATAACAACAGATCATGCAATATGGGATGTGAAAAATAAAGAAAAAGGTTATAAAGATATATTTACTGCTCCATCAGGAATGCCAGGATTATCAATAGTTGCCTCATTAGTTTTTAGTGAGGGAGTATTAAAAAGCAAGATATCTCCAATTGATTATGGAAAATTAATGTCAACAAATATAGCTGATGTTTTTGGGATTAAGCAAAAAGGAAGAATTAAAAAAGGTAATGATGCTGATTTTACTATAATTGATCCAAATATTGAATGGGTGATACAAGATGAGTTATCACCATTTAATGGGAAGGAGGTTAGGGGGCAAGTGAAAAAGACTATTTTAAGGGGGGATGTTATTTATTCAAATAAAAAAAAGATAGATAACCAAAATTCAGGAAAGTATGTAACGAAAAACAATTAAGTATTTAGGAGGATAAAAATTATGAAAAAGGTTATTTTAAACTCGATGATAATATTAGTTTTAATGATGCTATTAGTAGCATGTGGTAGTAATCAGGAAAGTTCGAGTGGTAGTGACGGTTCTAGTTCAAGCCAAAATAATACATCATCAGATGAAAGTCAGACAGATGGTACATTAGAAAAATATGAGTTCTCTGTAGCACATAATGCTCCAGCAGATTCTCACTATGATCAGTGGGCACAAAAATTTAAAGAAAAAGTAGAAGAAGAAAACGAGAACATTACTATTAAAATACACTCTCCTGGTTCACTCGGAGCTGAGCGTGAATTAATTGAATCAGTACTTAATGGATCATTAGATATCGCTATATCTTCAGATGCTCCTGTTGTAAATTTTTCCGATGCGGTGGGTGCTTTAAGTTTTCCGTTTTTATTTGAAAATGAAGAACATGCTTATGAAGCATTAGACGGTGAAGTTGGAGAAAAGATAAACAAGTCTATGGAAGAAGCAAATTTAAAAAATTTAGCATGGATGGAGACAGGATTTTATCAAATCTTTTCAAATGAACCTATAAGGACTTTGAACGATCTAGATGGCATAGATATTCGAGCACAAGAAAGTCAGGTACAAATAGATTTCTTAGAGGCATTGGGTACTAATCCTACACCAGTATCATTTGGTGAATTGTATGTTTCTGCTGAACAAGGAGTAATAGACGCATTTACTTCATCTTTTGCAACAGCCGTTCCAAATAACTTACATGAGGTTTCCGATTATATGACGATAAATAATTTATTCTATTCATCAGCTGTAAATGTAATGAATAATGATAAATTCAATGACCTGCCAAGTTCAGTTCAAGATACCTTGTTAAACGCTGCTAAAGAAGCAACAAGTTTTGAAAGAAACTTTATTAAAGAACAGTCTGTTGAATTAAGGGCGACAGCGGAAGAAGAGGGCTTAGAAATTATTGAGGACGTTGATAACGCACCATTCGTAGAAGCTGTTCAACCTGTTTATGACAAATATAGTGATAAATATGGTGATATACATCAAAAGATATTTGAACTTAAAGAATAGATACAAGTTCCTATTAGAATGATGTAGTTCTAATAGGGTAATATATAAAACCCAATTACAAGGGAGTAAATCTAATGCAATTATTATTAAAAATAATTGATAAATTGAATAAATTGGTCTATTTCATAGTTGGATCAATGGCTATTGTTATGTTTCTACTAATAATTTCTCAAATTATTAGTAGAAGTATTTTAAGCAATTCGATTTCATGGTCAGAAGAACTTGCTAGGTATTTGATGATTTGGATAGTATTTTTAGGGGCAGCTTTAGCACTAAGAGAACGTTCTTTAATTGCAATAGAATTACTAACATACCCACTAAAAGATAAGTGGAAAAAACGCCTTCAAATAGTTGTTTATATTATTTGTACAATATTTTTTACCTTTATTTTAATTTATGGTATTGATTTATTGCAATTTGTAAAAGTCCAAAGTTCACCAACATTACCATTTAGTATGGCTATCCCATATGCAAGTATACCAGTAAGCGCAGTATTTTTGATAATGAACTCTTTGGCTATTCTCTTGGAGTTATTTACAAAACGACATGTCGATAGAGAAGGTGAGGTGACCTAATATAGCACTTTTAATACTAATTACTTTAATTAGTTTACTAGCACTTTCTGTTCCGATAGCCGTATCAATTGGACTATCAACTGTTATAGCAGTTTTATACGTTGGAGATATACCTTTAAGCTCACTAGCACAAAAGTCTTTCACAGCATTAGATTCGTTTCCGCTAATGGCGATTCCTTTTTTCATTATGGCAGGTACAATTATGGAATATGGAGGTATATCTAAAAGACTAATTAATTTTGCTAATACATTAGTAGGGTCACTACATGGGGGATTAGCAATGGTTGCAGTTTTAGCTTCGTTATTATTTGGGGCTATGTCGGGTTCTGGTATAGCAACTACTGCTGCTATTGGTGCAATTTTAATTCCTTCCATGGTCAAAAAGGGTTATGATAAAAGTTTCGCAGGGGCAACTCAAGCAATATCAGGAGAACTAGGAGTTATTATTCCCCCTAGTATTAATATGGTTGTTTTTGGGGTAACCGTCGGAGTTTCTGTAGGTGATTTATTTATAGCAGGTATAGCACCTGGCTTCTTAATGGCAATCTCATTAATTATTGGAGTGTATGTAATATCAAAAATAAAAGGATATACCGGTGAATCAAACGATTATACTATAAGACAAAGACTTGCGATATTTATTGATGCTATACCTGCACTACTTATGCCGGTAATAATTTTGGGTGGTATTTATAGTGGTAACTTTACCCCTACTGAAGCTGCAGCAGTTGCTATTGCCTATGCCTTAGTAATTTCACTTTATTATTATCGGGAGATTAAATTAAAGGATATATTTAATATATTTATAAAGTCATCAATTTCGTCAGCAACTATTATGTATATTATGGCGAACGCAGGTTTGTTTACGTGGATTCTTTCGTTTGAAGGAATTCCTCAATTGATATCTGAATACTTTACACAACTAACTAGTTCACCACTTATCTTTTTACTAATAATTAATGTAATGCTATTACTTTTTGGTATGTTTATAGATGGACTAACCGCAATTATTATTTTAGGACCATTATTGATGCCAACTGCAATTGAATTAGGAATTGATCCTATTCATTTTGGAATAATTATGATTATAAATCTAGCTTTAGGAATGTGTACACCACCAGTAGGAATTGGGTTATTTGTAGCTAGTCAAATATCTAATTCGCCTATTGAAAAGATAACCAAGGCTATTATTCCTTTCCTAGCAATTGTAGTTATAAACCTAATAGTTTTAAGTTTATTTCCTGAAATTAGTCTGTTTTTAGTTGAATTATTAGATAAATAATGATTATAAAGGAGAAATTTTAATGAAAACAAATTATTCACATTATACTTGGCCGGAAATTGACAAAATGAGTAAACAAGATGCTGTGGTTATTGTACCTTTCGGGGCCACAGAAGAACATGGTCATCATTTACCATTAGACGTTGATACAAATATTGTGACAAATATATGTATGAGTGCAGCAAATAAAACATCCAAAGATTTAGTACTTCCAGTTATTCCATTTGGTTTTGAGTCGCATCATATGGGGTTTCCTGGAACAATTGATATTCCCTCTTCAATCCTGATAGATTTCGGAAGAGCAGTAACTGGAAGTTTGGCTAAACATGGGTTTAAACATATATTGCTTGTTAATGGTCATGGAAGTAACAGACCAATAATTGATCTCATAGCTCGACATACAATTATAGATTACCCTGAAACATTATGTGCATCTATTTCCTGGTGGGAATTGCAAAAAGTAAGGGATGTATCTGATGAAATTTTAGATAAAGCACCTACTAGTCACGGTTGTGACTTAGAAACATCTGTGTATTTACACCTTAATAAAGAAAGAGTTGATATGGAGTTAGCACGTAAAGATGGTTTAAATAATATAACACCACATTTTTGGAATGATTTATTAGGTAGAAGACCTGAAGGGTATTCCAATCCAGCTAAGATGATGGAAATATGGCATACCATTACTGAAACAGGGGTTAAAGGAGATCCTACCAAATCAACAGATGTTAAAGGGGAAAAATTGTTTAATGCAGCTGTTGAAGAGTTAACAGAGTTATTAGATGAATTTCGCGATCGAAAGCCGAATAATGCGCTTGGTCCAGTATTACCATAGCTTATAAAATATATATTATTGTGAATAAGAGGTGCTTAAATTGACATCAACATCTAATGTTTTTTATCGAGATTTAAATAAGAATTATCCAATAGCATCAAGAGGAGAAGGGATTTATATATATGATAGTAATAAAAAAAAGTATTTAGATGGTTCTTCAGGAGCTTTAGTAGCAAATGTTGGTCATGGACAAAAGGAGATATTTGACAGTATGTATGAGCAAATGAAAAGTATCTCATTTGCTCATACTAGTCAATTTCGGACGATTGTCTTAGAAGAATACGCAAGCAAACTATCAAAAATTACACCAGGAGAAATAAAATATAGCTATTTTGTCTCTGGTGGATCTGAAGCCTTAGATACAGCAATAAAAATGAGTAGGCAATATCAGTTGGAAAGAGGAAGGAGTTCAAAGTATAAAATTATTGCAAGATGGACTAGCTTTCATGGACATACACTAGGGGCATTAAGTGTTGGGGGATATGCAGAATGGAGAAGACCCCAGGAGCCAAATCTAATACCAGTTCATCATATTAATCCACCAAACTGTTTCAGATGTCCTTTGAGTTTAGAATATCCAAGTTGCCAGGTAAAGTGCGCATTAGAATTAGAGGAAATGATTTTACGAGAAGGTCCTGAAACAATATCAGCTTTTGTGTTTGAACCAATTATAGGCTCATCTGCCAGTGCTGTAATAGCACCAAGTGAATATTTCAAAGTAGTTTCTGAAATATGTAAAAAGTACGATATACTCATGATTGCCGATGAAGTAATGAGTGGATTTGGAAGAACTGGCGAATACTTTGCTTGTAATCATTGGGGAATTAAACCGGATATTATTATATCTGCAAAAGGGATAAGTGGTGGGTATGCTCCTCTAGGAGCAGTATTAGTTCATGAAAAGATTTATAAAGCATTTAAAAGTGGAAGTGGTAGGTTTGTTCATGGTTTTACTCACAGCGGTAATCCAGTGAGTGTTTCAGCGGGTTTAGCCACACTTAAATTTATTATTAAACATGACTTATTAAACAATGTGAAGAAATTATCAAGCTATTTAGAAGGTGAATTGAAAAGGTTGGCTGATGAATTTTCTATTATTGGTGATGTGAGAGGTAAAGGTTTTATGTGGGGTCTTGAATTGGTTAGTGATAATAAAGAGATGTCATTTTTTGATCCAGAATTAAAAGTTACTAATAATTTAGTGAAAATTTGTTTTGAGAATGGATTAATTGTATATCCTAGCCAAAAGTTTCATTATGGTGTTTATGGTGATAGCATTATGATTGCACCACCAATAATAATTAGTAAAGATGAAATCGATGAATTAATATCACTTCTTCGAAAATCTCTTACACAGTTAATAAATTATAAAATTACAGGATGATCTGAGATGAATGGGTATCCTCTATTCATAATTATCATTTTATACCTGATAATTGTTTAGAGTTAAGAATACTTTAAGAATGCTTATATCTAAACTAATTATCAAGCTTTATTTTGAGGTGAAAAAATGAATAAACAAATAACTACAGGTCAAATATTACAAATCTTTAAAGATAATCAAACAATAATGGTTGGTGGTTTTGGTATAGTAGGAAGCCCATTGACACTTATAGACCTACTATCGAAATCAGAAGCTAAAAATCTAACTATTATAAGCAATAACTTAGGCGAGCAAGGTAAAGGACTAGGTAAACTAGTTATTAATAAACAGGTAAGAAAAGGGATAGGATCCTATTTTACTACAAATAAAGATGTTGTAGAAGCATATAATAAAAATGAATTAGAAATTAAATTATTACCTCAAGGAACTATGGCTGAGTCTATAAGGGCAGGGGGAGCTGGAATTGGTGGGTTTTATGTAAAAACTAGTACTGGAACAAGTCTTTCAAAAAATTCAGAAATAAGAAATATTGATGGAATAGACTACGTATTTCAAAAACCCTTGAATGCGGATATAGCATTAATTAAGGCAAAGAAATCTGATAAACTAGGAAACTTAATCTATAATAAATCGGCAAGAAACTTTAACCCGATTATGGCAACAGCTGCTGACATAGTTATAGCAGAAGTAGAGGAAATAGATAATGAAAACTACCTATCACCAGAAGAAATAGTAACTCCACATATATTCATTGATTACGTAATTGAAAGTAAGGGAGTGGAATAATTGATGAACATAAAGGAGCATATAGCCAAAAGAGTTTCAAAAGAATTACATGAGGGTGATGTTGTTAATCTTGGTATAGGTATTCCAACATTAGTTACTAATTTTATAGATACAAGTAAGATTTTTATTCACTCTGAAAACGGAATATTAGGTGTAGGCAAATCTCCATCTAAGGGTGAAATAGACATGAATGTGGTTAATGCAGGCAAAAAGCCAGTTACAATTGTAAATGGGGCATCTTTTTTTGATAGTAGTTTTTCATTTTCTATGATCAGGGGTGGCCATATCGATGTGTCGGTATTGGGTGTTATACAAGTATCGGGAGAAGGTTTAATTGCAAACTGGGCTATGCCTGGAAAAGCAGTTTTAGGTGTAGGTGGTGCAATGGATTTACTTGAAGGATCAAAAAAGATTATTGTTGCTACGACTCATACTACAAAAGATGGAAAACCTAAAATTGTAAATAAATTAAGGTATCCACAAACGTCTCTACGTAAAATAGATATGATTGTTACAGAACTTGCTACGTTTTCTTTTGATGAAGATGGAATTTATTTAAAAGAGATTGATAAAAATAGCTCCTTAGAAGAAGTTGTTAAGAAAACAGGAGTTAAATTTAGAGTGAAATAGAAAGGGGTTTAAAATGGTAGTTATTGTAAATGCTTTGCGTTCTCCCATAGGAAAATTGCATGGTAGTTTGTCAGAAGTGAGTGCTGAGAAGCTCATATCAAATGTTATTAAAAATTCTTTTGCTAATCTCGGTTTAGACAAATCGCATGTAGAAGAAGTTATTTTAGGCCAAACTAAGCAGAATTCACATGCTCCTAATATAGCTCGAGTTGCATCTTTGCTTTCTGGAATTCCAGAGAACGTACCGGCACACACTGTTCATAGACAATGTGGATCAGGAATGCAGTCTGTTCATGAGGCATTTCTATTAATAAATAGTGGTTTATCAGAAGTGGTACTTTCTGGAGGAGTTGAAAGTATGTCACAAGCACCATACTACTCAATGGGCAATAGATTCTTAAATCATAAAGCGGGGAATATTACATTTTATGACTCTAATATTGAAAGTCAACCTAACTCACAGCCTAAAGAGATATATGGGGAGTTTAATATGGGTGACACAGCAGAATATTTAGCGAACAAATATAGTATAAGTAGAGAAGAACAAGATGAATACGCTCTAAATAGTCATTTGAAAGCATTGAATGCAATTAAAACAAATCGATTTGATGACGAAATTGTTCCAGTTGAAATAGATAATAGAAATGGCTTTAGCCTGATAACTAAAGATGAACATCCAAGAAACACAAGTATTGAAAAGTTATCTAAATTAAAACCAGTTTTTAGTAAGGACGGTACTGTAACTGCAGGTAACTCATCAGGTCGAAATGATGGAGCTGCTTTACTAACAGTTATGAGTGAAAGGAAAGCGAGAGAGCTAGATCTGCCAATACTTGCTAGGATAAAAGGTATTGCGTCCACAGGTGTTCATCCAAAAGAAATGGGATTAGGACCATTACCTGCATCCCAAAAAGCCCTCAAAATGGCTAATTTACAGTTGAAGGATATGGACTTAATCGAACTAAATGAAGCTTTTGCAGCGCAGACTTTAGCAGTTTTAAAAGAATGGGATATAAATAACACACATGTTAATGTTAATGGAGGTTCAATAGCATTAGGGCATCCTTTAGGGTGTACAGGTACTAGGATACTTGTAACGCTAATTCATGAACTTAGAAAACGCAACTTAAAATATGGACTCACTACAGCATGTATAGCAGGAGGACAAGGTACAGCAACAGTTATAGAAAACTGTCAAGACTAAACATACCAGTTTTGGGAAAGGAGGTAATTAAAATCAATATAAGTAAAGAAGATGATCATGTCTTTCACAGAAATTTAAATCTTGAATATCCAATTATTGACCGTGCTGAGGGTGTTTATCTTTATGAAAGTAGTGGTAAGAAATTTATTGATGGTTGTAGTGGAGCTGTAGCTGCCAATCTTGGACATGGAGTGACACAAATAACTGATGCTATGAATCAACAAGCAAAAAAAGCTGCATTTGTTCACTCACTGAGGTTTGAAACTGAAGTATTATATAAATTATCTAAAGAAATTATAGATTTAGCACCCAAAAATTTTTCAAAGGTATTCTATACATGTAGTGGATCTGAGGCAAATGAAAGTGCTATAAAACTAGTTCATCAATATCACAAAGATCGGGGAAATGAATTTAAAAGGTTAATTGTTGGTAGATGGCAATCATATCACGGCAATACATTAGGTACCCTTTCAATAGGTGGGGATCTGAAAAGAAGAACGTCCTTTTCTGCTTTGCTATATGAACATCCTCATATTAATTCACCAATCACAGATAATGAAGATATGTCGTTAACTAATTATATTGACGAACTAGAGAGTTTAATTAAAAATTATGGTGCTGAAAATATAGGAGCTATTATTTGTGAACCAATAGTAGGCAGTCAACAGGGTGCTATGGTCCCACCATATGAATATTTTAAAAGAATTAAAGATATATGTAAAAAAAATGATCTGTTATTAATAATTGATGAAGTGATGACAGGTTTCGGTAGAACTGGAAAGAACTTTGCGATAGAATATTTTGATGTAATACCAGATATTATTACATTTGGTAAAGGAGTAACTGGGGGATATGCACCTTTAGGAGGAATAATTGTTCATAATGATATTGTAAAAGCTATTCTAGAAAATAGTAATGGGATATTTAAACATGGTTTTACATATAGTGGGCACCCTGTTTTAGTTGCAACCGGACTAGCTGCTATAAATTACTATAAATCAAATGATATTCTTTACAACTGTAATATTCAAAGTGAATACTTATTAAAAGGACTAAATCAAATTTACGATAAATATAAAATGATAAAATCCATTAATGGTAAGGGGCTGTTAATTGGTTTGGAGTTTGTACCTAATAGAGATCATGATAAAGATTTTAAGGCAAGTGAAAAAGTTTCAGAAAGATTAAATCAAATTTCAATGGAAAATGGTTTAGTACTTTATCCGGGTTCAGGTGCAAAAAAAGGCAAATTAGGTCAGCACATTATTATAGCCCCTCCATTAACTGTTAATAATACAGAGATAGATGAAATTTTAGAGATACTAGATAAATCACTTTTAAAGTTACAAAAAGAAATAAATTACAATTAATTTAGTTATTTAATTCACGACTATTCAATATAAACTAATGGACACATTCAAGTTTTTTGAAGAAAATAATAAATAGGGTTGAATGTGTCCGTTAAAAGAGAAGTTAGCTAACAAGTGAACTAATTGTGACTGTGAATAGTATATTAAAAAAAAGCTTAAGCAACTCCTCATTATACACTTCTCTGATAAGTAAAAAACAAAATCATATTTAGTATTATCAACTAAGAATAAACTGGTTTATTTCCTCACACATATTTTCCTTATATTCTTTAATTACAAATTAATGCAATATAAAAAATCCTTCGAACCCAATAAATAAACTAATTAGGAATCTTCTTCTTTTCCGAATATGAATCAATTTCATAATTGCTCTTTTTAAAAATATAAAGACCTACAGAATTTTAAAAATACAGTTTAAAAAATTATTTTAAGCAGCTTGTTGCTGATTTAACAGTGTATTGATACGATCTGCAGCCAATTTTGAAGCATTATAAATAAGCGTTACGATGTCAAAGTCAACTTTTGCACGTTTACCTGTACGATTACGAACATTGTTGAGTTGAAAGTATTCCTTTAAGTAAGCATTGACGCGTTCAACTGCACTATGGCGTTTGAAAATTGTTTTCCATGCTTTTGATCCTCGTGCTGGTGCTGTATATCTTCTGAGATCTGTTGTGATTTTTACTTTATAAACCTTTTGGCAGATACCTTCGTTTGCTAGAGGACAATCACTGCACTCTTTTGGTCTAGTGTATTTCAACGTTTCGTATTTGCCATCAAAACTATCATAACGGTACGAGTGTTCCCTGAAACAGGTCGGGGCAAAATGCTTATCAAAGCCAAAAGGTTCACTTTCATTTTTCTTGTTATAAGCAATGACAGATTGTTGTTGAATATTGCGGATGAATTGAGCCACGGGTGCGGAGTTTTGAGCCAGTGATTGCGGATAAAATGAGCCACCATTTGCGGACTTGAGAGCCAGAGATATAGGAAGAGAATAACCTACATCATTTTCTCATGAGCTATAGATTGCTAGAAGGATTGTACTACTTGATGCTTATATAAAACTTTTCGATCTCATGTCAATACAGGCATGGGCTTATTTTTGTTTTAAATTGACTGAAATTTCCTATGAATATAAAATGAAGTAAAGGATGAGGAGAGGGAAAAAAGAATGCTATCAATCTCTAGGAATGATTTATATGAAAAACTGTGGAGTATAGGAATTACTAAAACAGCTAAAGAACTAAATGTTCCATATAATAAATTGAAAAATGCTTGTACTAGTAATGATATGCCACTACCTACAGCATCTTATTGGAGTAGTTTACATATGGGGAATGAGAAGCCAGTCCAACCACTACTACCAAATCCAAATGATAATCGAATAATTGCTCTTGGAAAAGCTAAAAAACAAAATGCAGTAGCACCTAAAAAAATTATAACAGCTGTAAATGACAAAACATCCATTAGTACCTCTACTGAAAAAAAATGTCGTTTCATCTATAAAGAAAGAAGAAAAGGAAAAACCGACCTATTTTTCATACTTAGAATCTGATCAAGAAAATTTAACTGATATTTATAACATGTTAAATATTAATAAAAATTTATCTAGTAAACCCCATAGGGAAATAGTGAAATACCGCAAAAAAACTCAATCATATAGAGAAGATAAATTAAGAATTAAGTCAGCTTCTGGTGAAATCATTCCAGAAATTTTACCTTTTATCGATAGTTTATTTAAAGCACTTGAAAAGGCAGGAGCAAAAATCGTTAGTAAGTTTGATGAAACACAAGTACTGTATAAAAAATATACTATCTTATTAAACTTTAAAATTCCCTGTAAAAAAATAATGTTCTCACCAGATGATAAAGAGTATTCAACTTACAACACATTTAAGTATGAAACAACAGGAAAAATAATTGTTGAAGTAGGTTACAAGTTGTATTGGCGTAATTGGAGTAAAAATGAAAAGTTAATGAAACAAACGAAAACTATGACGGCTGAAGATTTATTAAGAAAAGTATTCTTAAACATATTTTCACTTCCATCAATCATTGATGAAGAAGAAAAATCCTATATAATAGCGGAAAAGAAAAGATTGAAAGAAGAACAGGAGAGAGAATTACTTAGAAAGCGGCGAGAAAAAGACTATAAAAGAACTCAGGATTTGCTGAATAATTCGATGAACTATTTTAATTCGAACCTAATCAAAGAATACATTTCCGCTGAACTAGATAAAACAACAGATGAATATGAATGGGCTATGAATAAAGCTAATTGGATTCAAGATTCAAATAAATATCAAGATGACCTATTAAGAGAAGAAGACAAAAAAGTATTATTAAATATAAAGACAACTATATAAGTAATTTTGGGTGCCTATCACCATCCGGATTTATTTCTAAAAAATACTAGTTGACGGGGGAGTTTCGATGAGAGAGCGTCATGGATTGGAGATATCTCAATGCTTTCTGAAGAAGTGGAAATCCGTATAGCTAAGTATTTTTTCATATGTATTTACCTGATGACATAATGCAGGAAGTAAAAGAGAAACTATTACCTCCATGTGGCTGGCTGGATGAAGAGAAATTGGACCATGTTGAACTTGTTCGCTCAGCTCTTGAAATCATTGATAAACAACTAGACGGGAAACGCTTTAAATAAGATAAGCAGCAGCTATTGGAGGCTTCTACGTTTCTAATAGCTGTTTATTCTTTAGTCCTATTGGCTCTCGACTCAGCACTTACTGGCTTAATCGTCCACAAGTGGTGGCTCAAAACTCCGCACAGCTGGCTCATTCTGTCCGCAATAATCATAGAATGATTTAAAACCACTTGGGAGGGAAATTTTCCAGAAACCTTGTTACAAGAAAAATGATTTTACCTAAATACCGAAATGCAATGGATCTAATTGTGAATGTTTAGGCTGGTTCTGGAATTTGATGATTCATTACGTTTATCTATTTTACTCTGGGTTACGTTATTTTTTCGGCTGCATCAGGACTTTAATCGTTATGATATTGGCAAAATACTAAAACGCGTCAGAGATATCATGTAGGTAATTTAATTCATGAAAATGGTTATAGAAGAAAACTAAGTGAAGCTATAGAAAAAGGATATAAACCACATTTAGCTTTCCCGTATACGGATAGAACGTATTCATCGAATCGACTTTCTGTGCCTTTCGAATGCTGGCTCTCCGATAGAAGAAGACCTGATTTTGATGATCTGTTACAAGAATTAGGATTGCCTAAAGACTACACAGAAATGGATTTGTTGCAAGCAACTGGCGGTCGATTAGCAACTGACTCTTATGAGTTTGTAAACCCGATATATGTAAACGATAATCATTTTGAATTAGACTTTTATATTGCTGGTTGGCGTTATTATGATGGTGAAGAAATCTTCAATAATTTAAAACCCGGTGATAAGGTAGAGTTTAAACGTATGAAGCAAAGATAGAAAAATTAAATCCAAAAGCCGTTCCACAGAGAAAGATAAATATCTCAGTCATTAGAAAATTGAACAATACTTTTAATATGCACCATGTTTTTAGTAAAAATGATGAATTGCAGCTAATTAAACAATAAGATCCATCTTGCTTTATGTGCAGGATGGATCATTATTTCTTAATATTTCTCGATTTTGTTTTTCAAATCATAGTTTTTTTCTCTACCGTAACTGGTATTGAAATTCAGCGAGATTGCAGAAACTACCCAGATACGAAAACGATAGAATTCCTAGTAGAAGTTCCGACAAATGAGAAGGAAACGATTCGATTTAGGTATGTGGTAGATCATAGTATTAATGTGAGTATTCGGTAGTAGTTTGGGAGGATTGAAGAGGTCTTTACCGAAAAGACCCATTTGAGAATGTTGCATAGGAATTAATTTCATACGGAAAATTTCATGTAATTTCTAACTTGATTACGGCCACGTGATTTTACCACCCTTGCCATGTTTTTTACCAGTGTTCGCCACTGAATTTACCACACAATGCCAACACCTTTACCAACCATCATAAAACCCTACAGATTACTAGTTTCATAAACTGTAGGGCTTTTCTTTTACATTGTTGTTAATTAGAATTGTTTTTAAAGTACTTTATAATTATTTTTCTAGAACCCTCAAAAATGTCCTGTTCATTCCATTCATGAGGAAAGGGTTCATTTCCATAGGTGTCCATCAACTGCGTTTCTAGTTCCTTGGGGAACGGATACCAGTGCTTGTATCCGACACAGTAGAAGTATTCCTCCAACTCCCTTAGGTCTTTTTTCGTCATAATTGTCATATCAGATTTCTCCACTTAACCCATGGCGCTCACGCATGGAGACTTCTCCATCTATCAGGATTTGATAGGAGTCATGGATAATTCGGTCTAAAATAGCTTCTGCTATCGTTTCATTACCTAATTTAATATGCCATCCACTAGGGTCGATTTGTGAACAAAAAATAGTAGAAGCTAACTTGTGGCGAGCTTCTGTGATTTCCAGTATGATTGCTGCTTCATCGGTTGATAAATCTGTCAGTAACCATTCATCAAGTATGAGTAGGTCAACCTTCGTGTATATTTTAATAGATTTCCGGTAGCTTCCGTCTGCAGCTAATTTTGCGAGTGATAATTCATCCAATAGTTCCGGTAGGCGAATATATTTCACTTTATAAAATTGACGACAAGCAGCTACTCCGAATGCACTTGCTATATATGATTTACCTGAGCCAGTGGCTCCTTTCAATATGATATTATGACTGTCTTGTATATAATTACAGCTAGCCAATTTTAGAATCATTTCTTTATTTAATCTTCTGTCCTCGTGGTATTCTATATCTTCAATACAGGCATTTGAATTTAAAAAAGTAGCTGTTTTTATCAAGCGTTGAAGCTTATTGCTCTTCCGACGGGAATGCTCTAAATCAACGAGTAAAGAAAATCGATCTTCGAAATTCATCTTTTGAAACTCCTTGTTTGATGCTTGCTCTTTATAGGATTCCGCCATTCCATTCAACTTCATTTCGTGTAATTTAGAAAGCGTTTGATCATTCATCATTTGTCTGTTCCTCCATAGTAATGAGCTCCTCTTGTGAAGCCAAAATTATTTTCACTAGTTTCTGTTTTGCGTTTCATTTCTTGCTCGGCATCATTCTTTTTATTGCTCTTTAAGATGGTTTGAATACTCTTAACCGTAGGCCTTTTTGTCATAGAAATAATCATTTTACATGCACGTTCAATTTCATATTTGGTATAACGGCGCTCAGACTTTTTTAAAGAAAATATTGACTGTAACGCTAGTTTTTCAGTTTGAGAAGTATCTAGAATATATTTAACGACAGTCAATGTGGAAGCTCCCATACTTTCAGCCCATTCAAATGCAGCTTCTGGTGTTTGGTCCACAAATAACTTATGATTATCAGGCATATGATCACGAATAGTAGATAATTGGCCGAATTTCCCATATAATCGTTTATGGGAAGCTACCCGCATATGATTGAAATAAACTTCAACTAGGTCGTCTGAAAGTTTCACATCTACCCCTCGGTTGATATACTCATATGGCAAAGAATAAAACATACTATCGACAGAGATGTGATAGTCAGGACGTACTTTCGCTGTTTTCCATTCAGACATTTTGTAAGGCGTTGATGGTAGAGGGGAAAGTGCGAATTTCTCCTCTTCCTCAAATGCCGACAGACGACACCCTTTTTTACGAGTAAAGGGACGTTCATTAAATTCAGCTAACTTCTTCCAAACTTCTTCATTTAATTCATCGATACTGAAACAATGTGTATTTCTTAAGGCTGCAATGATCCATGTAGAGATGACATTAACTGAACCTTCTACACTGGCTTTATCCTTGTTATCCTGAATTCTTGATAACAAGGATTATTCCGAAGTTTTTATTATTCCGAACATTTAACTGCTTTTCCTTATTTATCACGTTAAGGGAGTTAAATGTTCGGGATAATTGTTGTTCATTTTTTCCACCCACTTCATAATTAAATCGGGATGTTCCCAAATATAATTATGGAGGCGAAAAGATGAAAGAAATTTTAATGACAGAATTGATTACCCAAGCTAAGGGGGCAATAAAACCAATCCAACATAGTGCATCTACAGTCTATCAGTATGGATTGGCATGGGATGAACTGACTCATTTTTTTGAATCAAACGGGCAATCATACTTTTCCGAGGAATTGGCAAATCGTTTTGTATTAGAGTCGAAGGATAATCTTGACAAAGGACTGATTAAGAACTGGCGTTATAAACTCAGACGCCTTTCTGTGCTGATTCTTCTTGAAGTTCTGAAAACAGGCAGTTATAGCTGGAAATTCCATTTTGCGGATGCCAACAGCCCTCTTTCCATCGAAATGAAGCAGTTGCAAGCCGATTATGTGGAAGAACTTATCCGTTCCGGAAAAGGTAATGGGACACGCAGGTGTTATGAGACACTTTCGAGGCAGTTTTTAAAATATGTACATTTAGAACTCAATAAAAATATATCTGATCTCCGGCTCGATGACGTTCGAAGTTTTATTCCTTATATAGCAAGATCTTACCAAAGCACCAGTATGCGAACTGTACTATCTGCACTTCGGTCCTTTTTGAAATATCTCTATAAAGAAAGTGCGACTAAAGAAAAATTAGTTCTGGCAGTTCCAAGCAGCGGTTCGAGAAGAACCGCTGTTGTACCAACTATTACACAGGAAGAAGAAGACCGTCTACTTCAGTCAATCGACCGTTCCACCTGTATTGGAAAGCGTAACTATGCCATGGTGCTTTTGGCAATGCGCACAGGGCTTAGAAGCATTGACATTACAAATTTAGAAATATCCAGCATTGACTGGCGGAATAAGACAATCGCCATCGTACAACAGAAAAACGGAAGGCCTTTAATGTTACCTATTCTTACAGATATCGGTAATGCATTGTCTGACTATATACTAAATGCAAGACCTCAAAGCAGTCTTCCCTATGTTTTTCTGAGATACCAGGCACCATACACAAAATTATCTCGTTCCAACTGTTATGCCATCAGTTGTAGCATCATGAAAAAGGCGGACATCCGGCAGTCAGGAAATCAGCGGAAAGGATTTCATATTTTCCGCCATACTGTGGCTGCAAGAATGCTTTCACAGGAAATATCACTTCCTGTGATATCCAATACATTGGGACATGGCTCCATGTCCTCCAGCAAGGTATATCTTTCAACAGATGAAAAACATTTGAAGGCATGTGCTCTCACATTTCAAGGTATTGAAGTGACAAAGGAGGAACTGTTATGAAGTATCCTTATAATAGTAATTTCAGGATCTATATAGAAGGTCTGGTTGAACAGAAGCAGTCTCTTGGATACCCTTATGTCAGTTCAGGAAGGATCTTACGCACGTTTGATAAATATTGCATAAAATATTTTCCTAATGAACATACATTAACCTCTGACATTGTCATGAGCTGGGCATCATTAAAAGAAAATGAACACCAAAATGGGCTTATGCGTAGAATTACACCTATAAGACAGCTGGCAAAATATATGAACACTATCGGAATTGATGCTTATGTCTTATCTTCCAATATACCGAAAAAGCAAATACGTTATGTACCACACATATTTACAAGTCAGGAACTGTCTAAATTTTTTAAGGCAGTAGATGCCTGTCAGGTGAGCGCTTTTAGTCCAGGTCGACATCTAGTCATACCGGTACTTTTTAGGCTCCTATATAGTTGCGGGCTTCGGTCGTCTGAAGCACGAATGCTTCAAGTGTCAGATGTGGATTTTAAATTGGGGTCTGTATTTATCCGGGAATCGAAAGGTCATAAAGATAGAATCATATATTTGTCTGACGATATGTTACATCTATGTAAGATGTACGATGAAAGAATCCAATTCCATTATCCTAATAGAATTGCATTTTTCCCAAATCAGAAAGGAAACTTCTATAATCGTAGCCTGATAAACTACTGGTTTCATTTATTCTGGGATAACCTTACCGTAGCGAAGACATGCACAGGAAATCCTCCAAGAGTTCATGATTTCCGCCATACTTTTGCCGTTAACCGGCTGAACCAGTGGGTGAAGGGAGGGAAGGATATCAATGCATATCTTCCATATCTAAGCATGTATCTAGGTCACGAAAATCAGATAGATACAGATTATTACCTGCATCTGGTTCCAGAGTTCTTCCCTGTGTTCCGCGATAAGTCCAGGGGAATATCTGAAAACCTCCTTCCGGAGGTGGATTATGAATAAGTCGATAGAAGGTACCTTTTTTAAATATGTCCGCAGCTTCCTGACGGTGTATTTGCCAAGAAATAAATGTTATAGCCTTAACACAATCAAAGCATATCGGGATACTATAAATCTCTTACGGCTTTTTCTGTCGGATCAAAAGAAGATTCCTTTTACTAAGATTACTTTCGAAATGATTAATCATGGTTTGGTGTACGAATTCCTAGAATGGCTTCAATCATCGAGAAACTGTAGCATTTCTACCAGAAATCAACGGCTAGCTGCACTAAAATCTTTTCTGCATTATTGTACAATTGAAGAACCCTCGCTTACAGCAATATACATGGATATTCAGGACATAACAGCTCTTCGGGAGATGAAAAAGGGAGTATCATATATGTCGCAGAAAGTGTTGAAAACAATTCTGACACAGCCTAATGTAAAAGACAAACTCGGTCTGCGGAACCGTTTCTTTATGATAGTCATGTATGATACTGGTGGACGTATACAGGAAATCCTTAATCTAAGGCTTCGGGATATTTCTCTCGATCTGGATATCCCATGCATCTATCTTACTGGCAAGGGAAATAAGGTTAGGGCAGTTCCTTTAATGGAGAAAACTATTCTTCATTTAAAAGAATATCTAAAAATATTTCATTCAACAGGTTTAGAAAACACCGATGACTATCTGTTTTATACTGTAATTAAAGGGAAAAAGGGAGCAATGTCCCCCGATAATGCCTCTGTATTCATAAAAAAATATGCCGAACAAGCAAGGACTACCTGTCCAGAAGTCCCTAAAAAGGTACATGCACATTTATTTAGACATAGCCGGGCGATGCATTTATATCAATCAGGTATCCCGCTTTCTTATATAAAAGATTTCCTTGGACATGAAAGTTCTACAACAACGAGCATCTATGCCTCGGCCGACACTACCATGATAAGGGATGCCCTTGAAAAAGCAGCCAAACTGGATAGCAACTCAACTAGTGAGATCCCAGTTTGGGAAGGTAATGAGGATATGATATTAAAACTTTGTGGTTTGAAATAGCATGACCGTCTGTCTATAGTTATCCCGAAGATAATAGAATTTGTGGCTGTTATTATCAACAATAGCAGCCGTAATTCGGGATAATAAAAACTTCGGAATAATCTTTTGGTGTGCGCACCCGTGCAGGCATGACTACAGTATTATAGTAATCTGCCATTTCCCTATAAGTTGGGTTTAACACTAACTCACGTGTAGTATGTTTCGTGACGCTCGCTTTAAGGTTATCTGGCACAATAATTTGTGTGGTACCACCAAAATACTTATACGCATGGTTATGTGCGGTTATCCATGAGTGTAAATCCATCGATAACGTGGCTTCTGCATACGAAAATTGACTACAAGGCAGTGTCGCAACGAAAACATACGCTTTTACCTTCTCGCCAGTATCTCTATCAATGATGAAGGATGTGGATCCTGCCCAATCAACCTCCATGATTTCGCCTGGTTTTCTACGGATACGTAAAGTGGCTTTATACTTATCGGCATATTTACTGTAATGTCGCAGAAAACTGCGATACGAGTAAGGAATCTTTTGATTCGCACGACACTCAGCTTCGTATTCATGGTGGAGAAGGGAAAGCGTCACGTTAGGCTTCGCCAACTCTTCATGAATATAATCAAGTTTCAATGGTTGTCGTCCAGAACCCTCCATAGTTTTCTCTGGAAAGAGAAACTCCTCGATCCATTGATCCGTCATTTCTTCGTCTAACGGAAACACTAATCCTTTCTTTTCAGCCAAGCTGATGATCTCTGTTACTTTTTGACGAGAGTTACCGGTACTTGCGGCAATGCCTCTGAGACTGATTCCCTCATCGTTTAATTCCAATATCTTTTGATAATGGATCATAAAAAAATACCTCCATATAATAATGTCACACCCATAGGTGTGCTCATTAATTATACAAAGGTATTAGGTGGTAAACGCATGGCATTTACTGGTACATTCTTTGTCATTCAGTGGTAAAAAGTATGTCACAAGTGGTACATTTCAGTGGCCGTAATCATCTAACTTGAACGTGGTTGATTTTCTGATTTGGCGGTAAATCAGAACTATGAATAGGGCACGGATATAATTTATCAGCGAATTTGAAGATTTATCAGCACTTATGGATGTTTTATCAGCACTTTTAGGAATTTATCAGCACTTTTGGCTACTTTATCAGCGAAATATGAAATTTATCAGTATTTGCATATTTTTAAGTTAATTGAAACGATAAACCAAGTTAAAATAGTATAATGCCGCCAATGAAATACGGATTTAATTAACTATTTTAGGATTTGCAAAAAAACCGTCCGGGTAGTATAGTAATATTGCATGTACCTCCATTACTAGAAAAGGGGATTGAAATGGGTCGAAATTCAAGAAAGCAGGAAATCCTTGATGCTGCCTCGAATATTGTCAGCGAACAGGGCATTTTTAATTTAACACTGGATGCTGTAGCTAAACAAGCGGGTATTAGCAAAGGTGGTTTGCTCTATCATTATCCTTCTAAAGAAGCGTTGGTAAAGGGAATGGTTGATCATCTTACGAACAATTATAAAGAGAAAATAGTCCATAATACTGAAATCGATCCAACTGATAAGGGGAAATGGACACGTTCCTATGTTAATGTCACATTTAACCAAACCTACACAAATAAAGATATGAACTCTGGATTGCTGGCTGCAAAAGCTGTTAATGCTGAATTACTAGATCCAATTCGTCACCTGTATTCGGAGTGGCAGGAAGAGATCGAAAACGACGGACTTGATCCGGTCAAGGCTACCATTATACGATTGGCAACAGATGGAATATGGCTTGCAGAGCTTTTTGATATACATCATATTGAGAAAGAAAAGAAAGAAACCATTTATAAAATGTTAATGGATTGGGCAAATGAATAGAACGTTTTAGGAAATACCATCACCCAGGATGGTATTTTTTTAGCAAATAAAACTTTCTTATTTGCATAAGAGCAACTAGGTCATTCGCCATAAAGGTTTGCACTCCAAAGCATAAGGGTTTCTAAGAAAGCAAAGTACGTACCAAGAATCCCTTTTACGAATGCCAAGTTTTCTAATGGATTTTTTAATAGTCCAATACCCTAGATTCATCAACGGTTTTGGACTATTTTTATGTACTGCACAAATTAATTGGTGATATTTTCCTGACAAAAAGGCTGTTGCATATAAACCGTCTGGATGGTATAGTATCACTTGTGAACATAAACCGTCCGGATGGTACATAAATATAACGCTTTACAAGAGAGGAGAATTTATATGAGTAAAAAGGTCATGTTAACTGCAGCGGTGACAGGTGCGGGAGATACAACCAGTAAAAGTACGCACGTTCCAGTAACACCCAAAGAAATCGCTGAAGCTGCTATTGAATCTGCAAAAGCTGGCGCAACTGTAGCACACGTTCATGCTCGTGATCCGCATACTGGTGGAATTAGTCATGAGGTGGATCATTATCGTGAAATTGTCGATCGTATTAGAGAATCTGAAACGGACGTCATTATCAATATAACCTCAGGTGGTGGCGGTGACTTTATACCAAGTTTGGATACACCTGCTGCTGGAGGCAATGGTACAGACATACAGCGACCGGAAGAACGTCATGAACCAGTTGGGGAACTACTGCCGGAGATGTGCACACTCGATTGCGGGAGTACGAACTTTGGCGACATGATTTATATGAGTCCCACTGACTGGTTAAGAAAGCAAGCAAAACTGGTACAGCAAAGTGGTGTAAAGCCTGAGCTTGAGTGTTTTGATACCGGGCACCTGCGTTTTGCTAATCAATTAATACATGAAGGACTTATTGATGGGGATCCCATGTTTCAATTCTGCTTAGGCATCCCGTGGGGGGCAGCAGCGGATGCGGAGACGATATTATATTTAAAAAATCGTCTTCCGGAAAATGCGCATTGGTCAGCATTTGGGATTGGACGAATGCAACATCCCATAGCTGTACAGACAGCAATGCTTGGTGGAAATGTTCGTGTAGGCCTAGAGGATAATTTATACCTTAAAAAGGGCGTACTAGCTCGTAACGACCAGCTCGTAGAAAAAGCAGTGAACACGTTGCATGAGAACGATATAGAGATTATGACACCAGAAGAAGCACGAAAACAATATGGTTTGAGAACCCCTTAAGGAGGAAACAAAAATGCATCAAAACGAACAACGAACACTAGCCGTCATCGGCACAGGGGTAATTGGAAACGGATGGATCACCCGCTTTTTAGCAAATGGGTATGATGTGGTTGCATTTGACCCAGCTGTTGGAGCAGAGGCACGTACCCATCAAAATGTAGAACGTGCATGGATATCGATGGAGGAAATAGGGCTTGCTGAAGGGGCGGCACGTAACCGCATCACATTCGTTCGCACCATCGAAGAAGCTGTCAAAGACGCTTATGTGATTCAGGAAAACGTTCCTGAACGGGAAGATTTGAAAAAAAAGGTATTGGAAGAAATCGATCTGCATGCTAACCCAGAAGCTATTATTGGATCTAGCACATCAGGTATTAAACCAAGTACCTTACAGGAGAATCTAACACATCCGGAGCGCTTAATTGTTGCGCATCCATTTAATCCGGTTAACATTCTGCCACTTGTCGAACTCGTTGGAGGTCAAGGAACAGAGCAAACGACAATTGATCGAGCAGTTGAATTCTATGAATCTATTCAAATGAAACCATTGGTGGTACAGCGGGAAATTGAAGGACATGTTGCTGACCGGTTGATGGAAGCCCTTTGGCGGGAAGCGTTGCACCTGGTTAACGATGGCATTGCCACAACCGAAGAAGTGGACGCCGCTATTGTGTATGGTGCAGGATTACGCTGGGCACAGATGGGACCATTTTTAACCTTCCATCTAGCAGGTGGCGAGAAGGGGATGCGTCATATGCTGGAGCAATTTGGACCGGCGTTAAAACTACCATGGACGAAGCTCGAGGCACCTGAATTAACAGATGAATTAAAGGAAAAAGTAGTCGAGGGCTGTGAAAGCCATGCCGGAGATATGTCTGTTTCCAAGATGGAAGATCGCCGTGATGAATTTTTAGTAAAGCTCATTGATCTGGTTGAAGATTATTGGCCGGAGTCAAGAAGCCTTGCAAAGAGTGGGCAATAGAGGAGGAGCATGACCATGGAGAATCAATCGTTTCGTTATCAGACTTTAGTCCACAGGGAGTGGGTCGACTATAACGGCCATATGAACGACTCGGCCTATGCAGTTGTATTCAGTATTGCTGTTGATCGGTTGATAGATTTTATCGGTCTGGATGCGGATGCACGAGATAGCCTGTCCTATACCATGTTTACGTTAGAAACCCATATTTGTTATTTACAGGAAGCACATGAGAACGAAGAGCTTCATGTAACCATGCAATTATTGGATACGGACGCAAAACGAATGCATGTCTTCTTTTACTTAACCAACAATGAAAATGAAATACTGGCGACCAGTGAACAAATGCTGATGGGAATGGATACGCTGCAAGGTAAGCCTGCACCATTTCCGGAGCCAGTAGTAACGAAAGTCCAGAAGATATGGAGCGAACATAACCAATTGGAATTACCTAAACAAGCAGGAAGACGAATTGGAATAAAGAAAAAGAAGGAATAAAACGAGGAGAATTTTTATGAACAAAATAGAAGTGAAAGATCTTACGAAAATATTTGGTTCTCATCCTCAACAAGGGCTGAAACATTTAGGAAGCGGAAAGTCAAAAGGGGACATATTACAGGAAACTGGTATGACCGTTGGAGTAAACAAAGCTTCTTTTACAGTTAAACAAGGCGAAATATTTGTGATCATGGGTCTTTCTGGAAGCGGGAAGTCAACCCTGATCAGATTAGTCAATAGATTAATAGAGTCAACAGAAGGAGAAGTACGCATTGATGGTGAGGATGTCACCAAAATGGATCAGAAACAGTTGATCCATACTAGACGGCAAAAGCTTGGAATGGTCTTTCAACGCTTTGGTCTGCTCCCACATCGGTCTGTCCTACATAATGTGGCATATGGGTTAGAAATCCAAGGCATTAGTAAGGAAGAACGTAATGAGAAAGCCATGAAAACCATTGAGGATGTTGGATTAAAGGGCTATGAAAATAGCAAACCAAGTGAATTAAGTGGTGGAATGCAGCAGCGTGTGGGGCTTGCCCGTGCACTTACCAACGACACCGATATTTTGCTAATGGATGAAGCATTTAGTGCGTTGGACCCGATTATCCGTACCGAGATGCAGGACGAACTATTGAAATTACAAAATAGGTTAGGCAAAACGGTTCTATTTATCACCCATGATCTGGATGAAGCGCTCAAATTGGGTGATCGGATTGCGATCATGAAGGACGGCGAAATCGTTCAGATTGGAACTGCTGAAGAAATCCTTGAAAATCCGGCAAACGATTATGTTTCCCAATTTGTGAAAGATGTTGACCGTTCCAAAGTTCTAGAAGCATCACACGTCATGCGAAAACCTGAAGTGTTGATATCGTATAAAGATGGTCCTCGCGTAGCGGTACGAAAAATGGAAGAAGTCGGAGCATCCAGTATCTTTGTTGTTGATAAAGAAAAGAAATACAAAGGATTACTGACGATTGATGACGCTATTAAAGCATATAAAGAACATATAGCCATAGATGAATTTCTGATTGAAGATGTTCATACAACTTCTCCGGATACACCGTTGGATAGTCTGCTAGGAGTTGCTGCAGATGCAAAATATCCGATTGCGGTATTGGATGATGGGGTATTAATCGGGATCATTTCCAGGGTATCCATTCTTTCTGGATTGGTTCTTGGCAAGGAAAAAGATGAGGAGGTGTCCACATGAATTACTTTTACTTCCCATTAGAGGAATGGACAAACTCGTTTGTGAATAATTGGCTATTACCAGAACTCAGTGGATTCTTTAACCAAATCAGCTTGATCTTGAGATCATTTGTGGAGGGTGTTACCAATATTTTGGTTGCCATCCCACCTGAGTTGATTACGATTGTCGTAGTCTTATTGGCATGGAAGCTATCTGGTAAAGGTCTTGCGCTATTTGCATTAATTGGTGGACTATACTTGGGTTCTGTTGGCTTGTGGCCTGAGTCTCTGCAGACACTGGCAATTGTAATTGTCTCCACGATCATATCTATCATTCTCGGAGTCCCCCTTGGTATTCTCAGTGCAACCAATAAAGTTGTAGACCAGATTACCCGACCCGTTTTAGATTTCATGCAGACGCTGCCTATATTTGTATATCTAATACCAGCTATTCTATTATTTGGGCTTGGTGGTGTCCCAGCTGTGATTGCAACTTTCGTCTTTGCTACGCCACCAGCAGTCAGATTCACAAGCTTAGGGATCAAACATGTGCCTGAAGAAATCGTCGAGGCATCTAGGGCGTTTGGATCAACAAGGAAACAATTGTTATTTAAAGTACAACTTCCATTGGCGGTACCGACCATAATGGCTGGAATCAACCAGACAATTATGCTTGCACTATCCATGGCTGTTGTAGCATCCATGATTGGAGCACCTGGTTTAGGGGCTCAAGTATTAAAAGGCATATCAACCGTAAACGTTGGTCTGGGCCTAGCGGCGGGATTAGCAATCGTCGTACTAGCCATTATTTTAGATCGATTGACACAGAGTATCGGTAATAAACTATAAATCATTAAGGAGAGGTACAATGAAGAAAATTTTAGTAAGTTCATTTACAGCACTATTACTATTGATGGTAGTAGGTTGCTCATCAGAATCAAATGGCGAAGAGAATACAGATAGTGAAAATTCCGAGGGTGAGCAGACAATTACGCTTGGTGTTACCCCATGGACAAGCACCGTTCCTCCCACTAAGGTTGCTCGCATTTTATTAGAAGATATGGGTTATACAGTTGAGGAAACACAAGCAGATGCAGGTAGTGTGTTCGTTGGTCTTTCACGAGGTGACATTGATGTATTTATGGATTCTTGGCTACCTGTCCACCAAGTTTATTTAGACAAATATTCAAACGACATTAACGATACTGCAGTTAGCTACGCTGATGCTGATGCTGGCCTAGTAGTTCCAACTTATATGGAGGATATCAACTCCATTAGTGACTTAAAAGGTAAAGAAGACAGCTTTAAAAATAATCTCTACGGCATCGAAGAAGGTGCAAGTGTAACAGAGGTTATTGATGAAGCCATAGAAGGATATGGACTTGATATGAAACAAGTCAATTCTTCTGAAGGTGGAATGATGGCAGAAGCAATGCGTAAGATGCAAAGCGAAGACCCCGTAGTATTTTACGGCTGGCGCCCACATACCATGTTCAACAAGTTTGACCTTAAAATATTGGAAGATGATGAAGGATTCTTCGATAAATCATCTGTGCACGTTATAACCAACAATAATTTGGAGGAAAACGCACCAGATGCTTATGAGTTCCTAAGCAATTGGAGCATTCCGATCGATGACGTGGAGAACATGATCGTTCAGATTGAAGAAGAAGGCATGGATCCAGAAGAAGTTGCACAAAACTGGATTGATAACAACGAAGATAAAGTAAATGAAATGCTGGGTAAATAAAACCCTGAAAATGCCCTGTGCTGATGTAGCACGGGCATTATTTTTTTAGTGAGGTGTTACGCATGGAAAAAGAAGAAAGCAAGCAAATCATTGTTGACAGAGAAGTACCATGTACAGTCCGGGATGGCGTGAAGTTGTATGCCAATATATATCGCCCAAATGATGCAGGTGCATATCCGGTATTACTATGCAGACTGCCATATAATAAAAACCTATCCGATTTTTCGCATCGATACATCGATCCAATCCGAACAGCGATAAACGGGTTTGTCGTGATTATCCAGGATGTTAGGGGACGGTTTGCATCTGAAGGAGAATTTGAACCATTTGTTCAGGAGTCAACCGATGGGTATGATACGGTCGAATGGGCAGCAGACCTTCCATATTCCAATGGTAAAGTTGGTATGTTCGGGCTTTCTTATTATGGTTTTACACAATTATACGCATCCTTGGAAAAGCCACCATCATTAAAAGCGATTTTCCCTGCGATGACTGGAAGTATTTACAGTGAAGCGTTTAACAAGGGTGGTGTATTTCAGTTTGCAGCTGCAGAGACATGGATTCTAGATTCCATAGCGCCTGATTATTTGAAACGAAAACAGGACACTAGTACGTACGCCGAATCCATGAAAGAAATTATAAGTGACTTGGACCAAATCGAAGAATGGCACGATTATAAACCAATTAATCAATGGCCACCAGTCATGAAGCATCCAGAACTCAGAGAATTGTTTACCAAACATATCACCAAGGAACATATCACAGAAACCTTATCCAAAGAAAAGCTCACGTCAGCCAATTTAACTATACCCGCCTTCCATTTAGCAGGCTGGTACGATAACTTTTTAGGATCAACGATTATGAATTATGAAGACATGAAAAAGACAGACGATAACCAAAAAATGATTATCGGACCGTGGGCACATGGGATGTTCCATTCTGAAATTGGCGAACGTTCTTTCGGAGTAAACAGTTCAGGTTCATCGATTGATGGGGAAGACGATTTAACGTCCCTTCATATCAAGTGGTTTGATTATTGGCTGAAACATGATCACACTTCCTTATCAAACAATGACGATCCCGTTCAGATTTTTGTAATGGGTATTAACCAATGGCGTTCCGAAAAAGAGTGGCCATTAAACCGTGCCATCATGACACCTTTTTATTTTCACAGTGATGGTCACGCAAACACAAATTTAGAATCCGGTACGTTGACTACCGTTCCACCTGCAGAAAAACAAACTGACCAATTCATTCATGATCCCGAGAACCCAGTACCAACCAATGGCGGCGGTGTTCTATTTTATAATGGTAGAAATGCAGGACCACGCGACCAAAGCGAGATAGAGACCAGAAATGATGTCGTTGTTTATACATCCCAACCAATGGATACCCCATTAGAAGTTACAGGCTGGATAAAAGTAGTACTATGGGCAGCCACAGATGCACCTGACACCGATTTTACAGCAAAACTTGTCGATGTCGATGTACTTCCAGACGGAACAGCGTATAATCTGACCGAGGGAATCGTTCGAGCATCGTTTGCCAACAAAGAAAATGAACAGGAAAACCTTAAAGACAAGGTTGTCAAATATGAAATAGATCTATGGGCAACCAGCAACGTGTTCTTACCAGGACACAAGATCAGAATCGAAATAGCTTCCAGCAACTATCCCTGGTACGATGTTAATCCAAACACCGGCAAAACCACACTCGACACAACCGTAATGGTAAAAGCAACCCAAACGATACTGCATGATAGTGAGCATCCATCACATGTGGTGTTGCCAGTGATACCAGGTGAATAAGATGAAAGTTAAAAGAAGCAGGGACCTAATGTGGATTCCTGCTTCGTTTCATTTCCGTTTTTTTACAGAATAAATATAAAGCCCTTCGTTCAAATAATAAAGGATTTCGGAATATTAGTATGACTTAATGAAGTTAACTTTAACAGTCGGTTAATTCTATATTAAACTGTTTTAATGAAAATTGGATAACCCGGGTCTTTATCTACTTTAGCGAAAACGAAGTCCTGATGTGACTGATAAACTAAAGTATACAGTTTCCGACTAATTTAAAGCTAATTAGAAAAGTAAATCAAAACCTCCCTTAGCATGAGCTAGTAGTGCTCATGTTAAGAGGGAAGGGAACAGTGTCAAAAGAGTGAACTTCCATTGAAAACTCCTAATGTAACTGTATTTTACTAAGTATTACTTTGGACGTTTTTCGCCTCAAATCCCATTTTATTAATTTTATTAATGATATCGGAAATATCTGTCAAATTGCTATTTAACGTTACACAACCATTTTCAGTTTCTAAGTTAACTTTTATTTGGGTTACTCCATCCATTTTTGAAATTTCCCTTTCAATTTTTGTGGGACAATCAGGACAATGCATTCCTTTTACGTCTAAGTATACTATTTCATTCATGTAGTTACTCACCACCTTTAGTAACATTTAGGATTTTATCCTTGCACTTAACTAATCTTACTTAGACCAAACGAAATTTATGAATAAGTTTTTGTGGTTCAAGAAAAGGACTACAGAGAATCTATACCTTCCTATTAGTCGCCTTCACTTTTACTACCACTACCTAAACGAAATGAAAGCATGATACCAAATTTATGCATTCCTAACATTAATGTTCCGGCCATTATATGGTCAAATTTAGTGTTGAAAGGAGAGGGGAGTAAATTCAAAGAATTAGTTTGAGTGGGTGTGCAAAGGTGGGCTGTAATTTGAGTAAGAAAAGGATTATCTATTCCATCAACCAAAGCATTGAAGATAAATAAAATGCAGGCAGGCATTAATATAAGTCCACTTAGAAATGCATAACGTTTCTTTTGATCCTTGTAGAATCGCTGTTTTGGGTCTGGTGAAACAATTGGCCACCACATACTAAATGAGAGCATGAATAACAGTAATAAAAATCCATTCTGAATGAAGGAATACTGGGAGACAACGTTCAACACATCTGGTAAATGGTACATTAAGAATAATAAAGCAAATAAAAACAGAGCAGGCTTGGGTGTTATAAATAATTTACTTATTAATTTTATCATTGGAAGTTTAAACACCTGTTTAAACATAAGGTCAGGAATCCCTACCAGAATTAAAGGTGGGACAATAAAATAAAGAATGCTCATTTGCATCATATGTAAACTGAATGAAAGATGGCTGATAGCTGATAAAGGACTACCTACTATTAGACATAATAAACCTAAGGACAGAAAAAAGAGAAGTGGTTGTTTATTATGAAGTTTTAGATTAGTAAATTGTTTAAGTACGTATGCATATAGGATGGCAATACCTAAAAAGCATACTAATAGTGGAATATTCCACACCAGTTGGCCCCAAAGTAAAACTTCGTAAAACATAAAATTCTCCTTCTTGTTGTAATGTAACCTCAGTTTCACCCTATGTTATCTTAAATAACTGTATATTATATGTTTGAATTTGTTATTTATAATAATAACTCATAAATAAATTAAATACATGGATCTTTTTAAAATTTAGTGGAATTTAGTGTTATTTTCAATGTTTCACATAGTGTTCACATTAATTCTATTGATAAGTCATTCCATTACTGATAGATTCTTGTTAGAGATTGTTTGAATTTGTTAAAAATAATCAATGAAATAGGAGGATATTAGAAATATGTTACCAATAGAACGACAAAATCGAATTAGAGAATTCATCCTAGAAAAACAAAACATGAAAATTTCCGAATTAAGTAAAGAAATTGGTGTATCTGAAATGACTATTCACCGGGATTTAAAACCATTAATTGATGAAGGAATAGTCATAAAAACGTTCGGTGGAGTTACGCTAGTGCGCGAAAACACAAATGAATTTTCTGTTTCCGAAGCGTGTGTTTTTTGTAGTCGTAAAGTAAACGAACGATTGGCTTATCGTCTATTCCTACCGAATAATAAAATTGAAATGACGTGTTGTGCGCATTGTGGACTTCTTCGTCATCGTCAACTAGGGGATAAAGTAGTTCAAGCAATATGCCCAGACTTTTTCAGGCAAACAACAATAAGTGCCCCTTTAGCTTGGTATGTTATGGATACATCTGTTCAGATGGGTTGTTGTCATCCACAGGTTTTAACGTTCGAGTGGAAAGAACATGCGGATAAATTCGTCAAAGGGTTTGGAGGAAAAGTTTACAGTTTTAGTGAAGCAATAGAAACCATTTTCCAAAAGATGAATGGAAATGACCAATGTTGTAGCAAACATTATTAAATGAAGGAGAGGAAGGATGCTAATATATGAAAAGTTTACAAGTTTTAGTCATTGGTTTTACCCTTTTTCTAGTTGCTTGTGGGGAAAAAATTGAAACAAATATGTCGACAGAAGTGCAGGACTTTGAGTTTACAACGCAAGATAAAAAAACACTATCCTTAGAAGAATTGAAAGGGCAATGGTGGATAGCAGATTTTGCTTTTACAAATTGTACAACAGTCTGTCTGCCAATGACATCAAACATGTCCAAGCTTCAGGATAAAATGAAAGAAGAAAATCTGGATGTTCAGCTTATCTCTTTCAGCGTTGATCCCAAACATGAATACGACTGAGGTTTTAAAAGCGTATGCGGAAGGTTATCAAGCTGATTCAAGTAATTGGTCTTTTTTGACTGGCTATGACTTTCAAACCTTAAAATCTATAAAATCATTTAAATCCCTTTTGGAAAAGCCACCAGAAGGATCTGATCAGGTAACGCACGGTACCAGCTTTTTTTTAGTAAATCCAGATGGGGAAGTCATTAAACGATACAGTGGGGTAGACTCAAAGGAAATAGATGTCATTATTAAAGACCTTAAGAAAGTCCTTGAATAAGTAAGGATTAAAGAAAAGTGGAGGGTTCAAAAAATGAGAAAAAGCATATGGATGTTAATGTTTGTTTTGATAATTGCTGTTTTAGCTGGGTGCAGTAATGGAACAGAAAAGGAAAAAGAGCAGGAATCTGAAGAAGTAAAATCGCTTGGAGTTGAATTTAAAGCTCCTGAGAAAGCTGATGTAGATGAAACAGTTGAACTGAAAGCAATCGTTACATACGGTGATGAAAATGTAAAAGATGCGGATGAAGTTAAATTTGAATACTGGGAAAAAGGAAATGAAGAAGATAGTACAATGATTGAAACGAAAAATAATCAGGACGGAACATACATTGCTGAAGTGTCATTTGATCATGATGGAGTTTATGAAATGTTTGCACATACAACGGCAAAAGACTTACACACAATGCCAAAAAGGTCTATTACAATTGGTGAAGGCGTAAGTGCTGAAGAGCATCATGATGAAGCAGGAGGTCATGAGCACTCTGAACATACCAAAGGATTTGGTATGCATTTTATGGAGTTAGGAGATGTTAAGGTGAATCAAAAAATAGACCTGAATGTACACTTACAAATGGATAATGAACCTCTTAAGAATGCTAACGTCCGTTATGAAATTTTTAATAACAGTAATACAGAGAAGCATGATTGGGTTGAAACGGAAGAATCTGTTTCAGGTGAATACACTAGTTCTTTTACATTTGAAGAAGTGGGTACCTATACGATAACTATTCATGTTGAAAATGATGAAGGTTTACATGAGCATGAGGAGCATAAGGTTGAAGTAAATAAAGGTCTACATTAAGAAGCAAAGGGGACGGTTTTTATGCTTCTTGCTGTTTAATCAACTAAAAAGCAAGGAACCGTCCGAGGCCAGTGAAAAAGGCATGATTTTTTGAAACCGCCGCGAATTCCCGTCTATATATAAAAAGCCTACATGCGGGTTTTGAACGCCTCCTTCTCTATAAAAAGCTTTTTTACCAGTCTCAACCGTCCCCGTGCTTCTATGGTTTATAATGCTAGAATCAAAGTATTATCAGAAATGGATGTAAAGAGACGCAAGTTTTAAAAAGAAGAATTGGCGAGGAAGGGAACTTAAAAGGATAATCGGAGGTTTTTCATGTAATATAAAAGAAGTAACTACCTCATACCAAGTTCTGGGGTAGTTACTTCTTTTATTTTCATTATAAGGTTTAGATCTTATTATAGTATTTGGTTCTGATTTCCTTCAAATAAACAAAAACAGGGATAGCGCATCTCCACGCTATCCCTCTTCCTACTAATAAATATTAATCTCTCAACCGTTCCGGATCTTCCAACACATTCTTTAACTCTTTCAAAAATTCGCCACCAGGTGCTCCATCAACTGCCCGGTGATCAATTGTTAAGGATAGGTGAACAACTGGGACATTTTGAATATCCCCGCTAATCACCCGAGGCAACTCTTGAATTCTTCCAATTCCCAGTAAAGCTACCTGTGGAGGATTTAGGATTGGCGTAAAACCATCAACCGGATACATACCAAGATTCGAAACAGTAAAAGTACCCGAGGTGACTTCCTCAGAAGATAATTGTCCTGTTTGCGTTTTTTCAATTAGCACCTTTCTTTCTTTAGCAATCTCTTCAAGTGTTTTTTGCTCGACATTTTCAATGACAGGAACCATTAAACCTTCGTCTAATGCAACCGCTACCCCTATATTTACGGTTGCATACACATTAATTGTATTATCAATCATCGTTGCATTTAAACTTGGATTATCCCTTAAGGCAACTGCAGAAGCTTTCAAAAACAAGTCTGTATAAGATACGCTATTTTCCTTTTTAAAGGCCACTAATTCAGGTATTTCCAACCTCGTATGCAAGGTTAATTGAGCTGTCTCCGATAGACTTTCATGCATTCTCCTTGCAATCGTTCGACGCATGCCCTTAACTTTTCGAGTTACTGGTTTGTTCCGTTCATCCATATTTTATCCCACCATTTATCAATCTACTTCAATTTTCGCAATTACTTCTCCAACTTCTACGTTATCATCCTCTTCTCTCTCAAGGTTGACAACCGTTCCAGATACTGGTGAAGTTACATTAAATGTTGTCTTCGCGGTATCTACCTCAACAATATCCTGGCCTTTTTCAACCTTATCGCCTACAGTAACTAACCATTCAACGATATCACCATCCGTCATGCTTGCACCTTGTTGAGGGAGTTTTACATTGTATACTTCCATCTTTAATCATCCATTCTGCTTTTGTTTTGTAACCGTAAGAACAGCATCTAAAATTTGCTCCTTACCAGGTAATACTTCTTTTTCAATCACCTTACTAAAAGGTACTGGAATCTGTGGACGAGTTACTCGTTTAATCGGTGCCTTCAATGCATCAAAGGCTTCTTCTGAAACAATTGCTGAAATCTCTGAAGCGAAGCTACAAAAACGGTATCCGTCATCGACAATGACTAGATGACCTGTTTTTTGTACCGAATTTAAAATAGCATCCTTATCTAATGGGAATAGTGTGCGTGGATCAACTACCTCTACAGAAATACCATCCTTTTCTAAGTCTTCAGCTACTTTTATTGCATCTCTGACTAAATGGCCAACTGCAACCACAGTAACATCTGTACCTTCTTTCTTAACGTCGGCTTCTCCAAGCGGGATGGTGTATTCCTCATCAGGTACTTCACCGCGAACGCCATATAATGAAGCTGGTTCAAAAATTACAACGGGATCATTTTCACGGATTGCCTGTTTAATTAACCCCTTGGCATCATAAGGGGTGGATGGAACCACTACTTTCATTCCCATATGAATCAATTGAGCATATGTGTTATCTGAATGCTGAGCTGCCATGCCACCTCCACCACCTGAACCGACTACACGAACAGTTAGAGGCATCTCTACTTGACCGCCTGTCATATATCGTAATTTTCCAGCCTGGTTCACGAGCTGTTCCATTCCTAAATAATGAAGGGTGTTAATTTGGTATTCTACAATTGGACGTAAACCTGCCATTGCAGCACCAACCCCTAGTCCAGTAAACCCTAACTCCGATAATGGTGTATCTCTCACACGTTTTTTTCCAAACTCTTTTACTAAACCACTCGTCGTCCCCATAAGGGATGCTTCCACATCTAATCCGATTACGAACACATCAGGGTCATGCTGTAACTCTTCACGCATGGCAGCATGAACCGCTTGGATATATCTAATTTTAGTCATTTAGGACCATCCTTTCACAGGCATACTCTTATGTTTAACAGCGTAGGCATCCTCATAAGCATCCTTAGGATCTGGGTATGGTGAATCTTTCATAAATGAAACTGCATTTTCGATAGTTTGATTGACTTTTTCTTGTACTGCATCTAATTGTTCTTCCATAACACCCTCATCTAGTAAAATGTTTCTTAGCTGAACAACCGGATCCCTTTGTCGGTAGGATTCTATCTCTTCATCCGAACGATATGGTTCACTTAATAGATGTGGCTCACCAGCAAAGTGACCGAAAAAGCGGTATGTTTTGCATTCGATGAAAGTTGGCCCTAACCCTTTTCTAGCTCTTTCTACGGCTTCTTTTGCAGCTTCTTGTACTGCCAAAACATCCATACCATCAACTACAATTCCATGCATTCCATACCCTTTTGCACGATCTGCTATATTTTCAACACTTGTACTGTCCTTTACGTTATAGCTAACTGCGTATTGGTTGTTTTCACATACAAAAATTGCAGGCAACTTCCAGATCGAAGCCATATTCATTGACTCGTGAACGGATCCTTCATTTGAAGCACCATCCCCAAAAAAGGTAACCGCTACATTATCAGATTCTTTATATTTCCTAGCAAAAGCAGCTCCTAACCCAATCGGAACACCTTGGCCAACCATGCCATTCGTTCCAAATATTCCAAGTTCAAGGGAAGTAATATGCATGGACCCACCTTTTCCTTTACAGTAACCAGTAGTACGTCCACCTAATTCGGCCATCATCTTACTTACATCTCCACCTTTAGCAAGCAAATGACCATGTCCACGGTGTGTACTCGTAATAACATCTTCTTTTCTTAGCACGGAACAAACCCCTACTGCCACTGCCTCCTGGCCAATATACTGGTGCACTTCACCCGTTACTTCCCCTTCATCAACCAAACTTGCCCCCCGTTCATCAAACCGGCGAATAAGCAACATTTTTTCAAACAAATCCAATTTCTCCGCTTGTGATAATGTCATTTTTTCAACTCCTTAGGGACAGGTTCTTTGTCCCGTTTTTTTTGAGAACAGAAACTCTAGTTTATTCCCCCTTTCTTTGATAGTTATATAGAAATCACCTCAGATTAACTAATAAATGGTTGGGTATGTTGATGAGTTTTATAAAGAATTCGTTTATAAAAATTGAGGTGAGTATTAAAACTGATGAAGGTATGAAGAATGTGGGCTGTCCTAATTGCTATTAGTTTAATCATAAAAACAAAATTAGTAGGTATCAATCATTAAAATGCTTCATAGTGTTTAGTAAATAGACAGGTTTTTGATAGTTGTTTATTACTAAACAGAAATGCAGGAGGTGATGGAACATGAAAGATGTACAACTAGATCGAAGAAGTCGTAGAACAAAACGGATGTTAAAAAATGCTTTTATTGAACTTATGCAACAAAAACCCTGTTATAAAATTACAGTGACCGATATTGTGGAACAAGCAGACTTTAACCGTTCAACGTTTTACCTTCATTACAAATACAAAGAACAATTGATAGATGACTTTGTTACAGAAATGATTGAAGGACTTGTTAAGGCTTTTCGCTATCCTTATCAGGATTCCAAACACCTTAATTTATACTTGTTATCCCCATCTGATGTCGTGTTGTTTGACTATATTAAAAACAATGCTACATTTTTTTCACTATGGAAGACATCCGACTCCATTTTAGGATTCCAAGAAAAATTTGTTCACACCATGATTGCTCTATTTAAAGAAGATATCAATCTTTTACCAAAGGGGAATGACGACATCAATAACAACCTGCTTATTACCTTTCGAGCCTACGGTATATTAGGATTAATACAAGAATGGATTAAAAGTGATTTTTCCACTTCCCCAAGGTATATGGCCGATCAATTAATCAAAATATTAAACTACCAACCACTAAAATTTTATGATGTAAAACCTTCTAAAATAGATTCATTTGAATTTAACTTTTCGACTTCCAGCGCTTCTCAAAACAATTTTCTTACTTAAACTACCGGCCACTTATCAAACTTACGGACTGATTGAAGTGGGGGATGGATGTAGTAGTCGGACAATTGAGATAGCTAAAGCTATCCCTTGTCCGAAAGCGCATGTGTCCTTCTCATTCCTTGAAGTAAATGATAAAAAAAGATAGTAAATCACGTTTATGGATCTACTATCTTCGTAACAAAACCTTTTATTAACAAAAACCTTTAAAGGTTATGTTGCCAACGCCCCACCGTCTACTGGATAAGTTGCCCCGGTAACAAAGGATGCTTCATCAGATGCGAGGAATAGAACTACCTGTGCAACCTCTTCAGGTAAGCCATATCTGCCCATAGGTACTGTTGATTGTATTTGTTTGCGAACCTCTTCAACATTATCAGCTGAAATATTTTTTTCAATATTACTAAGCATAGTCGTGTCAATCGCAGCAGGGGCAACACCGTTTATACGCACACCGGTTCCCGCACACTCCAGGGCTGCTGTTTTCGTTAGGCCCACAACAGCATGCTTGGATGCAATATATGCTCCCATTCCAGCACTCCCAATGAATCCTGCATTGGAAATCGTGTTAATAATGGATCCAGAACCTTGCTCTTCCATCATATTTATCACATGCTTTAATCCAAGAAATACACCATTAACATTGACCGACATAACCTTTTGAAAGCTATCATAATCCAGCTCTTTTAAAAATTTAAATGGACCTTCAAACCCTGCATTATTAAAAAATACATCTACCCTTCCAAACTTTTCTTTCGTTTCACGCACATAGCGTTCAACATCTGCTTCCTTGGTAACATCAGCTCTGATAGTTAAAATTTTATCATCAGAAACATCCAACTCTTGTCCTACTTCTTCCAGGGCTTGTCCATTTAGATCTACTAACGCTAGTGAAGCCCCCTTTTTCGCAAATGCACTTGCAGTCGCTTTACCAATCCCTCCTGCACCACCTGTAATCAACACAACTTTATCATGTAAACTATCCATAGAATCTCCCCTTTCTACAATAATTCTATGCACCAACTTAGTAAAATTTAACCAAAACATGAGTGCCTGTCACCTGTCGAATTTCGACAAGTGACAGGCACCGACATTTTAGAACTGGTGAAGAAGTTGTCGTTAAGATACAAATTCATAATATTGATGAACAAATATTTGAAGATGGTGAAAAAATATCCATTACATGGGAAGATGAAAATACTATAGTATTATTGTCTGATGAATGAATTTATGAGATTGAATGTGCAGGTCATACCCGCTGTTATTCGGGTTTTTGGGTGTAAAACTCGCTCTAGAGAATTGACTGGGTGGTTGGTTCGAGCCCAATCGGAATCATCCAAATGTAAAAGGATGAACACCTTGGTATGCAAGGGTTTCATCCTTTTTATATGTATTCCCTGTTTTGAGTGTTTTCAGTCCGAATAACTGATGTTCCATTTTGTTGCCTTTTAGTGTGCTAAAGGGCTAAACAACTCCAGCCCAAACGACTAGTGGGCCTCCTTATCCTCCTTACGATAAATCAACATCGATTCGCTTACGCTCTTCTTGTTTTTTTAGATGAACTTGACTTATCGCTAATAATGGCGAAAGTCAAAGTGAATCTTATACTCTGGAGTGAATTTCATGGTATTTAAGAAGGGTCGACTAACATCGCCGCTTTGCACGGCAACGTCGACCCACCCGCGATGTGCGGGCGCAGCCCATACGTCGCTTAACGGGTACTTGCGCTTTAGTTCTGGAATAAATATGGATCCATTCGTTCAAGTAATAAAGGGTTCCGGCATATTAGTATGGAAGAAGTTAACAGTTGAAGAATTGGAAAGCCGATTCTTCCTAGATAGGAGTGACTATGTCTATGAAAATAGAGAGAGGTGGTTTCTATTATAAATATTTTTTTAAACGTGTTTTGATGATACTTTTTAGTGGAATTTCTTTCGCTGTATTTGGACACGGGTATGGATATGTTATGGAGGGATGAACTAAGAGATTGGGTAGGAATATTGTTTGTTGGTTACGGATTTATACTAGGAACTGTATTAGCTATTATTTATATGTTGGTTGCTTTTATTATGAAAAGGAGAAACAGGTGATTTTAGGTTGCAGATAAAGATATACTTTTTATTGATATTTTCATTAGTATAAAAGGGGAAGAGCAAAGAGGTTTAGGGGGGGAAGGTAATGTTTCGAAATGGTGAACTAAGCGTAAATCAGTGAATAGGGGTTTTCCTATTAATAAGTATACCTTTAATTGGTTGGATTTTTTTATTAGTCTGGTCAATTGCTAGTAACGTTATTAGGGATGACACGATAACGGAACTGAATAATCGGCTTCTTAGAAGATATCCTGAATTTGAAAAGTTTTCACGAAGAAAGAAAAACAATGATTCTATTAGTAGTAAATCTGGTCCAATCGAACGAAAAACACCAGTGGAAACTATCGAAGAAACGAACGAGCTCATGATTAAAGAGTTAGCAGACGACATATTAAGTTCCATTAAAGAATGTTCACCGGAATTCTTTGAAAAGTTAGTCGTAGAGTTACTGGTAAAAATGGGGTATGGTGGTTCTTTAAAAGATGCCGGTCAAGCTGTAGGGAAAAGTGGAGATGGCGGAATTGATGGTGTCATAAAAGAAGATCAGCTTGGATTAGATTTGATTTATATTCAAGCAAAACGTTGGGAAGGTAGAATCGGTCGTCCAGAAATCCAAAAATTTGTTGGTGCACTCCAAGGAATGCGAGCAAAAAAAGGTGTATTCCTAACCACTTCTGACTTTTCTATAGAGGCTCGTGAATATGTAAGTCATATAGAGAATAAAATTATTCTTATCTCAGGAGACATCCTTGCAAATTTAATGATTCAATTTAATTTAGGTGTGTCAGTTGAATTAACCATAGAGGTTAAGAGGATTGATTGGGATTATTTTGTTGAATAGTAATAGTAATAGATTTACTAAATAAACTGCCTTTCTCTGTTATTTTTAGGCGAAAGGCAGCACAGATGTTTTTCTAGTCTCATTTTACTGGGTCAATTCATCATTATTAAGGAACGAGGGAGGAAGTGCTTTCTGGGATTTCATCCTTCCATAATGCCTTAATAGGGCAGATTTTTGTGAAATATAAATCAATCATTAAAATAATTCAGCCGCGTTTCTGAATACAATATTTCTAGATAATAAAACATTTTTACTTGAATGTCTTTTTACAATATCTTTCATTTGCTGATTATAACCTATACAATCTAGCACAATAGTATTTATATTAGATTGTTCGAGTTTATTTGTAGCCTTAATGAGCGATTGTTCATCAAAAGCGTATGGTGAGCTTGCGACAGATATAGCTTTAAAGCCTGCAGATTGCCACTTCTTTTCTATAGATTTAAATTGTTCAGGTAAAGGTACGATGACACCAATTTGTCCTTTGTTTCTAAAAATTCCTTGAGCAACATGATTTAATAAATAATCTGGGTATATGATCGGAACATTTGAATGAAATAGTTTAAATTCCCCTGTACAAGCTAGGATAACTAGATTGACTTGATCTCGATTAAAATCATCGATAATCTGTTGAATAATGGGAAGTATTTTTTCTTTTGCCATGGTGATGGATGTACCATCTTTGAGTCTAGAAACAAGTGTTGTTTGTCCTGGTTCAGGTTTTATTTGTTCTAGTCGTTTATTATCAAAATGATCTAGCACACCTCGTTGAATAAATTCAACACCGTTTGAAAAGAATTTTTCTACCTTTGGTATTAAATCTGTTCTCGGAGCTTGTCCGATTGTAATGACGCCAATTTTTTTGCTCATTAATATGACTCCTTTTAAAGAAAGAGAAGTAGGAAATGTCCCTACTTCTCTTAACTTAATTATTCTTCAATTGAAATGTTGACACCATTTGGACTTACGACATGAATTGATCCGTCAGGAGAAAGGTTGAATCCTTCAACTTTTGGATTGATACCTGTTGCGATGTCTAAGTTATCAAATTCAATGGTTGCATAATCTTGGATGATTTCTGCAACAGCTTCTTGATATAATTCAGAACGTTCTGCTTGGTCAACTGTTTCTGTTAGTGCACGGTCTAGTAGTTCATCTACTTTTTCGCTTTCATATCCTTTACCATTACCATTAGATCCGTGTTGATTAGAGTGGAAACGTGGGTTAAGGAAGAAATATGGATCTGGATACCAAGACCATCCACCAATGTTCATTGGTGCGTTATTTTTAGAAATCGTGTCTGTTAACGTTCCCCACTCAGAAACTTGAATGTTAACATCTATATTTAAGTTTTCTTTCATTTGGTTTTGAAAAATTGTTGCGTAGTTAGTGCGTGTCTCTAGTACATAAAGGTCAATTTCAAATCCACCTGCATATTCAGTTTCATCTAAAATATTTTTTGCCTCTTCTGGGTTATATTCAGGTTTTATTGATTCAAAAGACTCATCATAACCCCAAGACCCTTTTGGTAGTGGACCATATGCAGCAGTACCTCCACCCCATTGGTGTACACCTTGTACAATATCTTCAACATTTGTGGCTTTAAAAATGGCTTCTCTTACTTTAGGATTTGCAGTAGGACCTTGTTGAAAGTTCATGTCGAGATAAGTAATAGAAAGACCAGGAGTTGATAGTAACTCTAGATTTTCATCTTGTTCAATAACTTCTCTATTTTGTCCTTTAATGTCTGTTGCGATATCAATATCACCCGATCGTAAGGCATTTGTCATCATAGATTGATCAGAAATAAATTTGTATGTTACACCATCAAAGTTAGGTTCGTCACCCCAATAGTCTTCGTGCTTAATTAAGTCTACTTGTTGGTCAGTTTGCCAATTTTCAAGAATAAATGGACCTGTACCAACCAAGTGAGCACCAAATTGGTCTCCCCAGCCTTCAACTTCTTCTTTTGGAATAATAATATTACCTTGGTCAGTTAGCATTGCTAATAATGCTGAATTTGGTTCTTCTAAGTGGATCACAACTTCGAATTCACCAGTAACTTCAACACTTTCAACGCCATTTAAACGGTTTTGTGCTGAATTTTCAGCTGACCGTTCTAAACTGTATTTAACATCTTCAGCTGTCATTTGTTTTCCATCTTGATATTCACCTGGTTGGAAGTAGACATCATCTCTTAATTTGAATGTGTAAGACATCATATCATCTGCAGCTTCCCACTCAGTCGCTAATGATGCTGAAAAACCTTGCAGATCTTGATCGTATACAATAAGGGTATCGGCGATTGAACGCATGATTTGTGATTCATATACGCCAGTATAAAGAGTAGGATCTAAAGTTGCTGCGTTAGATGATAAGCCAATATTCAATATGCCACCACCACCAGAGCTTTCACCTTCAGATTCTTCGCTTCCTTCAGTATCTGTTTCGTTACCTTCTTCAGAATCATCTCCTGAAGAGCAGGCTACTAATATCATTGATAAAAGACCAAAGATAATAGCAAAAAGAACTAATTTCCAATTACTCTTTCTCATAAAATTTCCTCCTTTTTATTTTGTTTCACATAATGATACAAAAGTTCAAATAATGAATATCTACTAAATTAACACAAAAATGATAATATTGTAAATAGAAATTACGAAATAAGTATAGAAAAGTCTAAAATTTTATAATTATTGTTAAAAGTCTATTTACATACAAAATAAAGGATGGTAACATTCAATTAATTCACATAATAAAACAATAGTTCATATAATGAATCAAGGAGGGGATTTTTTGAAAGGGTTTCTTTTAAGGAGAATATTACAATTAATACCAACGTTATTTATCGTTGCGGTTATAGTATTCTTTATAACTCGAATGCTACCAGGTAATCCTGCGGCCGTAATGCTTGGACCACAGGCTAGTGCAGAGGATATAGCGGCGTATTCTGATAAATTAGGGCTAAACGATCCACTATACCTACAATTTTTTGATTATCTAATCAACCTAATTTCATTTGATTTTGGAAACTCCCTTACTTATAATCAACCAATTGTTGATTTAATTTTGGAACGTTTCCCTAATACAATTATTTTAGCAGTTAGCGCATTAATTATCGCGGTAATTATAGGTGTACCTGCCGGTATTATTGCTGCTAGAAAACAGAACACCATTGTCGATTATTCAGTTACGACATTATCTTTAATAGGAGTTTCGATGCCTATCTTTTGGTTAGGTGTCATGTTAGTTCTATATTTTAGTGTTAATTTGGGGTGGCTTCCTGCAACGGGTATGGGATCACTCGAGGATGGTTTTGGTGATTTTGTCAGTCATCTCATTTTACCTAGTTTAGCATTAGCGACGATACCTACAGCCCAATTTGCAAGAATTATTCGTTCTAGTATGTTGGAAACCATTTCACAGGACTATATTAAAACTGCCCGTTCAAAAGGATTAAAAGAGTCCATAGTTATTTATAAACATGCATTTAAAAATGCTTTAACACCTTTAATAACAGTAATGGGATTGCAATTTTCCATGTTATTAGGAGGAGCAGTATTAACTGAAACCATTTTTAGTTGGCCGGGCATGGGCTTATTAATTATAGATGCAATTGAAAAACGTGACTTTATAGTTGTTCAGAGTACAGTTATTTTTGTTGCGGTTATTTATGTAGTGATTAACTTAATTGTTGACATTCTATATAAAGTCGTTAATCCAAAAGTGAATTTTGACTCCAATAGTGGAGGTGCAAAATAGTATGAATACTGTTGAAGAGATCGAACAAGCCAAAGAGATTCAATATCAAAAAGCTAAAAAAGAACAATCTTTTAAGCGTAAATTGTTACGAAATAGATTTGCGGGATTAGGCTTATTTGTCATCTTGCTATTAATCCTAACAGCTATTTTGGCACCCTTGTTTGCGACACATGATCCATATGCTATGGACACGGCAAAAAGCTTATTAGGCCCAGGTGAAGCAGGTCACCTTTTAGGGACAGATAGCTATGGACGTGATATATTTAGTCGTATTGTTTACGGGGCACGTATATCATTAATTGTAGGGATAGCAGCTGTATTATTTGGTGCCATTTTTGGCTCATTTTTAGGTTTAGTTTCAGGTTATTTTGGTGGAAAAACGGATACGATCATCATGAGATTTATGGATGGTATGATGGCGTTTCCTTTCATCTTACTAGCTATCGTCTTAATGACTGTGTTGGGACAAGGTCTAGTTAATGTCATTATAGCCATCGGAATATCTAATATTCCAGGGTTTGCAAGGGTTGTTCGAGGTCAGGTGTTAAGCGTTAAGGAATCAGAGTATATAGAAGTAACTCGTTCATTAGGTGCTAAGCATGGAAGAATTTTACTTAGACATATAGTACCTAATAGTGTTGCTCCATTAATAGTCTATGCAACGATGGGTGTTGCTGGAGCTATTATATCAGAGGCTTCGCTGAGTTTCTTAGGACTAGGTGTACAACCTCCTACAGCTTCTTGGGGAAGTATGTTACAAGAAGGTAAAAACTTTCTCGTACTTAGCCCGGAATTAGCAACATTTTCGGGGTTGGCCATATTAATTACAGTTCTCGGTATTAATTTGTTTGGAGATGGATTAAGAGATGCCCTTGATCCTAAGATGAAATTATAGTAGGGAGGTGAACGTATGTCAGATCAATTTTTAAGTGTAAATGATTTGCAGGTAGAATTTAAATCAGGATCGATTATTACGAAAGCAGTTAATGGTGTTAGTTTTAACCTGAATGAGAATGAAAATTTAGGTATTGTAGGTGAATCGGGTTCTGGTAAAAGTGTTACAGCAACTTCCGTTCTTCGTCTAATACCTAATCCGCCTGGGAAAATTACAGGTGGTGAGATCTGTTTTAAAGGGAGAAATCTATTAAAACTTTCGAATAATGAAATTAGAAAAATTCGTGGTAATGATATTTCGATGATTTTCCAAGACCCTTCTACAAGCTTAAACCCAGTGTTTAAAGTTGGAGATCAGCTTGTTGAATCGATTCGAACACACAATAAAACTTCTAAAAAGGAAGCGAAGAAAAAAGCAATAGAAATGCTTGATTTAGTAGGTATTCCAGCTCCAGATAAAAGAATTAATATGTACCCGCACGAATTTTCTGGAGGGATGCGTCAAAGGGTTATGATTGCGATTGCGTTATCTTGTGACCCTAAACTTTTAATTGCAGATGAACCTACCACTGCATTAGATGTCACCGTTCAAGCTCAAATATTAAATTTAATGAAGGACTTACAAGATAAGCTTAACATGTCAATCATCATGATTACGCATGATTTGGGGGTTGTTTGGGAGACATGTGACAAAGTTTTAGTAATGTATGCAGGTAGAATTGTAGAATCTGGAGAGGTGAAAGATGTCTATAAAAATCCATTACATCCATATACATGGGGACTTTTAGATTCACAAATTACTGAATCTCAAGATAGTTTGGACCCATTGTCAACCATTCCGGGTACTCCGCCTGATTTAAGCTATGAAATTAAAGGCTGCCCATTTGTAGATCGTTGTCCATACGCCCAAGGGTTATGCCATGAGAAAACACCTGAGTTAATTGAACCTACTGATGGACACGCGGTCGCCTGTCATTTTCAAACTGCAGATCAGAAGTTAGAGAGAAGGGAGGAAGCATACTTCGATGGAAGCTCTACTAGAAGTTAAAGACTTAAAAAAACATTTTGCAGTATCTAATAATGTTCCATTTAAGAAGTCTACTCAAAGTGTAAAAGCTGTAGATGGAGTAAATTTTAAAGTATATTCTGGAGAGACATTAGGCGTTGTGGGTGAATCAGGTTGTGGTAAATCAACAATGGCTCGTCTTGTTAATCAATTGATAAAACCAACTGGTGGAGTTGTCAATTTTAATAATGAAAATTTAATTGAAATGGATTCAGATACATTACGAGGAACTCGAAAGAAAATTCAAATGATATTCCAGGATCCATATGCTTCTCTTGACCCACGTATAAAAGTAGGTGAATTAATCGAGGAGCCCCTCGTTATTCATAAAGTAGGTGACAAAGAAAGCAGGAGAAAACGTGTTGAAGAATTACTTGAAGTTGTAGGGCTTAATAAGAGGTTTGCAGATCGATATCCTCATGAGTTTTCTGGAGGACAAAGGCAACGGATTAATATCGCAAGAGCTTTAACCTTAAATCCAGAACTCGTTATATGTGATGAACCTGTTTCGGCATTAGATGTATCTGTCCAAGCACAAGTCATTAACCTTTTAAAAAAATTACAAGAAGAATTTAATCTAACGTATATTTTTATTTCGCACGATTTAAACGTTGTCCGTTATATGTGTGATCGCATAGCGGTTATGTATTTAGGGAAAATTGTAGAAGTTGGAAATTATGAGGAAATATATTCTAACCCTCAGCATCCATACACAAAGGCACTGTTTTCAGCAATTCCTAAAGAAAGTCCATTTGAAAATAAAGAACGAATTATTGTAAAAGGTACAGTACCCAGTCCGTTAAACCCGCCGTCAGGATGTAGCTTTCACGAACGGTGTCCAGTGGCAATTGATATTTGTAAGACGACGGAACCTAAAGTCGTGACTACTGATAATCAACATCAAGCATCTTGTCATTTAGTTAATTAATATAGGAGGAATTGAAATGTCATTAAAATACGTTATGGAAATGTTTGAATTAATGGATGATATAGCAGTTACTGGAGAAAAAGTTAAAGAATATTTATTACAAATTAGTGAAAATGGACAAATTGATGTTCATACAATTGAAGGTAAAAAAGGGAAAACAGATTTTATTAAAGTAGTTATTCCAGGTAAAAATGGAAAATCTAAAGGCGGGAATGCCCCGACGCTTGGTATTATCGGACGTTTAGGTGGTATAGGGGCTCGACCGGAAATGACTGGTTTCGTTTCAGATGGTGATGGTGCATTATCTAGTATGTCAGCAGCAGCAAAACTATTGGATATGACAAATAAAGGTGACCTATTAGATGGGGATGTAGTGCTCACGACACATATTTGTCCCAACGCTCCTACACAACCACATGACCCTGTTCCTTTTATGGGATCTCCGGTTGATATCTTAACAATGAATGAATATGAAGTCGCTGAGGAAATGGATGCTATTCTTTCCATCGATACAACCAAAGGCAACCAAATTATCAACCATCGAGGTTTTGCAATTACACCAACAGTTAAGGAAGGGTATGTTTTAAAAGTTAGTGATGACTTACTTCATGTCTATACACAATCAGTTGGTCAGCTTCCTGTCACAATGCCAATTACAACTCAAGATATTACGCCTTATGGTAATGATGTTTATCATGTTAATAGTATTCTTCAGCCTTCAGTAGCAACTGATAAGCCAGTAGTGGGCGTTGCTATTACTACTGAAACAGCAGTTGCAGGATGTGGTACAGGTGCTAGCCGCGTGACTGATATTGAAGAAGTTGTTCGTTACTGTATTGAAGTGGCAAAACTTTATGGGAAATCTAAATGTGACTTTTACAACGAAAAAGAGTTCAATCATTTAGAGGAACTATATGGTAAGATGACACACTTACAAAAATTAGGGAAGTAAGGAGGCTGTTCATAGTATGACAAATAAGCAGGAACTAAAAGATCGTTTAATTCAAGAGGTACAAAATAATGAAGATGAATTAATAGAGTTATGTAGTCAACTGATTAAAATTCCTAGTGAAAACCCACCAGGTGACTCAACAGAAATTACAACTTTTATTGATCAATATTTAAAAAATGTAGGTGCTGAAACGTCTTGGTATGAATCCACTGATAAGATGTACAACCTAGTTTCGACGATCGGTGAAGATAAAGGTGGAAAACACTTAATTTATTGTGGACACTCGGATGTAGTACCAACAGGTGACCATTCAAAGTGGGATTTCAGCCCTACTTCAGGTGAAATTGAAGATGGATGGTTGCTTGGAAGAGGGGCAAGTGATATGAAAGCGGGTTTAGGTGGTATTATTTATACATTTGGACTCTTAAAGAAATTAAACATCGATCTTCCGGGCAAATTGAGTTTAGCGGTAGTCCCAGATGAAGAGACAGGTGGAGAATTCGGAGTTCCCTGGCTATTAGAAAATGAAATTATTGATGGTGATGGCTGCTTAATTCCAGAGCCTTCCTCTCGATATAACCCAACAATCGGGCAAAAGGGTTCCTATTGGTTTAAACTCAAAGTGTATGGTGAACCAGGTCATGGTAGTCTATCACCACTAGCAGGTAATAATGCAATTACAAATATGATTGATGCTATTAATGAAATCCGTAAATTGTGGAATTTACATATTGAGGTTCCTGATGAGGTAAAACCATTAATAGAGAAATCAAAGCGATATATGCGCGAAGTTGAAAAAGATCGAGAGCCCTTTCAACGAGTCTTGGATCATGTCACTGTAAATATCGGAAAAATTCAAGGTGGAACAAAATCTAATATTATTCCTGAAAGTTGTGAGATAGAAGTCGATTGTAGACTTCCGTTTGGCATAACACAAGATGATGTAACTGCATTTTTACATGAAAAATTAGATGCATTAGAAATTGATTATGAAATTAGCCGTTTTGGATTCCGTAGTAATGCTAACTACACAAGTGCGGATGATCCAGTATGTAAATCAATAGTCGACAATATTACTCATGTAGCAGAACATGAAGCGTATGGTGTAATGCAATGGGCGAGTAGTGATGCACGCCATTTCAGAAATCACAACATTCCTGTACTTCAATATGGGCCAGCTTACTTACCAAGTATTCATGGTTATAATGAGAAAGTGAAGGTAGAGGATATTGTTAGATGTTGCAAAGTTTATATCGCAGCAGTTGTCGATTACTTATATGAAAAGTAGATTATAAGATTATAAGTAATTGATTTATTACGGTGCATGTATTAGTATTTTCTAATATGTGCACCAATTATTCTGTAGAGGGAGCAGTCTTACTAATGTTAAAAACTCTAAGCCTTGCTTTAGAAGTATTAAAAATGTTTACAAAAGATAAACCAACATGGGGAGGAAGAGAGTTAGCGGCTGAAATGAATCAAAACCATACAAAGGTTTATCGTATCTTAGAAACACTAGATAATCATAAATTTTTAATCAAGAATAAGGAAACAAAGAAGTATTCACTTGGATTTGCAGTTTGGGAGCTAGGTAATACGTTATCTGAAAATTTTCATATGAAAGAATTGATACACCCCATTTTAAAAAAATTAAGTGATTGTACAAATGAATCTACTTTTTTAACAATCTTGGATGGTGAAGAGGGCTTAACTTTTGAAGCTGTGGAAGCGAGAACGACGGTACGATTTTCGGTTTCTGTCGGAAGTCGAACGCCTTTATATGCTGGTGCTTCCTATCGCTCAATATTAGCCCATATGCCGACGGAGTTTATAGAGAGTTATTTAGAGAAACAATTCACTAGATACACAGAAAAAACGATGGTAGACCGTGAAGTAATTAAAGAAGATTTAAGATTAATTAGGGAAAATGGATATGCGAGTAGTGAAGGTGAGTATACAGAAGATGTGATTGCTGTTGCAATTCCTATTTTTCATAAAGAAATGATAATAGGCTCGTTAACCGTATCAGGACCTCAATATCGGATTACAGATGAACATATTAAATTGTTTATCACAGAATTACTAGAGGCTAAAAAGGAACTGAAAAAAGTTATCGAAAAGTATGGTCCCCATTTTGGTTTATCTTAATAAAGGAAGGAGAATATAACATGAGTTTAGTTGATGTTGCTAAATCTGTTCTATTACAAAATTTAACATTAAAAACCAGTGAATCTGTTCTAATTATAACGGATGAGGAGAAGCATGAAGTTGCAGATTTATTTTACCAAGCTAGTAAAGAGCTTTCCAACGAAGCTATTATTGTCAAAATGCCAACTCGAAATAAATCTGGTGAAGAACCACCTCACATGATTAGTTCATTAATGAAGACGGCAGACGTTATATTATGCGTGACCCAACATTCTTTGACACACACACAGGCAAGAAAAGAAGCTTCTGAAACGGGATCTAGAGTAGCGACAATGCCAGGAGTTACGTTTGATATGCTTGAAAATGGTGCAATTTCTGCTGATTATAATGATGTTCAAGAGCTTACTGAAAAGTATTGTCAAGAATTAGATCGTGGTGAAGAAGTTAGAATTGTAAAAGACAATTTTGAATTAACTTTCTCAATTAAAGGAAGAGAAAGTATTAGAAGTACAGGCGTTTTTAAACAAAAAGGGGAATCTGGCAATGTGCCATCAGGTGAAAGTTATATAGCACCAATTGAAGATTCTGCAAATGGTACCATAATGATAGACGGTGCTGTAAGTAACATAGGTGTGCTTGATGAACCAATAATTTTAAAGGTTAAATCGGGAAGGTTAGTAGATGCAACAGGTAAAAATGGACAAAAATTATTGGAATTATTAGGTGACGGTGATGGACGTACCATAGCTGAGTTTGGTATAGGTACGAATAAAAAAGCTCGATTAACTGGTAATGTATTAGAAGATGAAAAAGTTTTCGGAACGGTACATATTGCATTTGGAAGCAATAAATCTTTTGGAGGAAAAACGGATGCGGGTGTACATATTGACTGCATTATTAAAGATCCGAATGTGTGGATAGATACTCAAAAGGTATAAAGGTTTAGCTTATATACAAGAATAAACTATGAGATAAGGTCACTAGCAGTTTATACATATGCATCAATGGATAAGCCATTAGAGGTGACAGGCTGGGGAAAAGTCGTCTTATACGCATCAACTGTTGCACTGACACAGACTTCACAGCAAGGCCTGTCGATGTTTATCCAGACGGAACAGCATACAACCTATCAGATGGAATCGTTCAAGTGTCCTATGCTTGTGGTCGTAACGGACAGGATAACCTGAAGAACAAAATTAAGAAATATGAAATAGATTTATGGGCAATCAGCAATGTATTTTTACCAGGACAAGGACACAAATTCAGAATCGGAATAACTTCCAGTAACTATCCGTGGTATAATGTAAATCCAAACATAGGGAAGACCACTCTCGATACAACCGAAATGGTAAAAGCAAACCAAATGATATTGCATGATAGTGGGCTTCACTCATATGTGGTGTTGATACCGGGTAAATCATAAGGTATTATTATTTTTAAAATGAGGCAAGGACTTAATAAGGTTCTTGCTTCTATTACGTATAAAAGATTAATTCTGATATTTCCAATATAGGATTTTGGATAGACAGAATTTACTGCTTGCCTATGGTTTTGCCAAACTAGATAAGAAATTTCATTCTTTTAAACTGGAATATAAGCTTAATAAGGAATAGATTCTTTCTTCTTCAGAATGAAATGTTTTTTTACTATACAATTTATCAACTTCTCTATCAAGTACCTTGTGTAATTTTAATAATGCTTTTGGCATAGCCAAAGGGTCATACAAGTCCGCTAAAGTTGAGTTTGGGTATTCTTCCCTTATTAACATTAACTTCCTAGAGATGTTCCTAATATTTTCAATATTATCAGAAGACGTTTTGCTGGGGAAAGGAAAAGTATTATAAACTAGTTGTATTGAATATCGATAATCCTCCTTTATTCTTCCACCAGTATATTTTAACCAACACATATGCATTGAAGAAGATAAAATTCCAAAATAATATGGATCATCGGTATGTACAATAATGCAAGAATCACCAGCAATAAAATCTTTAGGGAAAATTGAAATTGGAATATATGTTCTACGTTGGGAGGTGTGCTTAGGGATTAGGATATATTGTTCTTTTGGTTGACGTATTTCGCCAAATAAATATGGTGTTTCAGCCAGTTTTCTTGTACTACTTCTGTTACTTTTGAGACGATGCTTTTGTACATTTTCAAGTCTCTCCACAACATATTTCATCTTCAAAAAAGTACTTGGTTCTGCGTCCTCAAACCATAAACACCATCTTTTTTCACCATTAAGATATTGTCTTGCTGAAAGGAAAGGTCTAAAAAACCTTTTTGCTTTAGGTTCTCTTAGTAAAAAATCTACTTTTTCAGTATTTGTAAATAGGAAGTTTTGATCGTCATTTGGCATACTTCCAGTACTAACCTTAGGTAACTCTGCATGAATTTTTTCCCTGCTTTTAGTTACTATAGTATTTTCAAAGTCTAATAAATAAGGATTTATATTTGTAGCTTTAATAATTTGCTGCGTTGGAATATCTCCCTTAATGTCAGTAATAATATATTTCAAATTATTATTATTTAAAGAAAAACCTATAATCACTACATAAACACTAGCTGTGTTATTTGATTCAGATGTCCATTTAAAAGTTCTGTAAGCAAAGTTTATTATGACACCATTGGAAATTAGATAATTCCAAAGAGGGGCGACTTGTTCTCCTTGTGTAATAGAGTTAGTAGACACAAACCCTACCTCTATATTTGTTCCTTGTATGTAGTCAGCAGCTTTTATATACCAGGCGGAAACATAATCTAATATATTATATCCTTTTTCCATACTCATACAAGCAATATTCATGTCCTGTGCCTGTTCGGTGGTTCTCTTTTTCTTTGATATAAATGGTGGATTGCCAATAATATAAGTCAGTTCGTTCTTAGATACAATATCGTTCCAATCTAAACGTATTGCATTACCATAAGTTATATTTGGGTAATTTGTTAGAGGTAGGCGATTATAATTTATTCCAAATTCTGAAGAAAACTGTATATTCATTTGATGGTCAACTAACCATAATGCAACTTGGGCAATCTTATGAGGGAACTCTTCTATTTCAATACCAAACATTGAATCAACATTAATACCTGTATATAAATTACCGATTTGAAAATCCTCTTTTTTTCTAGCTAAATATCTAATCTGAATAAGGATTTTGATTTCAAGTTTCCTTAGTTCTCTGTATGCTACGATTAGAAAGTTTCCACAACCACAGGCTGGGTCCAGAATTTTAATTTTACGTATATCAGTTAGCAATTTTTTTAATTCCTTTGCATTGTGTTCTGATAAAAGTAATTGCTCATAGAACTCATCTAGGAACATATTCTTTAATACTTTTAATATATTTTCCTCCGATGTATAAAAAGTACCAGAGTTATGGCTGTTATTTTTGATTACCAATTGGAAAAGAGAACCAAAAATAGCTGGTGAAATATCTTTCCAATTAAATTCACAGCATTCTAGTAGTATTTTTCTGAGTCTAGAATCAAAGGACGGAAACCTTATTTTCTCTTTAAATAAAGTACCATTTAGATAAGTGAATTTATGCAAGTCTTCATCATGAAATTGTTGCCTGTTCCGAGGTGGTGTATCAATGACATCAAATATTCCTGAAATATAAAAGCCTAAGTTTGACCCATCCTTGTTTGTGTTCTTTCTAACATAATTGTAGAAATGATTTTTATCCCATATTCCTGTGTCATCAGAAAATAAACAATATAGTATTCTAATTAGGAGTACTGCTAAATTGTGTCCCGTATATCCATTCTTATCTAATGAGTCATATAGCTTAACCATAAGTTTAACTGCATCTTCATTTACTGGTATCTCATCGATAGTTGGAAGAGTGTCACCTCCATACATAAAACTAAATAAGTGTATATTGTTATGTAGATTTTCTAATGAAAACTTATATTCCTTGGAGTTATCCAGATCATACAAACAAAATTTGGTGAAATCCGAAACTAATACAAACTGTGGTAATTCATCATTTTCTAACCCATTGAAATAATTTAATGCTTGGGAATAAGCTTTATTTAGATTTTTCCCTTTAGATTTATGTTCAACTACTAATTTCCCCCTCCAAAATAAATCTATAAACCCTAAGTTTTTATCTAACGTAACAGGCTGTTCAAATGTTGCTACCTTCCTTCTAGAAATACCAAAGACTTCAAAAAAATCATTCCAAAAAGATTGTGCTTCTGCTCTTTCATTTGATTCATCAATCCATGAATTAGAAAATTCAAAAGCCCTTGACCTTATTTCACTAAATAATGGATACATTTAATACACCCCCTAATATATATAATTTTGAAAGGAGGTAATTATTCTGCATGAATTCCATAATTTGAAATTTAATTAAACTTGTCTAGAGAATGTTAGTATCGCCAAGGAGTGCGGTGCCGTTCTATTGTTTAAACTGAATAAACATAAATTATACTATCCCTTCACTTAATTAACGAAACATTCTATAATTAAAACATATAAATGAATGGAGGAATTATCCAAATGAAACTTCAAACATTACTTGAAAAGGCTGCGTTATATAATTCAGACTTTAATTTGGTAGAAGAGGCTGAATCTGGACGTCGGTCTTTTATTAAAAGGTTTCCTATAGATCCATTAAGAGAAATGACAGTTGAAGAATACGCAGATACGAAAACGAAGGATAGTTTCATTTACTGGCTTGAGAGAAAACATATTTTAGCAGGAATAGGTGGAGGTAATTCTTCAAAGTTCGGGATTTATCGTGCTCAAAATGGTGATTACTGTAAAGGTTATGGTAAGCATAAAGTAGTATTAGAAGGTGAGATCTTACAAGAAGAGTTTTATGCACTAAAAGAAGGTATTATACAGGCTATAATGCTAGCTAAAGAGGATCGTATTTCTGAGCTGAGCAAACTAGAACTGCCATTATTCAATATGGTGTTGTTAAAAATTTTGAATATATACGTACCTGAAAAGTTTTTTAACGTGTATTCACCTCCCATTTTAATTGAGCTTGGGAGAGAGTTAGAATTAAGGGACGATTTGCTACTTCCACAAAACTCTGTTGAGTTGAATTATGAAGTACTTAACAGTCTACGAAAACAAGATGTTTTTTCAAAATGGTCCAACCAGGAAATCTCTATTTTTATTTGGGATACATTTGCCGAACGGGATAAAATGATAGATGAAGATGTGAGTTATTGGCTTGTCGGACATACATATGAAAATGAGGGTTCTATCCGGGAGTATCTGCTGCAAAATAATCGTATTGCAATTGGATTTTTAAGGGAAGATTTATCACCCTATTTAAATGAGGAAGATATGAATGACATTATAATTGAAAAAGAAGATTCCACTGCAGGACAAAAGGCGTTAAAGCAATTTTTTTCTATAAAAGAAGGAGATTTTGTTGCATTAAAGTCTACATTTACTCGAAAAGTGGATGGAAAGACAAAATCGGTACTTCGAATTAGTGGTGTAGGAATAATTAAGAGTGATGCTTATGATGGGTACGAATTTTCAGAGTCGTACGGTCACTTATTGCCAGTTGAATGGTTGGATAAAGAAGAAAACGAGTACATAGGTTACGGGGGTTATCGTAGTACAATTAATGAAGCAAAAAATAAGAATGTTATTAATATTGCCTTTATGCAGGAAGAAAGAGGTCAAGATTCAACAATATCTAAACCTGAATCACAACAGGACAATTTCCCTAATAATCTTGTCCTCTATGGCCCGCCAGGAACTGGCAAAACCTATCATATCGTTGATCGTGCTCTTGAGGTAATTGATAACAAAACGTTTGTAGAACTTCAAGCTGATGGTCGAGAGGCCCTTCAACAGGAGTTTTTGCGGTTAACAAAAGAAGAGAGGATTCATCTTGTAACCTTTCATCAATCTTATGCCTATGAAGATTTTATGGAGGGGTTGAAATCAGATGGAGCAGGAAATTTCATTCCAACGGATGGCATTCTTAAAAGAGCAATGATTGAAGCTATGTATGAAGGAGTACAGAACAATACAAATAACTATACGGAAGAATTGCGCTTTGAACAGTTATATGATTACTTGGTTACTAATGGGATCAAACAATCTATTGAGTTTGAATCTAAAACAGGTGGAAAGCTTATTATTTCGCACATCTCAGTTAATGAAAATTTAGTAATAACTAGTGCTGATGCCAAAACAAGGTCAATTGTTTCAAAAGATCGTTTATTACGAGTGTTTCGGTACATTCGATTACATGATATTGATTGGAAGAATAATATATCGTTTATTCGTGATGCAGTTGGAGGTTCAAATCAGACAAGATATTGGTCTGTGCTAAATTGGATTTTATCCAAATTGGATGAAGAAGTCGAAGAGGATAGCATTGAAATTGAAGGTGACGAGAAAAAAGCCGTAGTTTTAAAGGCATTGAACGAAAAGAAATCTTTTGACTTTACCGACGTAAAACGCCATGTTGTCATTATTGATGAATTAAATCGTGGTAATATCTCCAAGATATTCGGTGAGTTAATAACCCTGTTGGAAGAGGATAAACGTTTAACTAAAAACAATGAATTAATTGTGGAATTACCTTATTCGAAACAAAAGTTTACACTCCCTCCTAACTTATATGTAATTGGTACGATGAATACTGCAGACCGTTCAATAGCGCTATTGGATACAGCTTTGCGACGCAGATTTGTATTTGAAGAAATGATGCCAAATCCTGAACACTTGGAATCAATTGGTGACGAAATTGACGTGGAAGCTATGTTAACCGTAATGAATAAGCGAATTGAGGTGCTCTATGATCGTGATCATTTGATAGGTCATGCATATTTTATAAATGCAAAAACAGATGAAGAGATTATTTCTATTGTAGAATTAAAAGTTATCCCGCTATTACAAGAGTATTTCTATGATGATTGGGAAAAAATCGGTCTTGTTTTAGGAGGCATTGGTACATCGAAGGAGGATCCTTATATAGTTTATAAGGAAGAAGTAAATGTAAATGATCTTTTTAAACAGAGGCCTTCTCTTCATATTCGTGCACTATACCGAGTTAAACAAAAATTATCCACACAGGAGTTAATGGCAATCTATGACTAAAACAGTAATTGTTCGTGAGTCGTATGATTGGATTACAGAAAATGATGTGTCGGCAACACAATATGAAGAGCTTATACGTTACATTGAAGAGAAGTATCCAAATGAAAACGTGCTCGATCAGAAATATAAACGTCTGAGATTCATCAATTATGTTGGAACAATTCAATGCTCGGATGTACGTTATGAAGTCGTCCCAAAGATAAATCTTTCAAATAATGACGAGCGAAAAGTGCTGCTATCGATGCTTTCTATTACAAGGTTTCTACCCATTTCATTTTATGAACAGATACAAAACGGTGAAGAAAAAGGAGATTTGCTTACGGCATTCCTAACAGCTTTTCTTGAGCGCTTGTTGAATGAACTTAAGAAAGGAACCTATAAAACGTATGAGAGGCAGGAAGAAAATTTATATGTCTTGAAAGGAAAACTCGAGCTTAGTAATCACATTCGTAACAATACATTTCATAATACGAGAGCATATTGCAGTTTTGATGAACATACTGAAAATAATTCCTTAAATCAATTATTTAAAGCAGCATTGCATATTTTGAAAAAATATACGGGGTTATATTCTTTAAAACTCCATCTAGAACGCTGTTTAGGATATTTGGAAAGGGTGGACTTGGTAAACATTAATCCTACTACATTAGACAGTATTAAGTTGAATCGACAAAATGAACGTTTTAGAGATGCAGTATTATTTGCCAAGCTAATAGTGGAACGTGCCTCAATTTACAGCCAAGGGCAACGTGCATTATCTTTTTCACTTATGTTTCCAATGAACGTATTGTTTGAAAAATATATTGAAGTAGTACTTAGAGAAGTTGTTGGTTATAAAGTAGTAATCAGTCAACATGCAGAGAAAAGGTTATTACAAAATAAAAAGACAGGTTACAGAAATATCTTACTAAAACCAGATTTTCTGGTTAATAATGAACTCATTATTGATACGAAATGGAAAAGTGCTACGTATCATGGGAAGACCAGGTACGATCAGAGCGATATATATCAAATGTATGCTTATGTTACAGCTTACCAAGAAGCAAATCGGTGTATTCTACTTTACCCGAAACAGGAGAGAGAAGCGGACCACCCTGTTTGGGAAGTCATAGATACGGATAAGACCATTGAGATGCGCGCGATTAAAATTGAGAACTTTTGGGAAAGTGTTGATGAGTTGAGGGGTATTTTGAAGGATAATTAATCATGAAATTTATTAAGTAGCATATTTCATTTAATGCTTATTACTTACGCGTTTTAAAAAAAGAACCCTTGCAAGCAAGGGTTCTTTTTCTATAGATTTAACCAACATTAATAATCCTAATGTATAAATTGATTAATAAATCCATTATATACTAATCTTTTGATGAAAATGTGAATTTTTAATATGGAGTATGATACAATTTTTCTTACATCAATATACCTATAAGGAAATAATCAAATATGAATAGATAGAAAGCATGTTTAAAAATGTTATAGATGTTGTTTTAAATGATCCCATACGAGATGTAACGATTGTAGCTATTGTTGTCTTTATTGCAACCTTTTTCTATGAACAAAGACTTGACTGGTTCCAAGCATAAAAACATCCACTGGTTCCATAAATAATCAAGCAAACCTGGCAACGGTTTTTCTTTTCGTCTTCTACTCATTTTTTAATATTATTATTTGAATTATCCATTTCTCTTACTCCCTTTCCTCTCAAAATAAACCTGCATCTTATACGCACATACCTCACTAGTCATCTCATGTAATATTATTTGATCACTTTCACTAACGTCAAAATTGACCCCAAATTGGTTTTCCTTGAAATAAACAAGCTCATCCTTACTAACCCATTTAGACATAGGCATATCAGCTACCAGTTTTGCTACTTTCGCTTTATCATAATTCCATAGTTTCTTTGTATTTTTATTTGAAAAGTCTTTTTCTTTTCTGTAGTTTTTTTCCATAAAAAACTGGTGAAAATAAGGGGCGACTTCTTCTGGTGTAACAGGCTTGAGCCAATCAGATGGACCTTTATTAAGCAGAAATTGTAATACAACCATTTTATACGATTTGTTCATCATTTCGTTTTCTACTTTTTTCAACCATCGATAATGCTTTTGATATACCTTTGCTTCATGATGACTCAATTCTCCGTATTCGTTGAGGAAAGCAAAGTATCCTCCAAAGGCTTGTTTGTATTCCTTTGAATTACTGGTTCCATATTTATGTACTTCTTCATAAGATGGTCTCTTTCCTACATGCTCTTTCACGTTTAAATAGTTAAGATACATTCTTTCTTTTCGTGAGCTTCGTTTCTTTCTCATCTCTTCTAATAGATTAATAACCTCTGTTTCAAAATGAATAGCACATGAACTCGGTACAATTGGTTCCATGCTTTTACGAGGCTTCGCATCGTCTTCTTTGAATTGATTAAATACTTGGAGTTTCGTGTCAGCATTTCGGTAATTTCCAATTAGATCAATGATTACACAGTTATTTTTACCAGCATATTTTCTCAATCCTCTTCCTATCTGCTGGGTGAATACTACTAGAGATTCTGTTGGCCTTGCAAATAATAATGTATCAACCGATGGTATATCTACCCCTTCATTAAACAGATCCACTGTGAAAATAATATCTATTTCATTTGTATCTAGCATCCGTATTGCTTCACTACGCGAGATGTCTTTTGAGGCTGAAGTTAACGTTATTGACTTTACCCCTTGTTCACTAAAATAATTAGATAGAAATTCTGCCTGTTGGATAGAGGAAGTGAATGCAAGAGTACGAGTTTGCTTATATTCATTCCACTTCTCATAGATTTGTTCTGCGCGATCTCTTTGCAATTGCTGAATCATAAGCTCATGCTGATCATATTGCTTTCCTAACCAGTTAATCTTGGTATAGTCAATATCATCCTTTACTCCGTGATAAATAAGTGGTGTCAGCCAGCCATGCTGTATTGCTTCAATAAAGGTTATTTCATAGGCAACATTTCCATCACAAATTGCAAAAACATCTTGACCATCTGTACGTTCAGGTGTTGCCGTTAAACCCAATAGAAATTGAGGTTCGAAATAATCGATCACCTTTTGATAGCTTTTTGCTGCAGCATGGTGAAACTCATCGACAATAACTAAATCAAATTCCTCTGGTTCGAATGTATGCAATTGATCTTTAATACTTAATGTAAAAATAGAGGCGAAAAGCATATCGTGGTCTGGGTCTTTTTCCAAGCCATAATATAGCCCCCCTGATTTACCAAGAACCTGTTCAAAACTTTTCTTAGCTTGCTTTAGAATTTCTTCACGATGTGCGATAAATAATACTTTTTGGAATCGTTGCGCAAAAAATGCAGCTAAATATGTTTTCCCTAGTCCAGTAGCCATGACGACCATCGCTTTATTATAGTCCTCTTCCATGGTGTTCTCTAATTCTTGTAATGCATCCAGTTGTGCAGGACGTGGTTCTAGTGTTGTCGTATATGGACTTGGGTAATCGACAACTTTCTGTGGCAATTCTTCCTCTTCGTTAGGTAGGGTCAATTCTATTTCCTCACGCTTCGTCCAAGTGGAAATAAGATTCGCATGCTTAACATGAAAATTATCATAATCAGTTTGGTAGCTTTTTAGTGATTCACGATTTATTTCAATGGTTTGGTAATCATAAAAATGTTCAATGAATAAGTCAATGGACTGATTAAACGTATCGATAGAAGCATTGCGCTGCATCCTTAGATTCCACTCGACTCCACTTGTTAACGCAGAGCGAGATAGGTTAGAGGATCCAACAATAATTGCTCCTTCTTCTTGATGTTTAAAAATGTAAGTTTTCGGATGAAAAGCAATTCCATTACTGCGCCATAACCTAATTTCTAGGTTATCCCCCTCTAAATCTAACAATCTTGCTAAAGCCTTAGGCTGTGTTACATATAAATAATCACCAGTTAAAACTTTTATATCTGCTCCATTATTAAGCGCGTCCTGAAGCGCATCATAAATAACCTTTACCCCTGATTTCATGATGAAGGAGGTCAGGATGTAAATAGTAGAGGAGTTTTGTATATCTTCAAGTAATTGTTTATGCAGATTAGACGTATGTAACGTTATATTAGTCATTAGTCTTCAACCTCAACTAAAAATATTTTTTCGTCAAAGCCTCCTCGTTTAGCAGCTTTATCCTTTCTAACCTGCTCCACTTCATCAATTGAAGTACCATGGACGCGAGAAAGCGCATGCATTAATTCCAAGACATCCGCAAGTTCTTCTACGGCATCTTCATTTGTAGTTGTTTCCTGATATTCGGTGACTTCTTCTTTTAGTTTCTTTTTAAGTTCTGATATGTAACGATCCTGGTTAAGTATTTCTGTTTTGAAGTCTTTACCAGTGTTTTCTATGATTTCTGGGATTCGATCACGGACTAATTTGTTGTATGTTGGCATAAATTACGACCTCCTAGAAACTCGTTTACTCTATTTTATAGAAAAAGTAGAGAGGGAGCAAATGATGGTTTTTTATAAGGTTTAGAGTATATAAATTATTTAGAATTATAAATCCCAATACCATCATATTATTTCTAGCATAAAAAACGGGCCCATTAATTAAACAAAAGAAAGACAAAAAGAAACTAAACCATTTACCTATAACAGACGTGATTTAATTTTACCAAAAAAACTTTGGTACGATGAGTCCGTTTTTTTCAGAGGAAATTCTTCACTGGGTTGCAGACAGTAGCGAGAGTTTAGTCTTGCATGCAATGAAACGAACTTTAGAACGCAACAAGTCTAATTGGGGTTATGTACGTGCTATATTGAATTCCTGGATGAAGAAGGGATTTACAACAATTGAACAAGTAAATACAGAGGAAGTAGCATTTCGAAATCAAAAGAAAAGATATCAGGGTTATCAAACTAAGTCGGGAGAAGTAATTCCAGATTGGTTTAAGGATCGGAAGGATAATAGGGGAAAGGGAAGTCCAGTAAAGTAGAAGTTATTCGTGATGCAGCTGCGGAACGAGAAGAAATTGAAGCGTTGTTTGCTAAGTTTGCAGGAGCTAAAACTACAGTTGAAAAGAAGAATGTTTTGGTGGCATCTGGTTAAAAAGTAAACTTAAGGAGGATCAAATATGACTATTCCAGACTATCACTCTATCATGTACCCATTATTGGAATTGTTCTCAGACGAAAAAGTACACAGAATAAGAGATGTTGAATCAGAAATAGCAAAGTACTTTGGGCTTACGGAAGAGGAGTTAAATTTGTTATTGTCAAGTGGCAGGCAGGGTGTATTTAAAAATAGATTAAACTGGGCTAACACGTATCTGAAAAAAGCGTGTTTAGTGAAATCAAGCGAAAAAGGAACTGCTTTTATAACGGAAAGAGGATTAGACGTTATTAGGGATGACACGATAACAGAACTGAATAATCGGCTTCTTAGAAAATATCCTGAATTTGAAAAGTTTTCACGAAGAAAGAAAAACAATGATTCTATAAGTAGTAAATCTGGTCCAAACGAAAAGGTGTATTTCTGACAACTTCTGACTTTTCTAAAGAGGCTCGTGAATATGTAAGTCATATATAGAATAAAATTATTCTTATATCAGGAGACATCCTAGCAAATTTAATGATTCAATTTAATTTGGGTGTGTCAGTTGAATTAACCATAGAGGTTAAGAGGATTGATAGTGATTATTTTGTTGAGTGAATCAGAAAGAATATAAAAAGTTCAAAAGAGATAACGGTTGTATTATTGTACTTTAAACATGATCTGTTACCAAAAGGACTTACTAATGGATTTAAAGTAGGCATATATCAAATTGATATTAAGGATTTTCAATCATTTGTTATTAAAAGATTTGATAGACTCTTACAAAGACAACTCCGAAATAGAGAAGAAAAATATCGAAAAATATGGATAACAAGTCAGGTTCCAAATTTCTATCACTAATATAAAACTTAACCTGTTCAACCTGCTAAGAAAAGTGGGGTTTGGTGTACCAATAATAATTTAACTAGTTATGAATTAGTTAAGGATAATAAAGGTTTTATCTTAAAATCTGGTAGTGAACACCAAGTAAAACAAAAAATAAATAAATATTGGAAAGAGGAAAATAAATCCTCAACCTCTATTGTGGAATGATGAATATAAGTTTGGACAACCAAAGTGAGATAGAGTACGAGTATTCTGCTTCAAAAAGGAAAGAGAACTTATATTAAATGTAGGAAACAGATGGTTAAATATGATAAGTAAATTTTGTTTGGGAAGTCTAGAGAAGTAGAGATAGCATTCCATTAAAGCTAAGGTAAAAAATGGGATAGATGTTAGGTTGATTATTACCAAGACTTAAGTTTATTAGTCCAAAGATTTGGTTCATTTTGAAAATTCATTAAATATTATTGACATTTCCCATTGAATGAATTATATTTATAATAATATTTTTAATAATTGATTATCAATTATTGAAAATACAGACATAAAATTTATAGGGAAGTTAGCTGGAGGATTAGTAATGAGCGCCGAAAAAATATTTGGGATCTTGGACTTATATAACCAAACAAGAAGACAATTAACGGTTTCAGAAATTTCAAACCTTATGGATATCCCACAGAGCAGTGTTTATCGCCATGTTAGAGTTTTAAAGGAGAATGGGTTTCTATATGAAACATCAAATGGTGATTATAAATTAGGTTATCGCTTTTTGGATTTTGCTAACATAGTCCGTTTAGATAATAGTTTATCTGAAATTGCCTTGCCAATAATGAAGGAATTAACAAACCAATTTAAGGAAACGACTATACTCAGTGTCATCTCAGATAATTTTGTTGTATGTGTAGAAACTGTTTCATCTCCACAAGCGGTTACAGTTTCTTCGGAGCAAGGGAAAATAATTCCATTATATGTTGGTGGCTCCTCTAAAGCAATTCTGGCTTTTCAACCCAATGATTTAGTTGATGAATTGTTTAATAAAAATCTAGTTGTAAAACATACGGAGAACACACTTGCGACCAAGGATGAGTTAAAGGCAAACCTTAAAGAGATTAGAGAAAAAGGTTATTCAGTTTCAGATAGTGAGATTGATTTAGGAGTATATGCCTATGGATTTCCTATTAAAAATTCTAAACAAAAGGTATTTGCATCACTAGCGATAGCTGGACCTAAAGAGAGAATGCAACTTAAAAGCGAGCATGAAATTGTAGAAAAGTTCATCGAGGCAATAAACAAAATTGAAAAATACTTATAAGGAGGGAGAGAAAAATGAAGTATGAATTAGTTGTTAGAGGAAAATTGATTTTAGAAGATGAGGAGGTAATAGGTGAGGTAGGAATAAATAAAGGGATAATTGTAAGGGTTTGCAAAACTCAGAATGTATTAGAATATGATCTACTCCAAGATTATGATGAAAGTTATGTATTCCCAGGATTAATTGATGCACACGTTCACGTTAATAGTAACCCAGAGGAAGGCTTTGTCTCCACTAGTAGTGCAGCAGCGGTTGGGGGAGTTACAACATATGTTGATATGCCTTATGATTTCCCTGATCCAATAACAAATGTAGAGAGGTTTCAGCAAAAAGTCGAAAAAGCAGAAAATGAAAGTTTAGTAGATGTCGGGTTATGGGCGACGATTACCAAAACTGGAGGAACTGATCAAATTAAGCCGTTAGCTGAAAGTGGAGCGATTGCATTTAAATTTTCTACGCTTGAATCTGATCCTTATCGTTTTCCTAGAATACCAGATGATGAAATTTTAAAAGCAATGGAATTAATTCGTGAGACTGGTCTACGATTGGCTTTTCATGCTGAAAATGATGAAATCATCAAGGGATTAATAACAAATTTTGAAAGTAGCAATAAAGTTAGTCCAAGAGCTCATATGGAATCACGACCGCCAGTTTCTGAATCCAGTGCTGTTATTAAATTACTAGAATTTGCATATTGGACAAATGTGAAGCTTCATATTGTACATGTTAGTCACCCTAGAACACTTGATTTAATTAATTCCTTTAAAAATGACGGTGTTAACGTAACTGCTGAAACATGTTATCCATACTTGCTTCTTAATGTAAGCGCTTTAGAAGAATATGGTTCAAAGGCTAAAAATAATCCGCCATTACGGGAACCTAATGCCGTTCATGGATTATGGAATCAACTACTTAACCATAAAATCGATCTTATTACTTCTGATCATGTTGCTTGGGGGCGCAAACATAAAAAGTTAGAAGAAAATAATATTTTCAGATCAGCACCTGGGCTTTCTGGTTTGGAAATAATGGTACCTTTGCTATTTGAACACCTGGTATTGAAAGGAAATGTATCACCAATAAGATTTGCGAAGTTAATGTCCCAGAATCCTGCTGAAGTTTTCAGTATACATGGTAAAGGTAAGATTGCAGAAGGATATGATGCAGATTTTACAGTTATAGATCCAAATAAAACTTGGACAATTGAAGAAGAAAAACTACACACAAATGCGAAACTAACCCCGTTCCATGGAACAGAAGTAAAAGGAAAAGTAATAGGAACTATTGTAAGAGGAAACGTGGCATACAATGGTGAAGAAATACTAGCAGAGCCCGGATTAGGAAAAATAGTAAAGGGTTCGGCAAATAAAGAGTCTATTTCAAAATAAAAAAACTGAATTTTTGAAATGGATTAACTATTAAGTTTTCGAATTTTATTAAAATGGTTGGTACATCAATTTGTGCTTGACAGTTATTAAATAAAAAATGAAAGGGGAAATTATTGTGAAAAGTTTAAAAAGGTATATGATGCTGATATTGATTGTCACTTTTCTTGTTATTCTTTCAGCTTGTGGAGATGAGGCCTCTACCACTAATGAAGAAGGAGGAGAGGATTTCGAAATAACTTTAACTTATTCTGACCATGATCCACCAGGAGCTATGAGGACGGACTTTGTTGAAAATGTATGGATTCCTGAGATAGAAAAGCAAACAAATGGTCAAGTGAAAGTTAACGCAAACTTTGGGGGATCACTATTAAGTTCACAAGAGGTTCTTGAAGGGGCTGCGGATGGTGTAACAGATATGGCGATGATTTTCCCAGATTTTTATCCTGAAAGACTATTTACTTATCAGATTTATAAACTATTCCCAGAAGCTCCTGAAAAGTGGGAGAATATTTCAACCATTTTCGAGGAATCTGTTGAAGAGCTTCCAAAATTAAATGAAGAGTTAGAGGCTTTGAATCAAAAGCCATTATTAGTAACAGTCGGACTTCCTACAGTGTTTGGAGCTTCTTACGAGATAGATGGTATTGAAGACATTATAGGTAAAGATTGGCGCGCATCTAGTCGCTGGCATTTAGAATCTATGAAACATATAGGTGCAAACCCAGTAAGTGTACCATGGGAAGATGTATATATGTCCTTAGAAACTGGTGTAATTGACGGAGTAATGACAAATTACGATGGATTTCATGCAATGAAATTCTATGAAGGTGCACAAGACATTATTGTAGGACCACAACTATGGTGGGCATCACCATTCACGCATACAATTAATTTAGATGTATGGAATGACTTGCCAGAAGATGTACAGGAAGGAATATTAAAGGCAACAGAAATTGCTCAGGAAAAATTTGGGGAGGTATATGCATCTGCATTAGAAAATACAATTGAAGCGCATGAAGAAGCAGGAGTAAATGTAAAAATGGCCGACGAAGAGGATGTAGCCTACTTCACGGATGAAGAGCTATTGAACAATCTAAGAAATACATGGATAGAAGAAGCGAAGGCTAATCACGGAATAGAAGATGCAGAAGAGTACATTAATAGTATGCTTGAAATCATGCAAAGAGGTTTGGATAAAGAATAATGACATCTCCTCTTTCTTTCTTAAGGAAGGAAAGAGGAAAGTATTTAAAAAACTTATAAAGGTGTTTTGAAAATGGGAGAAATCTATCGTTTTTCTAAAAGTATAATGAGCTTTATTAATGATAAGCTAGCTGAAATATGTGGATTTCTATTATTTGCGATTATGATTTTACTAACGGTCAATGTCGCAAGCCGTGAATTTGGAATTGCAATTCCAGGACTAACAACAACTGCTGTTTTAATTCTGATAGCTGTTGTATATTTGGGCCAATCCCGTACTGAGGAACATGATGAACATGCTAACGTTGATATGGTAACTAATATGCTGCCATCAAAATGGAAAACATTAAACAGTTTGTTTATAAACATATTAAAATTATTTACTATAAGCTTTTTTTTCTATGGATCCATTGGGAGTTTTATTAGTTCTTATCAAGCAAATGAAATATTTGCTGATGTTGTAAAAATTCCTATGTGGCCCGCTAAGTTAGCAATTGTAATTGGATTATTCTTTTTTGCAATTCAGATTTTATTAAAATTAATTGAAGATATTAGAATTCTATCAAAAAAGTCCTGGAAAACAAATAAATGAATCCAGGGACAATCCCTTGCTCCGTATTTTTAGTATATAATCAGTTTTTTACTTTTTTGTTCAACTCGAAAAAAGGGATGGGGTTTAATTTATTATGGATCTAACAATGATTGGTATTATATGTATCGCTTTACTATTACTATTAATCTTCTTAAGTGTTCCAGTTGGAATAGCTTTTATTATAAGTGGTGTAATTAGTACAATTCTTATTTTTGATATAGAGAGAGCAATATCTCTACTTATGGGAGCAGCGTTTTCCTCGATTGCTGCACCGAGCTGGACAGCTATTCCATTATTTATATTATTGGGAGCGCTAGCTGTTCAAGCGGATTTAGCACGAAGAGCATTTAAGAGTGCAGATGCTATAACGTCTGGAATGCCAGGATCTGTAGGTATTACAACATGTTTTGCATGTGCAGGGTTTGGTGCAATATCCGGGGCATCTATAGCTGCGACATCTATTTTCGGTAAGATGGCTTTGCCAGAGATGAGACGTTTAGGATATGGTAAGGAATTTGCATCGGGACTTATCGCTTCAGCTGGTACATTCGCTTCGATGATTCCCCCAAGTATGATGTTTATTATCTATGCACTGTTTACAAATACTTCAATTGCAGAGTTATTCTTTGCTGGTATAATCCCAGGAATATTAACTGCAGTGGTCTATGCAATATTTATCTATGTAAAATCAAAACGGGACAAAGTGCTAGTAGAAAGACAAAAGGCAGAACCGAAATTAAATGGGAAAGAAAGATTATCAGCATTATTTTCTGCTTGGCCAATAGTACTAGTTGCCATAGTTATTTTAGGTGGAATTTATACTGGCTTGTTTACACCAACTGAAGCCGCGGCAGCAGGTTGTGTATTGATATTGGCAGTTGGAATTTTTGAAGGCAGATTCAGAAAACTAAGCGATGTAAATGGTGCGTTAAGAGAGTCAGCAAATACCACTTCAATGGTATTTTTAATCAACATTGGTGCTTTGTTTTATGCAAAAGTTTTAGTGCTAAGCAGATTGCCGCAAGATTTTACGGTTTATCTAACAAATTTAGATGTACCACCTTTTGTTATTGTATTAATCATTTGTTTAGTTTTCTTCCTTTTAGGAATGATTATGGTTCCTATAGGTATTTATGCCATGATTTTACCAATTGTTATCCCTATAATAACCTCGTTAGGTTACGATCCCATATGGTTTGGGGTTATCGCATTGAAATTAACAGAAATTGGTGCAGTTACTCCACCAGTAGGATTAAATGTTTATGCATTAAAAGGAGTAGTGACAAAAGATATTAGTGTAGTTGATATTTTTAAGGGTATATGGCCATTTGTCATCCTAGATGTGATAATCCTATCTTTCTTAATCGCATTCCCGCAAATAACATTGTGGGTACCAAATTTACTATTTGACTAGTAAATAAGGCAAGTGGTTTTAATACTATAAAATATAAAGATATTTTGGAGGGTTATAGAAATGGAACTAAACGGAATTTGCGTTATTACACTTACACCTTTTAACGATAAAGGAAATATTGATGAAGGGAGTCTCCGTAGACTAACAAACTTCTACATTGACTCTGGTGTTCATGGAATGGTTATCTTAGGTATCATGGGGGAATCCCATAAAATGACTGATAGCGAACGTTCCAAAGTTTTGGAGGTTACTCTAGAAGAAACGAAAGGAAGAGTCCCTGTAGTTGTGGGATGTACAGCCCAAGGTACAGAAGTTGCAAAAGAATTGTCTATACAAGCAGAAAAATCTGGTGCACATTCTGTTATGATTGCAGCTCCAAGAAATTTAAATAATGAAGAAATGTTATTTAAGCATTATGCAGAAATTGCAGAGGCTATCTCCATACCTATTGTTGTTCAGGATGAACCAGTGACGACAGGGGTAAAAATGTCTCCAAAATTCTTAGCTACATTAGCAGATGAAATAGAAAATGTCCAATATGTAAAATTAGAAGAAGCACCAACAACAGTAAAAACAACTAAAATCTTAGAGGAAACTAGTAATCTGCAAATCTTTGGCGGACTAGGCGGTATGTATTTTTACGAAGAGTTAGTTAGGGGAGCAAAAGGAATTATGACTGGTTTTGCTTATCCCGAAGTATTAGTTAAAACCTTTGAATTGTACACAAGCGGTAATAAGAATGAAGCAAGAAAATATTTCTATGAGAAATTACCCTTAATTAGGTTTGAAGCCCAGCTTGGTATCGGTGGGGTAACTATTAGAAAGGAAACGTTTAAACTTAGAAATGTTATCGACTCAAGTCACGTAAGACACCCAGGAGCAGCTGTTGATAGTCAAACCATGGATGAATTACAAGAAATTATAGAATTTGTTGGTTTAAAATAGAAATTAATAGGAGAGTGAAAAAATGGATTTAGGATTACATGGTAAAGTTGCCTTTATCTGTGCATCGAGTAAAGGTCTAGGAAAAGCATGTGCTCTAGAACTATCAAAAGAAGGAGCCATAGTAGTTATATCAGGACGAAAGGAAAAGGAATTAAAGGAAGCGTCAGAAGAAATTCAATCCATTTCAAAAAATGAGGTTGGTTATGTTGTATGTGACCTTACCAAAAAAGAAGATATTGAAAATGCTATTAAATATACTGTTGATAAATATCAAAAAATTGATATCCTAATTAATAATGCTGGTGGACCGCCTAGTGGAAGTTTTGAGCAGATGGATGATGAGAATTGGTATAAATCATTTGAATTAAATCTATTAAGTTATGTTCGAACAATTCGTGAAGTATTACCTTTCATGAAAGAACAAAATTCTGGTAAAATTATTAACCTTGCTTCTAGCTCGATAAAACAGCCTATACCTGGTCTACTTTTATCGAATACATTTAGAACAGGAATTGTAGGTTTGTCCAAAACATTAGCTAATGAATTTGCAGAACATAATATATTAGTTAATACAGTTGCACCCGGCAGGGTAGCAACCGATCGGGTTAGAAGTTTAGACCAAATAAAGGCTGACAAGTTGGGTATTTCTATTGATGAAGTACAGAAACAATCGAAAGGTAATATTCCACTTAGACGTTATGGCCAACCAGAGGAATTTGGGTCCGTTGTTGCATTCATAGCCTCCGATGTGTGCTCTTATGTCACAGGATCATCAGTAATTATTGATGGCGGGCTAATTAAGGCAATATAACGTTAAAAAAGGTGATTTGGTTCTTTTAAGACCCATCTCACCTTTTTTATTTTAACTTACAAATGCGTGGTCTAACTCCACCGTCTTTAGACGGTATCAGCTTTTAGCCTTGCCCTTAAATGTTCATACTTAAAGTGTGAGGTGAAAAGTATGGACGGTTATCGAAAAAATAGCCATGCGGTGTATGATATCAAGTATCATGTCATATGGGTGACAAAGTATAGATATAAGGTGTTGCGGGGTCATATAGCAACAAGAACAAGAGAATTGATTAGGCAAGGATGTGAAGCAAGAGGTATTACTATTTTGCAAGGAAGTGTTGGGAAAGACCATATTCATTTGTTGTTATCCTGTCCACCAAGTATTGCTCCAAGTAAGGTTTTGCAGTATCTAAAAGGGAGATCATCAAGATTATTACAGGATGAATTTCCAGAGTTAAAGAAGCGGTATTGGGGGCAGCATTTGTGGGCAAGAGGATACTTTTGTGCCACGGTTGGTAACGTAACAGACGAAATAATAAGAAATTATATAGCCAATCAATTCAATGAAGGCAAGGACGATATTTTCAGGATTGAAGAATGAGTTTAGTCACATTTCGAGTTTGCTTCAGCTTAAGGGCTTTGAGCAGGACTTCAGCCTGAAGAACGACTTTAGTCGTCGACATTTATGTCCAAATCCACCTGCTTTAGCAGGTGGTCGTTTAAATTAGCAGAATTATTTTTATTGTTGGAAATATAGTTGAATTTATAAATATATGGTGTAAAATATAATTAAAGTTAATGATAATCAATTATTATTATTTGATAAAATAAGAGAGGGGAGATCATACTTGAATAAGTTTGACCTGGTAATTAAAGGAAATGTAGTTTTAGATGAAAAAGTAATCAAGGGACAGGTGGGTATTACAAATGGAAAGATAGAGGAAATTGTAGAATCTGAGAATAATAGAAACCTCAATGGTTCAAAAGAGGTTGATTTTGGAGATTCCCTTATATGTCCAGGCGCGATTGATGTGCATGTTCATTGTTTTAGTAACCCAGATGAAGGATTTCTAGATACTAGTATTTCCGCTGCTGCTGGGGGTGTAACAACCTTTCTAGATATGCCTTATGATTTACCTAATCCTGTAAATAATGTTACTAATTTTAAGCAAAAAGTTGATCTACTTCAAAAAGAAGCTGTTGTGGATATAGGCCTTTGGGGAACCATCTCAAAAAGGAATGGGACTGACCAGATTATTCCCTTAGCAAAGGCGGGGGCAATGTCATTCAAAATGTCTACCTTTGAAACCGATAAGTATAGGTTTCCAAAAATTCCAGAGTCCGAAATTATGAAAGCGATGTCAATATTAAATGAATTAGACCTACTAGTGGCTTTTCATTCGGAAAACGATGAAATAATTAAAGCACTGATTAATGAATATACCGAAGAAAATAAAGTTTATCCAAGAGCCCATATGGAAACAAGGCCGCCAGTATCTGAAACTAGCAGTGTTCTTCAATTGATGGAGTTTGCTTATTGGACGAATGCAAAGCTCCATATTGCACATGTTAGTCATCCAAGAACGTTCGATTTAATTAAAAGGTTTAGAGCAGAAGGGGTTAATGTAACTGCAGAAACATGTTATCCATATTTATTGATGGATATAAATGACTTAGATAAGATAGGACCTAAAGCAAAAATGAACCCTCCACTGCGCTATCCAAAAGATGTATCTGGGATGTGGGACCATTTAGTTGACGGAAATATCGATTTAATTTCTTCTGACCATGTTGCTTGGAAAAAGGAAAATAAAGTTAGCGGGAATGAAAATATTTTCAAGGCATCTTCCGGGCTTGCAGGATTAGAAATTATTGTTCCCCTAATGTTCAACAGTATTGTGGTAGAAAAGGGATTAAGTCCTGTACAGTTTGCAAAATTAATGTCACAGCATCCGGCTGAGGTTTTTGGAATAAAGAATAAAGGGCAAATTAAAGTTGGATATGATGCCGATTTTGTTGTTATTAACCCAAATGAGAAATGGCAAATAGATGAGGAAAAGATGTTCTCAAACTCTAAAATGACACCATTTGATGGGCAGGAATTAAACGGAAAGATTGTTCAAACCATTGTTCGTGGAAATACAGTATTTGATGGTAAGGAAATACAGGTGCAGCCTGGCTACGGAAAGTTTGTTAAAGGTGCTGCTGCAGAGTAGAAGAGGAGGAATGGTGAATTGTCTAGTCAATATAGGGAGTTACTTCAGGAAATTCTAGTAAAAGATGATTTTTCAGAGGATACTATCAAAAGGGCGAAATGGGTGATTATGGATACCATTGTAGCTGCACTTTATGGCATAAAAACAGAAAAGCCACTACAAAACTATATTGATAGTGTTTCAGTAGAACAAGATATTGAGTCGAATGTAAGATTTCCTATTCTGGGATCAGATAAATTTGTAACAGCCAAAGATAGCCTTGTTATCCACGGAACTGCAATTGTATCAAATGAACTGGATGAAGGGAACCAATTTGCTAAAGGGCATCCAGCAGCACATATCTTACCAACGATAATGATAAGCGCAATTGAAAATAAATCTTCAGGTAAGGAATTTATTAAGGCGTTTATTCTTGCGTATGAAGCTAGTTCAAGGTTGGCTATGGCTAGTAACATGAAGGATTACATGCACCCACATGGTACCTGGGGGAATGTAGGTGCAACTATCGCTGCAGGGTTATTACAAAGAATGAAGGTTGATGATATTATTAATGCATCTATGTTATCGGCTACCTTTCCACTGGCAACAACATGGGAAGCAGCTGAAAAGGGGATAACAGCAAGAAATTTGTATACGGGGCTTGGTTCCTTTATTGCATACGAAACTCTAAAACTGCAAAGCTATGGATTTAGAAGCTCGTCTCATGTTGTAGAGGATGTATGGAAAAATATAATGGCGGAAGGATTTGATGGTTCTAAACTTTTTGAAGACCTTTTTTCGCCTCCTTTAATTGAAAAGAATTACTTTAAGTTTTATCCTTCATGTCGTTTTACACATGCTTCTATTGATGCAATGAAAAACTTGATAAGTGAATATGACTTCTCATTGGAAGATATCGATAGAGTTGAGGTTAAAACATACGGATTAGCTGCAAGGTGTAGAAGTTCTAAGCCTAAAACACCACTAGAAGCAAAGTTTTCTATTCCATTTATGTTGTCTGCTATATTACATGAAAAAAATTTATATACAACAAATGAAGAAAGTGTGTTATTTGACCCAGCTATTCAAGAGTTGTCTAGCAAAATAATCGTGAACGAAGATGAAGAACTAAATAAATTGTTGCCAAAGAAAAGGGCGGCTCAAGTTGCAGTTATCTTTAAGAATAATCATACCATAAAAAATATAGTTTATACTGCAAAAGGTGAATATGACCAACCATTAGAGGAAGATCAATTGATAGAAAAGTATAATGCTATGCTAGGGAAATACTATTCTAAATCGTTGCTTAAAACCTTAAAAGATAATGTCTTCCATATAGAAATCTGTGAAGATATGAATGAATTTTTTAACAGTAATAGGTAATAAAAAGTAGGAGTGTGAAAATGATTGAAAATTAATTTAGAAAGAATTAAAGAGGATTTGTTAGAGGTGGGATCTATAGCAAATTCTGGTGAAATTGGGTATACCCGCTTAGCCTTTTCTAAGGAAGAAAAAATGGCAATGAATTGGTTAAAAGGTAAACTAAAAGCTAATGGAATCCAAACATACGAAGATTCAGTTGGTAATGTTTTTGGTAGAGAAGGTGAGCTTGATAGTCCAGCTATTGCTTTTGGGTCACATTTGGATACGGTTCAAAATGGTGGATTGTATGACGGGGCCCTTGGGGTGATTGTAGGGTTAGAGGTCTTGAGAACCATAAAAGAGAATGGCTATGAAACCGATGTACCGTTAGAACTTATTTCTTTTATTGGTGAAGAGGCAAACCCACTTGGTGGAACATTTGGCAGTAGAGTAATGGCGGGTCTTATCAAGGAAAGTGATCTAAGTGAAATTACTTTACAAGAGTTTGGTTATACATTTAATGATATTAAGGATGCATGTATAGATAGGGATAAATATCTATCATTCTTAGAATTGCACATTGAACAGGGAAGTGTACTAGAAACAGAGAAAAAACATGTTGGGATTGTGACTTCTATCGCAGGAATTTCCAGGATGCATGTTCATGTGATTGGAAAAGCTAGCCACTCTGGTACTACACCTATGCAACATAGAATGGATGCCTTAGTTTCTGCTTCCTCCATTGTTAAAAAGGTATCTGAAGAAGCGATAAATAGAAATAGTGACCTTGTTGCAACTGTTGGGAAACTAGAAGTATCTCCAAACTCGGAAAATGTTGTACCAGGGGATGTTCATTTAACGATTGAAATTAGAAGTAGCAATTGGAATGAAGTAAAAGAATTTGAAAATCACTTAAAAAGCTGGATGAATAGTAATTTTAATGTTGAGATGAAGCAAGGAGTGCAAAAACAGCCGAATAAATTATCAGAAGAAGTTCAAAAGTCTATTGAAAAGGCAAGTAAAAATACGGAAACCAATTATAAATATATGGTTAGTGGTGCTAACCACGATGCCAATTCATTAACATCGCTAACTAATGTTGGAATGATTTTTGTTCCGTGTAAGGATGGACTTAGTCATCATCCCGATGAGTATACTTCATGGGAGGATATAGAATTTGGAGCAAATACCATGTTAAATTCTATCCTAGAATTGTCCAAACAGTATGCAAGCTTAATCAAAGGATGATTGATAATGGAAATAAATAAACATGTTACGGATTTGTTAAAAAGTCATCGTTCCATAAGAAAATACAAAAATATAGGAATCCCAGATGATATTTTAAAAGATATCCTGGATACTGCGCAATGGGCACCATCCCATCACAATGTTCAGGCTTATAGCATTATTGTAATAAAAGACAAACAAAAAAAGGAAGAATTATCATCGATTTGTGCAGGGCAAAAGTATGTTAGAGATTGCCCTGTTTTCCTTGTATTTTGTATGGATTTCTACAGGATACATTTAGCATGTGAAATGTATGGGGAAAAGTTAGAAGTTGATGAAGTAGAGAATATTATTATTGGTTCAGTTGATACAGCACTAGTAGCAGAAAATGTATTGATTGCTGCTAGTGCTCATCAATTAGGTGGGGTTATGATTGGTGGTATTAGAAATGACCCTAATAAGGTTAGTCAATTGTTGAATCTCCCACCATATACAATGCCAATTATGGGAATGTGTTTAGGTTATCCAGATGATATCCCCTGGCAGAAACCAAGACTTCCTAGGCAATTGGCTATTCATTCGGAAGAATACGATTATGATAGTTTGAAAGATGGTCTTGTAACTTATGAAGACTATTCTGCGCAATATTATATAAAAAGAACGAAAGGGGTAAAAACGACTGGGTGGACAAAGCAAATATCCAACTATATCAGTCAGCCTAGAAGAAAAGATTTAGTGGAATATTTAAGAAAACAAGGATTTGATGTTAAATAGGATTATAGTACGTAGTCAAGGAAGGGAAATGTGATTTTCGTGGAAAAGGCTATCTATTTTGATGATATTTCTAATGAACTAAAAAAGATTGTGTTAAAAAATAAGCCAATAGATTTGGAGATATTATTTTGGAATGAGTTGAGTGATGTACAAAAGGATCAGGAAACAATTGATACAGACTATTTTATACTGACAGCTTTTCAAGTTGATGATAAACTTCTGAGAAAAGCTAAAAGTCTTAAGTTTATTCAAAAAGTCGGAATCGGGGTTGATAACATTGACCTTAATACTGCTGAAAGACTATCTATACCTGTTTCAAATACACCTGGTGGCAATTCCATCAGTGTAGCAGAGCTAACTATACTATTCATTCTTACACTGTACAGAAGGTTAGTGGAAATTGATCAACGTACAAAAGCAGGGAATTGGGATTCTTGGAAATTTCGGTCATCGTCTTTTGAATTGAATGGAAAGATACACGGTTTGATAGGGATGGGAAATATCGGACTGGAAGCTGCCAAAAGGTCTTCTTCGTTTGGTACAAAAATTGTTTACTATGATACTAGAAGATTATCAAAGGAAAAAGAAAGGGAAGTAAATGCAGAATATATGAGTCTAGATAAAGTGTTACAAACATCAGACATTGTTAGTCTACATGTTCCTTTAATTCCACAAACTAGGAATATCATAAATAAAGAAAAAATGAAACAAATGAAAAGAAATGCGATATTAATTAATGTTGCTAGGGGCGGAATAGTAAATGAAGCTGACTTATATGAATGTTTAAGCAATCAAACAATAAGTGGTGCTGCTATTGATGCTTGGGAAACCGAACCTATACCAAAAGATAATAAGTTATTATTGTTAGATAATGTTGTAGCTACTCCACATATAGGTGGAGGAACAGCCGATACATTTAATCGAGTAATTAATATGGGCTTTGAGAATATTAAAAGAGTTCGTAAAGGGAAAGCTGCTCATCATATTGTAAATAATTTTCAAGTAAAAGACCATAACTAATTTTTATTTGTGAATAGGATAGGAGGAATAGTATTGTACGATTTTACGATTGTGGGCGGAGGAATAGTAGGATTATCTACAGCTTATTCACTTGTTCAGCGCTATCCAAATAGTAAGATATTGGTCTTGGAAAAGGAAGGTTCCTGGGCAGCACACCAAACAGGGAATAATAGTGGAGTTATTCATTCTGGTATTTATTACAAGCCAGGTAGTTACAAAGCAGAATTTACCAAGGCAGGTAAAAAAGAATTAATTGAATTCTGCGAAAAACACGAGGTTAATCATGAAGTATGTGGGAAGGTAATTGTTGCAACAAAAAAAGAAGAGATACCACACTTAGATAAATTATATGAACAGGGAAAGGTAAATGGATTAGATATCAATTTACTTAGTGCTGAAGAACTTAAAGAAGTAGAACCATTTGCTAATGGAGAAAAGGCAATATATGTTCGAGAAGCTGGAATTGTCAATTATAAAGATGTATGTAAAAAAATTGTATCCTTACTTGAAATACAATCTCATACATTGAAATTAAATAGTAAAGTAATTAATATAGTTGAAAATGATGATTTGGTTACTATAGAAACTAATAATGAATCATTTCAGTCTAAGTTTTTGATAAATTGTGCTGGGCTGTATAGTGATCATGTGGCATCCCAGGTAATTGATAGAGTCAAGGAATTAAAGATTATTCCATTTCGCGGAGAATATTATAAAATTAAGGATGAGAAAAAACATATCGTAAATAATTTAATTTACCCTATTCCAAATCCTAGTTTTCCATTCATGGGTGTTCACTTTACAAGAATGATTGATGGTGGAGTAGAAGTAGGGCCTAACGCTGTTTTAAGCCTTAGAAGGGAAGGTTATCATAAAACCTCCTTTCAATGGAAGGAATTTTTTGAATCCGTCTCTTATCCAGGTCTTTGGAAATTAGGTAGTAAGTATTGGAAAGAAGGAACTAAAGAAATGTATAGATCTTACAGTAAAAGAGCCTTTATAAAGGATGCACAAAGATTGATTCCAGTTATTCAACGGGAGGATTTGGAACCTGCACCATCAGGTGTTAGGGCCCAAGCATTGCTGAAAGATGGAAGGTTACTAGATGATTTTTACTTCATCAATGGGAAGAATAGTGTTCATGTTTGTAATGCGCCATCACCAGCAGCTACAGCTTCTTTATCTATAGGAAAGGCAATTGTTGATAAAATTGAAGAAAGCTTTGCAAAAGTAATCGTATAACTTAAGAAAAAGAGGTCAACTATGAAATTTTCTAGGTTTATAATTAATGATAAGATAAAATATGGTATAGTTGAAAGAAATTTGATACGAGTTATTTCAGGCGATTTATATGGAGATTGGGAATATACTAGTGAGGAATATTCTGTTGATCAGGTAAAATTGCTAACTCCAATAATTCCTAATCAGATTATTGGTATTGGGCGTAATTATGTGACTAATATAGACGAAAAGCCTTCTGTCTTACCGGAAATACCTGTATTTTTTATGAAACCCACTTCTTCTATTATTGGACCTAATGATGATATCTTTCTTCCTAAAACTATTGATAAAGTTAAGTTTGAATCTGAATTAGCTGTTATTATTGGGAAAGAGGCAAAAAATATTGCAGAAGACGAGGTGCTTCATTATATCTTTGGCTATACCGTGTCCAATGATGTTACTGCACCACAGTTTTTTCATGAAGATGGGCACTGGATGGTGGGGAAATCTTTTGATACATTCACCCCTTTAGGACCATATGTAGTAACTGATATAAATCCTTTTAAAGTGAAGGTTAAAGCCAGAGTTAATAACATAGAAAAGCAAAATAGTGGAACCGATTTAATGATTTTCTCAATTAATAAAATGGTTTCTTACTTATCCGAAGTCATGACATTAAAACAGGGTGATATTATCTTAACGGGTAGTCCGGTGGGAGCTGAATTAGTTATAACTGGAGATATTGTTGAATGTGAGATAGAAGAAATAGGAAAGCTTAATAATAGGGTATTTTAGTTTTTAGGTTAAAGTCAAACAAAACTAAGAGACAGAGTGAAACTTTCTTGTTTAACCACCACTACATAAGTAGCCAACCAATAAGTGTGGGAGAGTAGATGACTAAAAAGATTGTAAATATCAATTTTAAATCTTAGCTCCTATACTGTATTTCAAAAGCTTGGCTACGAAGGTCAGGTCAAACACTTTTTTCAATTGCAGTTCTAGCAAAATATATGGACGGATTTCTTATTATAAGAAAGATTCATTCGTTACATGGATAATCTGAAATAGTATAAAAAATACGTTTCAACTTAAAAATAGCATTCCTGCCATTTGTGTCCCAACGAGTTTGAGATACTTTCAGTAGCAAACCCATCGCAACATATATTGACAGTATAAATATAAATACTTACCCTTATAATTAGAATAAGGTATCAAGTAGCGGTAAATACTTGATACCTACAACTACAGTCCGCATAAAGAGCGGCTGACCAATATGTTGTTTTTGCAAAGAAGTAACTGCCACTCATTGATAGGGAGCGGTTACTTCTTTTTTTCTAGAAAGACACAATAGTTACAATCAGTGTCAGTATCGCTATTAGAGAAATACTAAATTGCGCTACTAGACTTAATGCTACAAATGCCGATATTATTCTAACCACCTTTCTTCGTAAAGGAGTTGGCTAACCGTCCAGAGGAATTTACAGCGGCACTTGCCCCAATCCCTCGTAGCAAAATAAAAAAGGCGTATGTATAGTGCGGTGTGAGGAGGGGTTATATGAAAAGATGTAAAGTTTGTAAGAAGAAACCACGGATCAGGAGACGTGTTAATAACGAGGGGATTCTTTTTTGCTCGGACGATTGCTATGAGGAATTTGAGGATTCTCCAAATGACATGGGTCATCCTTATATTGATGATTACGAGGCCATTAGGTACGAATACATTCAGTGGATAAAGAACTATGTAGATAATCTTTATAAGTATTGGTTGTATGGTGCACCGCGGAAAGAAGATTTGACCGAACGGATTGATGACTTGTTAGGGGAGTATATTGATTTTTATGGATTGGAAGGTCAGGATGGTGTGTTTTCTGTTGAGATCTATAACTATCTAATCGACTTCGAACAGTTGCAGGAAGAGATACAGAACTTTGAGGTGGACGGGAAAGAATTGAAAAAGCGCCGTAAAGCTATGTATGAAGAGCAAAGAAGACGGAAAGAGGAAGAGATGTGGGGATAGACCTGTCTTCCTCTTTCCGTCTTTCATAAACGAGCCAGATTGTGAAACAACTCTTTTATTATGTAGTAGACTAAATACAGCGCAGCAAAGACTTTTTTTGTAGTACATTCTAGTTATGCAATTTCAAATGCTGGTGCTTTGCTTTCATTACTGATACCAATTGTTATTTGGACCGGTAATAATTAGGATAGGATTAAAATAAAAAGAATGTTTATAAATGGCTAGAGAAAAGGCTACAAGGACATCCTTACACAAAAGAATATCCACCTTTTATAGATTTTAAAAAACATCACTTTACATTCTACCTACTAGTAGATATATTAGCTAGATCTTCAGGGGATCTTAACTATTATGACATGATGGTTCAAAATCTGATAAAAAATCTAAAACCATATACAAGTCCAGAATCCTGAGAGGAGGAATGAATGTGAGTAATCATATAGTCATTGTTGGTGCAGGTTTAAGTGGTCTACGGGCTGCCTCTCTACTTTCTGCACGGGGCATCGAATGTAAGGTTCTAGAGGCTAGAGACAGAATTGGCGGTAGGGTCTTGAGCACTTCGGAACCAAACAGACCTGATTTGGGTAAATTTGACCTTGGGCCGACATGGTTCTGGCCGCAGTATGAGAGCACTATTACCAATCTTGTTAAAGATCTGAATTTAGGAACTTTCGTCCAGTACACACAAGGGGCAATGCTTTCAGAACGATTCCAAAACAAGCCACCAGAGCGTTATGTATTACCAGAAAATTCGGGTGAAAGGTCGATTCGACTCATAGGGGGTGTGCAGTCTCTTATTGATGCTGTAGCAAATACGATTCCCTCAAGGGTCGTCGAGCTAGAAACGCGAGTTACAGCAATTCGACTCGATGAAGCTGGTGCTATCACGGTTGAAGCAGACCTTGCTGATGGAAAGAGAAAAATAGTTTCGGCAAGTGCTGTTATCCTAGCATTACCGCCTCGGATTGTGGCGTGTCATATTGAATTCTCTCCTTCTCTGTCTGCAAATATAATTACTGACCTTGAAAGCAAACCAACGTGGATGGCAGGACAGGCCAAGGCAGTTGCAATCTATGATCGTCCCTTTTGGAGGGAAACAGGACTCTCTGGATTCGCAACGAGCTGGGTCGGACCCTTACAAGAAATCCATGATGCTTCTCCTGAATCAGGGTCTGGTGCATTATTTGGTTTCTTCGGAATGCCAGCAAAAACGCGTAGAGAACTAGGAGAAGATAACGTTTTAAAACTGGTCACGGATCAATTTGTTAGGCTCTTTGACCCCTCTGCCCAAAACCTAAGGGCTATCCTATATAAGGAGTGGTTCAGAGATTCTGAAACGGCTGTTGAGGAAGATTTGGATCCACTTAGAGATTTTCCGAGCTATGGTCAACCACCAAAATCAGGGGCATGGGAAAAGAAAATTATTTTTGCTGGTACAGAGACTAATTCACAATTTGGTGGACATCTTGAAGGTGCACTCCTGGCAGCTGAACAGGCAGTTTTTGAAATCACTAATTTAAATAACAAGTCTTTATGAGAATTCGATAACTTCCTATAAAGAGTATCGTATGTGAAAGCTAACGGAGTTTGAAAATGTTGGAGAGAATAAAAAAATGGAGGCACTGTCTGGTGAAAATGATGAAAGCTATCAAATTCCATTCAAGATGAAACTGGTAGAGACCCCAGTGTCTCAGCCGGGAGAAGGACAAGTACTACTCCATGTAGAAGCCTGCGGTATATGTAATGGAGACTCTATGGCAATTAAAGGGCTTCTCCAAAGCATCCCTGCATTCCTGGTCATGAAGTGATTAGCGTAGTAGACTATCCGATGCCATACATAATAGTAAAGCGTATTATGATCAAATCTATAGTTGATAAAAAGTGCTTAAGCATGGTATAAGTATAAAAGAAATAAAGATAACTTTACTTTTTGGGTTACATTAGGGTTTGTCCTGATGCTCCAAAAATGAGAGGATTTGAATTAATATGACAGATAATTTTTGGCGTGATCTACCACGACCGTTTTTTATACTTGCACCAATGGAAGATGTGACGGATGTTGTTTTCCGTCATGTAGTAAGCGCGGCAGCTAGACCTGATGTGTTTTTTACAGAGTTTACAAACACGGAAAGTTATTGTCATCCAAATGGGCACCAAAGTGTTCGTGGGCGCTTGGCTTATACAGAAGATGAACAACCACTTGTGGCTCATATATGGGGGGATAAACCCGAATATTTTCGACAAATGAGTATTGGAATGGCAGAAGAAGGTTTTCGCGGTGTGGATATCAATATGGGTTGTCCTGTACGCAATGTGGTATCAAATGGGAAGGGATGCGGACTTATCCGTCGTCCAGAAGTTGCGGCAGATTTAATACAAGCAGCAAAAGCAGGAGGACTGCCTGTAAGTGTGAAGACAAGGCTTGGTTACACGGATGTAGAAGAATGGCATGACTGGCTTACACACATATTGAAGCAAGACATCGTAAATCTATCTATTCATCTGCGTACAAAAAAGGAAATGAGTAATGTGGATGCTCATTGGGAACTGATTCCGGAGATTAAAAAACTCCGTGACGATGTAGCACCAGATACACTTTTGACGATCAACGGGGATATTCCTGATCGTCAAACAGGTTTGGATCTCGTTCGCAAGTATGGTGTTGATGGGGTTATGATTGGGCGTGGCATTTTTAAAAATCCATTTGCCTTTGAGAAGCATTCGAAAGAGCATAGTAGTGAGGAATTTCTGGATCTCTTAAGGTTACAGCTTGACCTCCATGATCACTATTCAAAGGAATTTGAAGCCCGTCCATTCAAACCTCTTCATCGTTTTTTTAAGATATATGTCCGTGGGTTTCCAGGAGCGAGTGAATTAAGAAATCAATTGATGAACGCAAAGTCAACTGATGAAGTGCGTACATTGCTTGATAACTTTTGGCGAAATAATGTTGATGCTAGTAGATTGTAGTTAAGATATGCAACTGCTCAATGGACAGATCCATGATATAAACACTATTTCTTTATTTGATGAAAAAGTACTCTATACAGCGATTGAACTTATATTGAGAGATATTAAGGTATCAAGTAGCGATAACTACTTGATACCTACAACTACAGTCCGCATAAAGAGCGGCTGACCAAATGATGTTTATACTGATAGAAGTAATCGTTTACCATTGGTGTGGGGCGGTTACTTCTTTTTTACAGTTATGAAAGTGTTAGTGTCTCTATTAAAGAAGTGTTACAATTTTACTAAAGCAAGGAGGTGTGCTGTAAATGACTGAACAATTGATGGGAAAAACAGCTATAGTCACCGGGGCGAGTAGTGGTATCGGGGCTGCGATTGCAAAAGAACTTAACAAGGCTGGTGCTCATGTAGTACATGCTGGGAGAAACGAGGAAAAGCTTGCAGAAATAGCAGCGGATATTAATCAAGAAAAAAAACGCTATGTGTGAAGACAGACGTAACGAATCAAAAGGATGTAGACGCCTTGGCAGAGCGGACGAAAAAAGCGTTTGGAAGTGTAGATATTTATGTTAACAATGCCGGGAAAATGGGTTCGAGTACCATTTCGAATGGAGATGTCTCTAACTGGGAACAGATGATTGATATCAATATTAAAGGCGTTCTTTACGGCATTCATTCCGTTTTGCCTGAGATGCTGGAGAATGCAAGTGGGCATATCGTTAATATCGCTTCTGACTCAGGATTTGAAGTTACGAAGAGACTTACCGTGTACAGTGCGACGAAATTTGCCGTACGCGCGATTTCCACAGGATTGGAAAAAGAACTTGCCAGAACTGGAGTACGCGTATCCAACATTTCTCCGGGTATGGTGGAAACTCCACTAAGTGCAACGAGTCCATTTGAAAGTGACCGGAAAAAACTTGAAGCTACTGATATTGCCAATGCAGTCATTTATGCCGTGACACAGCCGGATTATGTGAATGTAAATGAAATCACGGTTAGGCCCGTTTAACAGGGTTACATGGATTATTCCTAATGTATGACGTTATATAATGTTTATAGGCTTTTTAACATTTGCCGTTTTTAGTGCTAAAGGTTTATAAAAAATAAGCCGATTCGTTATATTAAACGTTAATACCGAAATATAATGAAATAAAGAATAAGGAAAAGAGGGTTAAAAATGGATGTAAGGTTCCCAATTGGCAAATTACAAGTTCCCGAAAAGGTAACATTTGCAAGTATTCAAGAATGGTTAAAGCAAATCGAAACGTACACGATTCGATTAGGAGAAACTGTCAACGCATTAAGTGATGAGGAATTAAGCAAAACGTATCGTGATGGTAGCTGGACAGTTCGTCAACTTGTTCATCATATTGCTGACTCTCAGTTGAACATGTATCAACGTTTGAAGCTGGCTTTAACAGATGAGCATCCAACAGTACTAGATTTTGATCAAGATAAGTGGGCTATACAACCGGATACAAAGCTTCCTGTAGAATGTTCTATAAAAATGCTGGAAGGTATCAATGAGCGTGTCGTAGCTTTGGGTCATAGTTTAACGGAAGAGCAATTAGATCGAACTTTTGTTCATCCGATAAATGGCAAAATAACAGTTGCATCAAAAGTTGCAAAACTGGCTTGGCATGAAGAGCATCACTTAGCACATATAAAAATCGCATTATCAAAATAGCATAATATATAAGGAATTGGTTTATCAAATTTCGATAAGCCAATTTTTTAAATGGGGAAAGAAAACAGAAGTTTAATTCAGCTAAAGGCGCGATTGTTCACTAAGCGTCTCTTTTCGAAGGCCAATGTAGGATCATCAGGTCAAACATATTCTTCCAGTAGCAAACCATCGCAACATATATTGACGGTATAAATATAAATACTTATACTTGTAATTAGAATAAGGTATCAAGTAGCGATAACTACTTGATATCTACAACTACAAACTACAGTCCGCATAAAGTGCGGCTGACCAATATGTTGTTTTTGCAAAGAAGTAACTGCCACTCATTGATCTGGTGCGGTTACTTCTTTTTTTCGCAGTTATTAAAGTGGAGGCTTTTTTCCTACTGCATAAGTGCAACGAAGGCTATCGCTATTAAAGATTTGCACTCCAAAGCATAAGGGCTTCTAAGAAAGCAAAATACGCTTTCTAAGAATTACTTTAGCAATTATTAGCCAAGTTTTCTAATAGAAAGACGACAATAGTTACAATTATTGTTTGTGTCGCTATTAGAGAAATACTAAATTGCGCTACTAGATTTAATGCTTCAAATCAGTTGGCCAACCGCCCACTTGATATGAAATGACATAGTTCTTACCCCTGAATGACAAAATATGTAAAATGAGTGAGTGACAGACTGATTATCACTTCATATCTCCTGGATGAATCAAACTGAAAACTCATCATTTTTGGAATCAAAAATGTTATACTTGTTGCACCAATTTTTATTTTTTATTGATTTTAATTAAGGTAGTCTTCTGCAATAGGCTGATTTAATGAAGCAATGAAAAAAGCCTAATTTCTCCATTTTAATGTTAAGAAATTGGGCTTTTTATATTTACTTATAGTGCAAAATAGCGTTTAAAAAGGGTGCAATTTATCTCTTAAAGTCACACCCCTGACCAACTAAATGGTTGTAACACTTCTTTTTGATTGCACTTGTTAGTGGTAATCCTTTCATTTGGGAACGATTATATAGACGTTTTGTTGAAAACTATTATAAGAGCAGAAAATAACGGAATACATACAAGAAGCGATGAGAACAGGGTTTTCATCCTCTTTGAAAAAAAGAAGAGACAGATCAAATCTGCCTCAACAATTTAACTATTCTACAAGTGTAGTTTATATGCTAACATTCATTTAATTTTTTCCACATAACTTCACAATAGAATGATATAAAATTTCAACAGCTGGTAAAAGCGTTTCTTCATTAATATCAAAACGCTCATTATGATGTCCAGCAGCTAAATCGGTTCCAAAAATACAATACGTTGCTAGGCCACCGCTATTTTGAACAGCTTCCATAAAGTAAGTGGCATCTTCAGAACCAGCAGTACTATTTTGTTCAAGATAACTTTTTTCAATTGTTGGAGATCCCTGTGCGCATTCATGTAGGACGGAAGCCAAATCCTCTGAGCAATGACAACTTATCCCTTCACCAACAACTTCCAAATCATAATCTATTTGGTACATCTTTGCAGCACCCTCAACAATTGATTCGACTTGCTCCTTCACATATGCATTAATAGAGGAAGTTTCACCACGAGTTTCTATTTTTAATTTTGCTTGATCGGCTATAATATTTCTTCCAGTACCTGCATGCAGTTCACCGACATTAATTCTTGTAGTCCCATCTGAATGACGAGCGATTGCATGCATATTTAACGTAGCCGATGCTGCAGCCAATAACGCATTCCGGCCTTTTTCAGGGTTGCCACCAGCATGGGAGGCAATTCCGCTGAATGAAATATCCAACTTTGACGTTGCTAAGAATCCATTATTCGCTGCAACGAAGTGATTATGCGGAACCCCTGTACCAATATGAGAAGCGATAAAATAATCAACGTCGTTTACAACATCTGCTCCAACCATCGATTTTGCGCCACGCGTTCCTTCTTCCGCTGGCTGAAAAATCAACTTAATTTTTCCAAATAAACTATCTTTATTCTTAGCTATTAATGTAGCCAAACCTAAACCGATTGACATATGTGCATCATGCCCACATGCGTGCATGTTATATGGGTTGCTAGATTTAAAACCTTCTTGATTTGGGAAATGATCCGCTGCATCGGACTCATTAATAGGTAGCGCATCCATATCAAATCGATACGCGATTGTAGGACCTTTTCGATTGGTATCTAGAGTAGCAACAATTCCTGTATACCCTTCTGAAAAATGGTCAATATATTTCTTTTCAGCCCCGTGCTGCAAGGCCCATTCATAATGTTCTTCAGTCACTTGCTTGTCTGGTTTTCCCATACAATCTTCTGCTGACATAACATCTTTTCCTAGTTGTAAGTCAAATCCTAACTCATCCAGAATTGACGCTACAATAGAGGCAGTTCTCATTTCTAAGAATCCCTGTTCTGGATACTGATGAAAACCTCTTCTCCATTCAACTATTTGTTTTGCTAGATTTTCTTTTTCCATTCGCGCTTCCTCCCTTAACAAAAGTGCCTGGTTAGCGCTTTTGTTCTATATTTAATGGGACCCTATTCTACAAATGCGTAGTAATGCCTGGTCCATATGGAATACCTGTAAAGAAGAATATTAAAATTAATATAATCCAAGTGATTAAGAATGTAATCGAATATGGTAACATGAGTGAAATATACGTACCTATACTTGCTTTCTTATCGTATTTTTGAATAAACGATAGAATGATAACCATATATGGAAATAGAGGCGTTACTATGTTTGTCGATGAATCTGCGACACGATACGCTACCTGCGTAAATGCCGGATGATATCCCAATTGCATAAACATCGGTATGAAAATAGGTGCCTCTATTGCCCATTTCGCAGACCCCGAAGTGATTACAAAGTTCATTAATGCCGTAAAAATAATATATCCTATAATTAACCCTATACCAGTAAATTCAATGCTTTCGAGAAACTCTGCACCGTTTACAGCTACCCAAGTACCAAGATTAGACCAGGTAAAGTATGCAATAAACTGAGCGATAGCAAATACTAAAACGATATAGCCAGCCATGTCTTTAATCGATTCAGCCATATAGTCACTAACATCTTTGCTTGATTTTATCTTTCCAACAGTAATACCAAAAGTTACCCCTACGATGATAAATAAGAATAGGATTATAGGGATAATACCTTCAAGAAATGGAGAAGGTACAATTCCACCATCTTCATTTGTTAATGGACTATTTGGTAAAAAGATGACTATTACAATTAATGCGATATAGGAAAGTCCTGCAATAACTGCATTTAGGAAACCTTTGCCTGCATTTGGAAGTTCTTCTGTTTTTTCTTCTTCTACAGCATCACCTTTATAGGTACCTAACCTGGGCTCAACAAATTTCGTTGTTACAAGACTACCTACAATCGTTAATACAAATACGGAAACAATATTAAAATACCAGTTATCGACGGGTGTCACTATGAGTGTGTCATCGATAATGGCAGCTGCTTCTGTAGAAATACCTGACAACAATGCATCAGTTCCAGCTATAAATAAGTTTGCTGTAAAACCTGCTCCTGCCCCTGCGAAACCAGCTGCCAAACCGGCGAGTGGATGACGTCCGATTTTATAAAACACCATTGCTGCTAAAGGCGGAACTAACACAACTGCCGCATCAGATGCTAAATTACCAAGAATACCCATGAAAACTACTGTATAGGTTACAAGGATTGGTGGTGAATTTAAAATAGTCTTTCTAATTGCATAGTCTAATAAACCAACTTTTTCTGCTAAACCAATACCTAACATCATGACCAATACTAACCCTAATGGTGCAAATCCAGTAAAGTTATCTAGCATCGATGTTAATATGAACTGCAATCCTTCACCGGATAGCAAATTTTGAATTGGTAGTTCTTCACCGTTTCCAGGGTGAACAACGGTAGCATCAAACAAACTAAATATATACGAAACAATGATCATGAATACCGCTAAGCCAATGAATAAGATAAAGGGATCCGGAAGTTTATTTCCGACCCTTTCTACTACATCAAGAAACCGCTGAAACAAGCCTTTTTTTTCCTTTTTCATATTATCAACTCTCTTTCGTAAAATTTTTAAGATTTAATCATTCAGTTTTGACGGGGTAACATCGTTTGGAATTGGGCAAGTATAGTTATTTTTTTGTCTAAATTTGTTAAACTCTTCCTTTACTTTATTTAAATCCTCCTCAGAGGTATACAAATCTAACCCTGTTTTTGCCATACTACCTGCTGCCCGAAGCATACCTTTATGTGCATAGCTACTTAACCCTTGTGCTGTCATTTGCCATGTGTGCAATGCTGTTCCAAGTGCTGAGGTTGACGCGGTTAACTGTGCGGTCGGTACAACCCAACTTACATCCGCAACATCAGTAGATCCTTTAAGTGTTTCTTGTGATTCGTAATAGGTTGAAATGGAATCGGACAGGTATTTCCCTTGGAATTCACTTCCATCTCCAAAGTATCCAAACCCTTTCATAGAATCTAAATAACCTTTTTGTTCTCCTTCTGTAAATGTTGACCATAATTCTTTCGCAAATTTGATTTGACTTTCTGAGGGGGGCTCTACGCCGACCTCTTGTAAATTTTTATATAGAATTTTTTCTAAATGACGATTCGGAATATAGTTAGAGCAAGCTTTGTCAAATTTAATAGTTACTTCGGTTTCTGTCATTAAGGCAGCGCCTTCCGCGATCTTTTTCACTCTTTGGAAAATATCATCCACCTGATCGACTCTCGGAGCACGAAGTAAATAGAGTACTTCCGCATTTGCTTGAACCACATTCGGTGAAATACCACCCGTATTCGTTACCGCGTAATGCATTCTAGCATCATCAATAACATGTTCTCTTAAGTAGTTAACACCAACATTCATGAGCTCAATAGCATCTAATGCACTTCGTCCCAAGTGTGGTGTATTGGCTGCGTGTGAAGAAGTTCCTTTAAACTGAAAATAAACTTGATAGTTTGCTAGACTAGATAAACTCATAATGGCATTCGCTGGCGATGGATGCCATGATAACGCGGCATCAACATTGTCAAAAACGCCTTCCCTAACCATGAATGTCTTCCCAGATCCACCCTCTTCGCCAGGGCATCCAAAGAATTTAACTGTACCTGGTAAATTATTTTCCTCAAGGTATTTTTTAATAGCACATGCCGCAGCAAATGCCCCAGTACCTAGTAAATTATGACCACACCCGTGACCATTACCATTCTTTTCTAGTGGTTGATAACTGGTTTCATTTGGCTTTTGACTCAAACCTGATAGCGCGTCAAATTCACCTAAAAACCCGATTACCGGCTTACCTGACCCGTAAGTAGCTGTAAAAGCGGTTTTAATGTTAGCAACATTACGATCTACAGTAAATCCCTGTTTTTCACATTCGGATGCAAGGAACTCGTAAGACTTGTATTCTTCAAATCTAGTTTCCGGATGATTATAAATAAATTCACTTACTTGCTTAAAATAATCTTTGTTTTCCTTCAAATAGTTTTCAATAAACTTGTTCATTTTTATTCCTCCATTAAATACTAGAAATCTTTAGAAAGCTTGGCTTATCGCCAAGCTTTCATGGCGAGGGCCTTAGTTGCACTTATTATGATTTCTAATAAAGTATACTTTCCTATCAGCGTTAAAATATCGTAATTAAAACCAATTACTATTCTTTTAACCAACTATTTTTTCACGCTTCTAGTTGAAGATATTTTTCTAAAACGATGGTTCCGTTTATCAAATTATCAATTGTTGCATACTCATCCGGCTGATGACTAATACCATCTTTACATGGGATGAAAATTAACCCAACAGGCCATTTACGAGCCATATTCATTACATCATGTCCTGCTCCACTATCCATCACTCTCGTTTTAACCCCTAGCTCGTTACAAATGTTAATTAACTTGTCGTTTAAAGCATTATCAAGAAGGACCGACTGATTATCCACTAAAGTCGTTATACTGATCGATACATTATGTTTCCTCTCTATCTCTAAACAGTATTTTTTAATTCGATTTGCAAACGCTCGCTTTAATTCGTCATCTACACTCCGGATATCAATTCCTAGCTCTACTTCTCCGGGGATAATACTCATTGCATTTGGCATTAGCTTAAATGTGCTAACGGTTGCTACAAGTTGAGATGTTTCCGTGTCATTAACTTTTAACGCTTCGTCATTAATGTAACTTACTAGTGGAGCTGCTGCTACGAATGCATCTGATCGTTGATTCATTGGTGTTGTGCCTGTATGGTTTGCCACACCAGAAACTTTTACCAGTAATCGGATTGGACAAGCAATTCCTTTTACAATACCAATAGCTGTATTATTTTCTTGCAGTTGCTTACCCTGCTCGATATGCAACTCAAGAAACTGATCTAATTCACTTTTCTGGAGTTCTGCTTGATCGATTTGCTCCCATTTTAGCCCCATATCTTCTACAGCTTTCTTTATTGTAATGCCCTCGTTATCGGTAATATCAGCTAATTTCTGCTTTTCTAATGTCCCAACTATCGCCTTACTTCCAATGGTTGATATGCCAAAACGCGCAGATTCTTCCGAAATAAAGCAGATAACTGCTATGTTCTTTTTAGGCTTAAAATGTTTTTCTTTTAACAATTTTATCGACGCCAATGCACATAATACCCCAACCACACCATCATAACCACCACCATTATGAACTGTATCAAGATGCGAACCCATTGCAATGGTAGGTGCTTTTGTGTCAACCGTCCATACAGCCCATTGATTTCCTGCCTTATCCTGGTAGGTTGTTAACCCCAATTCACGGGCTATGTTGATAAAATGACGGTGAGCAGCGAATTCTTCGTTTGTATACCCTAACCGTGTGAAACCTTCTGGAGTATTCATTGACTCTGTAAGATTTAGTTCACATAATTTCTCTTTGATCCATAAACCTAATTGATTCAATCCGAAAACACCTCTTTTCAGTTTTTTTATTAATCGATATTATCACTTCTCTACTACCCGCAAAAATGAGAGACTATCAACAAATTGGTATACATTTTTCGGTCTTCCTCTTTGTTTTAAATGAACGGTTCCGCATTTCTCGATCACTTTAGCATTTTCTAACTCGGCTAAAATTCTTCTCCCATTTCTTTCTGTACTTTGTAACCATCGCGAAACATCCTGCGAGGTGAACTCTTTTTTACTATAATTATGCGAATAGGTAATGATCCTCCTAACATCCCGATAACTTACCACCCCTTCACCAAACTTGGTCATTAATTCTTGGTCGATGGCTTTGTTATTTAAAAAAGGGCCTTCTTGATTCTGAAATTTCTTAGTAATCGAATATTGATCATCAATGACGAGTATGGAAGCTTTGTCGTCTATGCTAAATTGACTCAACCCAAATCTAACATTCTGTTCGGCATGAGAGACAGTCTCTCCATATCCAATAGCAACACCAATTGTTAAATTATCCCTAACTTTAAAATCATTCATTAGTTTAAATAAATCATTCTCAGCATTATTCCCAAATTCTCCTTTAGTCGTAAATATAAAATATAGTCCATCACCTACATCAACAAACGAACCATTCATATTTTCAGTTAAATATAACAAGTGTTTTTTTATATCTACTTCATGATGCCTCCATTTGAACAATTCATAAGGTTCATTTCTATCAAAATCATTGATTATCTTGCAACCTATAACGGCCATTTGAAGATTTTCGTAATGATTTGCTTGTGCTCTTTCTCCTAAGAGCTGAATCGTTGATTTAACCGCCAAAAAAGAAGGGGTAAGTCTGTACACTAAGACTCCATCTTTTTTTAATTTCTCGTAAGTAGATTTTATGGAAGTAATAGCTAATTGTGTTTTATTCGATTTATATAACGATTTGTGAAATTTCTCTAATTTTGACATCTGATTATATCCTTCATACGGTGCATTATAATATTGCAACGAATTCAAGTTATAAAACGATAGAATCTTAGAGACTTCATCATTCGTAATGGTATCGATACTTATTTTATCAAAAATATTGCGCTCATTTAATTGTGCTTCCATTAATACTCCGAAAAAGCTTGACCCGTGTAAGGGCGGGAAATTCCCCTCATTTTCCTTTATTAGTTTCTTGTCTACAGCAAATGAATAATTCATGATTCCTGAGAATAACCATTGATCCACAATTAAATCATTGTTCGTAACGATGTCTGTAATTTCGCTTACTTCTTGATAAGTAAATGGAATAAGTTCAATATCCTTAAATTCCTTAGACACCTGTAAAATCCGAGTCATTGATTCTTCTGGACCTATCACACCTATTTTTATAAGCACTTTTATTCACCTCTCAAACGGTAGAAGAAAATATCCCACTTGTTAATTAGCGTTAATTTAATAATTAAGTTTAAGCACCTCTCCCTTGCATATTTTTCAACTGTTCAGAAGTTCCAAACCGAATATATTTAAAGCTAAATGTTAAGAAGTTCATGTACTAAATTGTTTCTATCGTTTATTTAAGGAATATGTCCTTTATTTTTCCTTAAATTTATACTACTAAAAATCTTCTGTCGTGTCTATAAGTCTTAGGATATTTATGCGAATAATTTCTCTATTTCGTCTAATGAAAGGAGTAAGGAAGGAAATTGAAAAGAAAAGGTTTTTACTATTTAATAATTTTTTTATTTACGTTTTCCCCTGTTGTCATAGACACGATTTTTAACAGCATTGACAGGGATATCCAAAAGCACGCTGATTAGGGCAAAAAAAATTACAGATGGTTAAACAACAAAAGTAGCATACGTCGTTTCGTATGCTACTTTTGTTGTTTAACATTCTTTCTTCAACTAAGGGCGCGATTGTGGAGTAACTCTTGTATTACGTAGTAGACTTATACTGCGCAATAAACGCCGTTAGTTTGAGAACCCCCTTAGGATGGGTTTCATTAAATTAACGTCGAGTCTAATGAGGCTCATCTTCATTTTAGGGAGGTGGGCTTTTTTGCGTTTGTATAAAAGTCAATAAGAATAAGAATGTGGTAAAATAAGGTAGGAATAATTAGTTGTCACTACTAACTTAAATCGGCAACTTATTTAATAAAGAGAACGTTAGGATAAGAAAATTAAGTGGCTGAGAGGAGGTATTTATACTATGAATTATACTTCTGAATCTAAGTTTAGAGTAGTATTTAATAAGGGGTTGGTAACAACTTTATATCATGATTTGTGCAATCAATTAAGTCAAACAGATTTTGAGCAACGTTTTTACCATGTTCATGCTCAAAGGCTGATGGAATTACAGGAAACGTTAAAGAATACTTTAGAGATTAAAAATGTTTTTGATTTTTCAGTTCTAGATACTAATGTAGTTAGTGAAATACTAGAAACATTATTCTACTTTGCAGCAAGTACATACAAGACTTTTTCTATGAATGGCTACAAAAAGGACGAGTTATACAAAGAGTTGGAAGAGTATGAAGAGCAGATTGCGAGGTTTGAGCTTTTTGGGAGTAGAGTTGAGGCCAAGAACTCTTTTTCAGAGGGCTTTGTTAAGGAACAAATAAAGCAGTTAATTAATGCAGTATATACAGACCTTTTTTTTACAAACAGCAAAGTCATTTCAAATAAACTAAGTAGTGAGGATAAGATCGAACGATACACTGAGTTTTATTATAATCAAATTAGGGATAAGATAATGTTCGAACAAATGGGGCTACCTGCAAATTTTGATGAAAAACATTTTAAGGACTATCTTGAACAACAAGTAAGAAGCGATTATGAATCTTTTTGTAAAATAGACTCTATTAAAACGTTAGTGGAATATTTAAATCAGTTGAATGAGCGCTATACATTAGAAACGGGCAAGGGTACTTCTGCCTTGCATCATAATCAGGATTCTGAACAAATAATTGTTAATTTATATTTGTATTTATCACGTGAAACAAATGGATTGAATGTTTCCGATGCATTACGAGAATATTTTGTGGTCAATGATACTGAGTTTAATCAAATTTTTTCAATGTTCCTTTCAAGTTTTACAAAAAAGGATTATAAGATAGAGTGGTTTGTTCCATGTTTTCCTGGATTTCATGATAAAGAATTGTGGTCAGAAGTCAATGGACTTAAGATACTTAAAAATAGTGAAGTTGAAAATTATTTTTACGATAATGAGCATTTAGTTGCTGATATTAAAAAGAATCACCCACAACAACTTTGGGTTAAATTTTTAAAGCTTAACTCGCCCCGTGATATTCAATTTGCATACTTTCAGTTAGAACAGCAATGGAATAGTTATCTGGATATTATTCACTTTGCAGATCAATATAGAGTCCCAAATAAATTCACTGAATATGAGGGACTATACGATGTGGAAGATATGACTTCAGGTACTATTCATTATGGCAAAAATGGTTTTGAAGCGACTTTCCAACCTCCTCTTAATGAACGTGCTGTGGAAATTAAAAAGGAAACCTACAAGAATTTAGTATACAATTTAGAAACCATACCAGATGATCATAACTTAAAAAAGCGATTGATACTATCTTTGAGATATTATAGGGACCACCTTGAAGCTTCATTTTATGGTGATAAGTTATTAAAGCTTTGGCACTGCTTAGAAGTTTTGTCTCAGCAAGATAATGTGGATACGATTAAGGAGATGCTTGCCATTTTCCCAGCAATACGCACAACTAGACTATTTCCAAACGAAAGAATAATGAAAATGAATGCCGATGAACGGTCAGCTTTCTTTAGAAACCAAAAACAATACTTCGATGCGATTATTAAAAATATGGGAATGATTCGAAATGAGTATGTTGCACATGTTAATCGTGGAGAAACAATTCAAGAAAGGCGTTTCGAGCGCCATGTTGAGCAGCTAAGGCAAATTGTGATTGGCATACAGTATTTAACAATTACTCTAATTAAGCAAGATCCAGAGTATGATAAGATGAAAAAAATTCAAAAAAAGTTAGAGGAAGATTTTTTATCATAGTCAATTTAAAAATATGACACCAGATAAAAATTTTAGCTATGTAAGAAGTTGGCAAACAGTAAAAAAAATTTATAGAGCATTGGAGTGGTCTTAGTGAAGGTAACAAGTTTTAATATTAATAACTATAAGTCAATAGGATCGAAAGATAATTTCTTATCTGTAGACCCAAAAGTTACTGCCCTAATCGGAAAGAATGAGTCCGGTAAGAGTAATATTTTAGAGGCTATAGGCAAATTATCATTTAATAGACCACTAAGTCCTAATTACCTTAGTAATAAAAATAGAGGAGCTTCTGGAGAAGTTTCTATCATAGTTCATTTGGAATACTATCAAAGTGAATTGAATCAATTTGAAGTAAGTCAAGCAAATACATCATTAAGTTTCATAGACAATACAACGATTAAGATTGAAGGTGGATTGTCTGAATTAGTGAAAGATGATGAATTGTTAATGGAAGCTATTAATGATGTTCTGGAATTGAATATTAGAAGTGTTTGGGGAAATGAATCTAAACGTATTAAATCAGTGCAAGATTATATGAATGGTTTGAAGGTCATAACTTCACATGTTTATATAAATCATAGTGCTAAATTAGGTCATTTAAAGAGTTGGATAACCAATGCTTATAAAAGCAAGGAAGACTTGATTGATAAAATTGAGATTATTGATAATTGTCTTGCAAAACATTATTCTCTTTTACCTAGTATGTATTACCGTGAACAATACCCGCAATTAGAAGCAAGTTATAAATATGATGATATAAAGGATATTTTTAAGGATACAAACCATATCTTTTATAGATTCCTTATAGCAGCAGGTATTACTGAACATGAAATAGTGGATGCATTCGAAGACCCTATAGATGGTAATAGGAAGACTGTTCGAAATAGGATTGTAAGAAAAATTAAGAATAATATTGAAGCGGAGTTTAATGAATTTTATAATCAAGAGAAAATTGAATTTCAAATAGAATTTGAGAGTCGTGTCTTTAAAATATATATATTAACTGATGATAAGGCAATGAACCTAAGCGAAAGAAGTAATGGATTGCGTTGGTACATAAGCATATTTGTTGATGTTCTTTCTCGTGAGCATAAAAATTCATCTTTAGTTTATTTGCTAGATGAACCAGGCGTATATTTACATGTTAATGCTCAAAAGCAACTCCTAGAATTATTTTCCAGACTAGCAGAAAGGGAAAATCAGGTAATATATACTACACATTCTCCATACATGATAGACAGTAAAGACATAACTAATGTTAGGGCTATTGAAAAAGTCGAGGAAGGTGATACAAAAATATTTAAGAGTGCTTATAATCAGAATTTATCAAATGACTCAAAAATGGAAACTCTATCTCCTTTGGTGCAAGCTATTGGAGCGGATTTAAAGTTTAATATAGGACCATCTAGTAAAAATAATCTCATTACCGAGGGGATTACAGATTATATGTATATGAATGCTATGATAAATTATTTGGGGATTGATAGCGCCCCAAATATCATTCCATCAGCAGGTGTTAGTAATATCAATAGAATTGTTTCAATTTTATTTGGCTGGGGATGTGAATTTAAGATTTTATTAGACTATGATAAAGCTGGTTACAAAGAATACGATGTTTTAGTCAATAAACTGGATGAGACTCTAGAAGATAAAATTTTATTCGTATGTTGTAACGAAGAAGTAGTTAAGGAGAAAATGGTGAGCAACCCACAGACAATTGAGTCGTTAATTTCTGAAGATGACTCTAAACAATTGAGTACCCCATACGATGGTTCTAGTTCGTCGAAGAAGTTAGCCGCAAAAGAATTTCACGATAAAGTAGTAAACAAGGAAATTGAACTTATGGACGAGACGGTGTACAATTTTAAAACATTGTTTGAAGCATTAAATATTCAAGATTATAATCTAACGACCGTTAGAAATTAATACATCTCCACTACATCAAAAATTGCATATAGAATTTTGACATTATAAGTAAGCTTGCCTATAATTATCATATACTTGAATAAGTATGCCGCAGTTGCGGGTTCGAATCCCGTACTCCTCGCCAAATCATTGAACATTGCCCTTAGTAGCAGTTATTGGATTATTGGTGTATTTATCGCTAATACCCTTTCAATTGCTATGGCGACTACATGGGAGTCGCTCTCTAAAGATGATAAGGAGATGATAGCGATGACAATGTTAACAATCTTTACCCTGCTAATAACCTTCGCGGCTTCCGAGGAGTTAGTTTAATTGGCAAAACGGTTGATATAGGAACCGAGGTTATTAGCAAACCATCATAAAATAGTGGAATCTCATTGCGTTATTATAAAAGAAAAGTTTCATAATTAGGCTCATCTCTATAATATGGAGATGAGCTATTTTTGAATAGCTCTGAAGAATAAAACTTAAGCCCTTGATTTACTTATTCATTCATTTATTCGATAGTTAAAGAAAAAGTCATCTCTAAGAGGGAGTGAATTGCTTTTTAGAATAGAAAACACAAATTGTTCTGCTGCACAGTACAACGATACTATGCAATAAAAGATAATAGTCCGCAATCAGGCGACATTGTGGAAAGCCAAAAGCCTAATTTCTCGGTCAAAATAAGAGGATTAGGCTTTATTATTTGATATCTCTAAAGTTTCTTCTGGTAAAATACTTTGACTGCAAGCAGTAAATCTCGTGGCAACTAGTGGTACAAAACACGGCAAAGGGGATACATTCTGGTGGCTGTAATCAGTCAGGCACCCAATCCTCCATTTATCCTGAACAGAACTACCATTACTTCGGATATCAGCTGTGTTAAAGAGGATAGTATTTCAATTATTTGGAGGGATTTAACATTTACTGTCGAAATAGAACAATGAGAGGTACAGGTATGAAATTAGTTATTTTTTTGTTGTTCAAATAGATCTATCGAAGGCCAAAGAGCTAGAAAAGGTGTTTTAATTACTAGAAAATTGAGTGTCAGGCACCTCATATGTATATAGCAATCACAATAGTGTATATTTGAAAGTAATTATCATGTATGTGATATTTTGTGTATTTTAATCATATTAAAGTTAAGAGAGGTAAAAATATGAGTATAAATATTTTAAATAAAATGTTTAACAGTGTACTAGAAGAGTCATTAAAAGAGAAGCTTGAAAAAGGTGAAGTTATTGACGATAAAAAATTAGAAGAAATTATAGAGGGAATATACTCCGATGAATCTCTAGAGAAGTATACAGAACCCATTTTTTCATCTCTTAACAATATAAAATCAACAATGATTGAGGATAATAGATTACTTGAGTTAGAATTTGAGTCAAGATTACAGAGACGATGGATGGAAGCATTTCACAATCTTTATGCAATAATCCAAATTGCTGAAGAAACAGGAATGGATATCATTGACGACTATTTAGAAAAGAACAACCATAATAGTAAACAGGTTATAAAAATTCCAATTTCATTTGATGTATTAATTAAGCTTTTTGCCAAATCAGTAGTTAATGGTAAAGAGATATATTTACTTCTTAAATCCGGATACGCAGATGGTGCTATATCAAGATGGAGAAGTATTCATGAGACAAGTGTATTTTTTAGAATTCTTACATCAAAATATTCAGATGAAAGGTTCACAGAAGAACTAATACAAAGATTTTATGATTACTCAATTATAGAAAACTATAAAGAATACATTAAAATAAATAGAGATAAATGCTCGGAAGAATATTATTCTATAAAGAAAGAATACCAAAAAGTACTAAATACATATGGTGAAAATTTTAGAAAACCGTATTCTTGGGTTAAACCTTTACTTCCAAATAAACATAAAATATTCTTTGGGGATTTAGAAAGGTTAGCTGAATTAGATACACTTAATATATATTATCAGCAGTCTAATTATCAAATACATACTAGTCCTACTGGGCTTTATAACAGCTTAGGTTTTATAAAAGATCACCCAGGGGGAAAGATTGGTGCAATATTTGGACCTAGCAATTATGGATTATCAATCCCCGGACAATTAACAGCAATTTCACTTATGCAAATCACCTCTTCATTACTTCTATTAGAACCGAACTTAGATAAGCTAGTCAGGATAAAAATTTTACAAAAGTTTGTTAACAAGGTTCAAAAAGACTTTGATAGAATTCAAAATGAAATAGAAGACGAGGAATATGACATTTTTAAAAATAGTTAATTATTAGTTACCCTAAATAATGATTATCTTGGTCACTTGTAACTGCATTGACATGCTCCTATGAATTATTGTATTAAAGTATAAAGGTAAATACTTCAATATCAATCTCCTGCAATCAAGCACTTATTTTGAGCAAGAACAAAACAAAGTCATTTGCTGCACAGTACAACCATACTATTCAATAAAAAATAATTACAACAATCTAGGCGCCATTCTTGAATTAGAAGGAACTTCCTGAATCGAATTATTTTCTAAAATTAACAAGAAGGAATCGGTCCAACATAAATTTATTGCAATGGAATACAATTTTTTAGTATTTTGAGCAATAGAGAAGTCGTATTCGTATGGTCACGTAAAGAGTAAGAAATAACTACCCTAAAACGATTGCTCAGGCTCAGGATGGTTATTTTTTTGGTAGATAGGAAAGTATAAGACTTTCTTATCTACATAAGTGCAACTAAGGCTTTCACCATTAATGCTTGGTGATAAGCCAAGTTTTCTAAAAAACGATTAACATTCCGAACGAGATTAAATGCTATACTTGTAGTATTAATTTGATTGATTTTCAATAAAAGCAGTCCTCTAGCAACCTGGCCAGTTTGTGGATTAACGAACATTTAGTAGTAGAATTATTTTTAAAAACATAATGGAATACTCTTAGTTAGACGTTTAATATAGAATAGATTTAAGAAATTCTCTGAGTGACATTATTTTCATTTTGGAGGGGACAACATGGAAGTTTTTGAAAAATATTTAGCAGGTATCGATAACCCCGATCACCGCAAACGGACAGAGGAAATTTTGGTGTGGGTTACTAATAAATTTCCTGATTTGGAGACGCAAATCAAGTGGAATACTCCAATGTTTTCTGAGCATGGCACATATATCATCGGATTTTCTACAGCGAAGCATCATATGAGCGTTTCACCCGAAGAAGCAGGTATTGCGCAGTTTGCCGATGACATTGCACAAGCTGGCTACAGTGCTACCAAAGGATTGTTTCGAATTCCGTGGAATGAGCAGGTGAATTACGAATTGCTTGAGAAAATGATTGAATTTAATATTCAAGATAAAGCAAAATATACGAATTTTTGGCGATAATATCTGCTTGATTCCTTATAAATTCATGAATCGAATACTTATTAATGTGAATAGATAGAGATTACTTGTTTCCAATTTTATAAATATGGTGTTCTTTTGAAGGCGAATGTAGAAACATCAGATCGAACACCTTCTTCCAGTAGCAAACCCAGCTCAAAATATATTGACAGTATAAATATAAATACTTATACTTATAATTAGAATAAGTATCAAGTAGCGTCAACTACCTGATACCTACAACTACAGTCCGCATAAAGAGCGGCTGACCAATATGTTGATTTTGCAAAGAAGTAACTGCCATCATTGATCTGGGGGCGGTTACTTCTTTTTCTCTAGAAAGACGACAATAGTTACAATCAGTGTCAGTATCGCTATTAGAGAAATACTAAACTCCGCTACTAGACTTAATGCTTCGAATGTCGTCATTCTACCACCTCCCTTCATAAAGGAAGATGGCCAACCGCCCACTATACTATGTAGTTGATATATGAATTTTACCACATTACTTTTCAGATTAACAGTAAAAACAGAACAAATGTTCGTAATTATGCTGTTTCAATTGCCTCCAGTAATCTGTGCTTGGGAACATGGAGGCTAAGCTTCATTAAGTATGAAACTAACGCAAGCTTTTTAAACTGAAACCTAATGAACCACCAACACGTACCTTATGTAACAGCACAAACCAAGGAGGATTATAGTGGGGGAGTCCATTTATTTTACGGATAACTTTTTTTCAAAGGGAACAACGGATATTTTTAATAGTGAGCGGGAGAAGGTAGGGTCACTTGATTTAAAAAGTGCCTTTTCTTCACGTGTTGATATTCTGGATGTGGTGGGCAAAGTTGTAATGAAGGGTTCTTCTCCCTTTTTATCAAGAAAGTGGATCGTTAAGGATCATCATGAGCAGGAGATTGGTAAGTAAAAGCAACGTTTCGCCTTTTTTTCCAAGAAGTTTGTCTATCACTCTTATCGTCAGGGGGAGTATGAGATTAAATCAGAGGCATTCTCCAAGGAATATGACATACTTGATCAAGATGGAAACCTGATTGCTGCATTTAAAAAGGTTAGTAGTTTCTTTCAATCACCAGCATATGAATTGAGCAATAACTAATTTGTGCTATCAAAGGAAGGATTAATAGCAGTTGTTATGGGAATCAATTTGATTGTCAAACGTAATAATTCAGGAGCCGGTGGTGGAGCAGCAGGTTCTTAGATAAGGGAAAACTTTATTCTTTTCTGTAATGAGCCAGAAGATCAGGATAATCGCTCATTTCTTGCTTGCCTTTTTCACTCAGAACATAGACACCTCTTCTAATTCTATCAAACCATCCGTAATAGTTTTTCGTTAAAATCGATGACGTTTTTTCACCGGTTCCCATCTCGATTAATAGTTTAGGAGATAGTTCGCCAGCTTGTTCAAGGTAACATGCAATTTGAATACAATTTTCTCTATATGCAGTCATGATTTGTGTTCTGTTTGTTCCACCAATATTGAAATCAGCGCTTCGGCCATCGATTTCTTTGAGCACTTCCTGTCGTTTACGCTTGTTTGAATCTGTGTTCTTCCTAGGTTTATATGGAGTTGGATGAAAGATGATTTCTGACTTCTTTGGCTTTCCTGAAAATGAAACGAGAATCAACCCTAATTCTAACTTTTTAACTAACCGACATATATCCTTCCAACGCTTTGATCTTGGTTTGTACATGGGCTTTTTGGGTACGGCAATGTAGACAAGTTCCGATATTTGTAGCCTCTTTGTTGCTTGTATGAGTAGGTCCACACTTAAGTTGCGTTTCAATTCAATGATGATTAGTTCATCATCTTTAATGGCTGCCATGTCACAATCTTTCACTTCGCCGTAGACTTCATAACCTTCTTGTATAAAATGCTTCTGAATTGGTTCATATAAATCCGCCTCTTGAAGCTTTGTTTTTTCCTTCATAAGTAAACACCGTCCTAGGTAATGACAAAAATTAATAGCTATGTATATTATAATGGAAATGGATGAAAAAATTTATTATGGTAATTTTTTGGATCTCAAGAACTGTAGTTAGTATACTTTGATAAACTAGGGAAAAATGGTAAGCTTACATATTGTTAGTCGAAATGAAGATATATTTTGTAAATCTGGTTAACCTTATAATACGTAGCTTATAATGGACTGTCAAAGTAGAAGGAAAGTAAGGTAGGGTTTTATGACTAAGCCAAAGAATAAAGGAAACAAAACAACTGGAAAGAAACAAAATAGATTCGATAATCAGAAGGGTAAACAACACCGACAACAGGGAAGCCCTAAGAATGTTAAGTCTAAAGGCAAGCCAAATACAAATGGTAAGCAACAACGTGGCAAAAAAAGTGTAACCGAAAACGTAACCTGTACAGGCTTGACCCCTGAAGGTAAAGGTATTGTCGAGTGGGAAGGTAAAGAGCTTGAGGTAGAGAATCTGTTACCTGGTGAAACAGCTGAGGTGCTCATTTCCCGAAAGGGGCGTTTTACTAACACGGAGCTGAAGCATGTGATGACACCTTCAGAAGACCGTGTGAATTCACCATCCTGGTATTATTACGAACGTGGGGGATGTCAGATTCATCACATGAGTAATGAGGCGCAAACTCGTTTTAAGCAGAAAACCATAGACAAATTAATGAAGACTTTTGGAAAACCAGAGCCTATCATAACCATGGACCATCCGTATGATTATCGAAATAAAAATACGATGACATTCGGCTTAAATAAAAAGAGGGAGATTATTTGTGGGCTATACGCCCCAAATACGCATCGGATTATACCAATGGATGGGTCCCTCATTCACGATCCGAAAGCTGACGAAATTATACAAACGATTAAGGGTATGATGAAGTCCTTTAAAATGCAACCGTACAATGAAGACACTGGACGAGGATTCTTACGGCATGTGCTAGTAAGGGTCGGCAAGAATAGCGGAGAAATTATGGTGGTGTTAGTAGCTGCATCACCTATGTTTAAGGGCAAGAACAATTTTGTGAAAGCACTAAGAAACTCTCATCCAGAAATCACGACAATTCTGCTGAACGTAAATAATAGGAGTGACAGCATGGTACTAGGTAATCAGGAGAAAGTACTGTTCGGCAAGGGGTCCATAACAGACACTCTCTGTGGAATGCGGTTCGAGATCTCAGCGAAATCTTTCTACCAGATTAATCCAATTCAGACAGAAAAACTGTATACCAAGGCTATTAAAATGGCAGAGCTAACTGGAGAGGAAACCGTAATTGATGCGTACTGCGGAATTGGTACAATCGGCCTGGTTGCTAGTGAACAAGCTGGAAAAGTCATTGGCGTGGAGCTCAATAAAGGTGCAGTCCGCGATGCCATTCGTAATTCAAAACGAAACGGCGTAAAAAATGCCCGATTCTATCAAGGTGACGCTGGGGAGTTCATGGTACAAATGGCAGCACGCGGTGAACATGCCGATGTCGTTATCTTGGATCCACCACGAAGCGGGAGCGATGAAGCATTCTTATCTAGCGTGGTTAAACTGCAGCCGAAGCGGGTTGTATATGTGTCTTGTAACCCGGAGACGCAGGCGCGTGATATGAAGTATTTGGTGAAGAACGGGTATAAGGTTAAAGAGATTCAACCAGTGGATATGTTTCCTCAGACGGCACATGTGGAGACGGTCGCGTTGCTAGAGCTAAAATAGCTTGGTTTCAATGGGTTTAGCGATTTTTAACTAAATATAGAAGTGTTTATTATGTTCCCTCGGACTAATGGTTCGGGGGATTTTTTGACCACCGGGTCTTGCTCGAATAAAAGGATAAATATCCACTTTTAAATATTTCTTTGGCTTATTGGGCCTAAACTCGAGTGTAATAATTCTGCAGTGGGAATTGGTGTAGTAGGGTCGTGAGGATTTTTAAATAAAGTGCCAGGCACCTTGGACTATTCAATATAGTCTAAGGTGCCTGGCACTTGGATTATAGTAACTGCTATTACTTTTTGACAGAGGCTTCATAGATGGATTCTACTGCTTCTTTTAAGGCAGCATTAAATTCTTGATCCGTTTGCTTAACATTTAAGTCATCGCTTAATGCTCTGGAGAAACTGGCGATTAAGCCGGCATTTTCCTTGAGCTTTTTGTTTGCTTCCACTCGTGGATAACCACCAGATAGTGCAACAACACGAACAACGCGTGGGTGTTGGATTAACTCTTGATACGTGTTTGCTACTGTCGGGATCGATAATTTTAACATTACATTATCTGTATCAGCTAAGTTATTAAGATGGCTAAGCAACTCGCCGTTTAAAATTTCTTCGGATTTTTCTTTATCGCTGCTGTTAATATCTACTTCTGGTTCGATAATAGGAACTAATCCAGCAGCTATAATTTGTTTTGCCACTTCAAATTGTTGATCCACGACAGCTTTAATACCTTCTGGATTAGCTTCTTTAATCACCGAACGCATCTTTGTGCCAAAAATATGGCGTTCATTTGCACGTTTAAGTAATTCGTCTAAACCTGGGTTAGGCTTCATTAGTTGAACCCCATTAGTTGGTTCTGCCAATCCTTTATCCACTTTTAAAAAAGGTACAATACCTTTTTTCTCAGCCAAGTAATCAGCAGTATACTTGCCTTCGATCTCACGGTCCATGGTTTGCTCAAACAATATGGCACCAAGAATATAATCAGAATCAAAAGCAGGTGACGTGATAATACGTGTACGCATTTCATGTACCATATCAAACATTTCATCTTCGTTTGAATAAGCATCTTCTAAGACACCATAATTCGCTAATGCTTTTGGAGTACTGCCACCACTTTGATCAAGGGCTGCAATAAAACCTTGTCCATTTTTAATCTTCTCAAATTGATTATCTTGCATGTTATCCACTCCTTAAGATTACTTTTGCCAGCCTTTTCTGTACATATTCAATTATACAGAAGTAAGTTGTAGAACGAAAATTTTATGTTGTTAGGGGGGAAGTCAAAATTGCTTGTTGCATAAAATAATAAACATCGCCACAAGACTGGTAACGGGTGCGAAATAGTGTCATATTTAAGCTAGTTATCGTTTTCTTTTTAAATAGCGAATTATTGCAAGGACAATTGCTGAAATAAGTAGTATCGTAGAAATTAGTAGACCGTTTGCAGTACCAATAGGTGTAAAAAAACCTAAAAGTAATATGATTAATCCAAAAATAATTAACCCTATAATCATTCCATTTCCCCCTATATTTCTATTCATCCTTGTAAACCCTTATTTAATTCTTTCACCCAGTAAAAAAATAGTTATCTATTTTTAATCGTAACCTCCGAAGTATCTAACCCTAACCGTTTCTTTAATTCCTCTGTGATGGAGAATGAAATGGTTGCATCTTTTTCCACATCAACAAATTTGTAATGCATCCCTGTAACAATAGTCCCATCCGTTCCATATGTCTCAGTTGGGTTCGTGTTAAAGTTTATATGCTCATCATAATTTCCATTGATTTTTCCTTGCATGAAAATGTCATTAGGCAAAACAACATAAGCTGGTTGCTTTTGTACCATAGAAATTTCAATGGTGTTTTTCTGAACTTCTATTATACCGTCTCTCGGAACAGGTGCCTCATTTACTACTAACTCATAATCCCACAATTCTTTTGCTAAATCTTTTAATTGAGCGTCACTGTAATCATTTAAAATGTCGTCAATGAATTGATTATAATATTCAGCTTCCTCTTTCATATAGTTGAAGTCCGTTTCAATCTGTTGTAATGTATTTTGGAGTTCCTCATTCTTCTCTTCTAATTGTTTAATTTGGGTATCTTTATCTTCAATAAGTTGTTTCGTAGCGGTGTCCTCATCCGTTTTGTCACTAGTATCAACTGAACCTTTCTCTGTACAGCCTGATACGAAGACAATAATACTTAATGTCGTTAATAATAAAATAACTATTTTCTGCAAGTTCTAAACCCCCCTTACTATTGATTTCTTGTTCCATTGAACTGCTGCCTTCATGAAAAAGGATGCCATGCAATAAGATATTTTTTAACACATCCAATTACGTTGCACATATTATGAAACTGTTTAATGACTGCTCCTTTTCATTTGAGGCATTCATGAGTTCATAATAGCTGGTAACCAGGGTTTGTATCATCGTGGGGACGTTGGCGAAGTCTTTGCGAATGCTATTGGTGTAACTCTTTTCCCACTGTGCATCCGGTAAATACGTGGCATCGACTATATCTTGTTTTACGTTTTGAAACCCTGCCTCCTCAAGCAACTCTAGAATTTGTTCTTCATGAAATAAGTTTTGTATATTTCCATCATTCCCCACAAATTTCGAGTGCAAGGCTAGAATGGAAGCTGCACAAAAATGGACACGCTGTGATAGGTACGTATAGTCTAGATCCCACTCAGCGAAACATATGCATGTTGTCATACTACGCAATTTCTTAACATAATGTAGTAAATCTTCAGGTCTTTTGAAATACCAGGAACTATGAGATAACACTGCCACATCGAATATTTCGTTTGATTCAAATGATGCAAAATCAGTTTCAAAATGGAATGTAATACGCTCTCCCAATCGAGAACGCTTGATTCTGTCTGTTGCTTGTCCTAATGTCAACGGAGCTCCATAATCCCGACTAGCAATATCAATGGCGAAAACTTTCCCATCAATTCCTACTGCGTCTGCTAATGCTGCGGTTGTATCACCCTGTCCACAGCCAATTTCTAGTACACGCATTCCTTTTTTAACTCCAAATGCTTCCATTAAATCCAAACGGTGTTGAAACTGAACTTGCTGTATTTCATCTGTTTCAAAGAGCTTATAATTAGATAAAAACATTGTTGTTTTGCTTTTAACTCCAATGTCATTGCCGGATCTCCAGACTAATTAGTGCCTTTTTCTGTTTCAAGATAAATTTAAGCACTTAAGCCAATATATAAATTGAATCAGGATTCGCTATCAAATTCCCAATTATTCCTCCAATAAATACTAATAAAGCTATATAACTAAGCCTCCATTGATAAAATCTTTTTTTTACTTTTCACACTCCCCAGTGGTGTTGACTTGCTTCAATTTTTAAAAGAGTTATCTCAAAATAAAATTCTATTCAAAAACATGGCCCTTTAATGGAAACTTTCACAACTCCGTTATTGCCCCCAATAGTTTAATAAGAAAAAACGCAGAAGAGCTTTCTAGTTCCTCAAACTGTCCAGTAGAAAAAAACCAAAAATTATCCCAGCTATATTTGGAACAGAGGGACCAATCATTACGACGACATCAAACAAGAATACTTTTGTCACTGGCATAAGTCCAATTAGAGGGAGTAAAGCAATGTAAAATGAAGGTAATCCTATACCTATTAACTTCCCCCAGTCAATTGACCATTTAGTTTTTTTATAATTCTCTACTAATATCGGCAATTTTATTAGTAATCCAATTACTATCGGATATAAGGAAGTATAGATATATAAAGGAATAGGGTTGTAGGTAGTAGCAACTTGATTATTTATAATAATTTGGTATTTCGCACCTGTATTCAAAATTATCATTATTACTATTGACCATAAAAAGTAATATAGAAAACGTTTCAAGCCATCATCTCCCCTCATTCAATCCTTGCCCCCGTTAATGAAAAACTTTTAGCTTTGAATAATATAGCAATCAACAAACCAATTATCACACTACTATTTATTTGATTTGCAATAATTGGAGCGATCTTCAAAGAAGTAAATCTTCCCTATGGTATATGTAATTATTATCCCTATTAAAACATATGCAATCCAATTATCCTCTCTCAAAAAATCACCTTTCACTATTTCATTCTGTATCGTAGAAAACTTCTTTCCTTGTTCCATTAAACTGCGGTGTTACTTTAAGTAAATCTATTCACAATCTTTGTGTTTATTTTAACATAAATCCCCATATCCCCTTATGTGAATTTACTAAATATTACACACTTGGTTGTGAATTAGCCTGTAAGTAATGAAAACATTTCAATCTATCATTTCTTCATTTTTTTGTTATAGGAATATTATAATAAAAAGGGCAGGGGAACTGATTCCATTGCTCAAGGTGGAGAAAATAGTGCGATCCCTAGAGAGGAAGAGGATGATGCGAAAAACTTGACTGAAATAAAATAAAATTGCAGATAGAAGGTGAATAAAATATTAACAGAGAAAAGGGCGAAACGTACGTAAATAAATCAGTTAATGGAAGAATTGTAGGATTTTCAAAATGTGAAGGGGACAAGAAGGATTTGAGGATAAGCTAATTTTATAAAATATTAAACTCAAAGGTTACAAATGTTTTACTGTTTTTTTATCATTCTATCGAAAGAAAACTCCCTCTTCAAGCGCGTAAAGGACTTCAGTCCAGCGGTAAGGGGGAGATGAATTTCGATTGGCGATAGCCAAAACTTTTCAATTATGATATAATCAGAACATACATTCGGTTAAGGTGAGGTGAAAATATTGCTGGTAAAAAAAGGTAATAAATTTCGTATCTACCCAACGAAAGAGCAAACATCACTAATCAACAAAACCATTGGGTGTTCTCGTTTCGTCTACAACTACTTTGTAGAAAAGCAAAAAGACAAGGATGCCTATTGGTCTATTGTTGCCGAAATGGTTCAGAATGGTCAACTTCCTAAAAATAATTGGAAAGGCGAATTTTTCAATACATACAAGTCGATCAAAGAAGTACGTGAGTTGAAGAAACACTATCCATTCTTGAAAGAAGTGGACAGTATAGCACTTCAAAAGTCCGTTGAACTTGTGAATGATGCCTACACACGATACTACAAAAAGCAAAATAATGCCCCACGATTTAAATCAAAAAAGAACCCCCTACAATCCTATACAACCAAACAAACCAATGGAAATATTGCTATTGTAGACAAATACATCAAACTACCTAAACTTGGATTAGTACGATTTGCGAAAAGTCGTGAAATACAAGGGAGAATCATCAACGCCACGATTAGACGCAATCCTTCAGGTAAATACTTTGTGTCTATACTGACGGAAACAGAAGTATGTGAGTTACCTAAAACAAATTTGGCGATTGGTGTAGATTTAGGATTAAAAGATTTTGCTATTCTTTCCAATGGTACAACTTACTCCAATCTGAAAACTTTCAGTACGTTAGAAGAAAAATTAACCAAGGCACAAAGAATCATGAGTAGACGAACTAGGGGTGGCTCAAACTGGCATAAATCAAAAAGAAAAGTAGCACGTATTCATGAAAAGATAGGTAATATAAGGAAGGATTACTTAGATAAGATTTCAACCGACATCGTCAAAAACCACGACATCATCGGAATGGAAGACTTGTCAGTATCCAACATGCTGAAGAATCACAATCTTGCCAAAGCAATTAGCGAAGTATCATGGTCACAATTCAAAACAATGATGGAATACAAAGCGAAATGGTACGGTAAGCAGGTCGTGACCGTGGCAAAAAACTTTCCTTCCAGTCAGCTATGTTCATGCTGTGGCTATAAAAACAAAGACGTTAAAAATCTCGGATTACGTGAATGGGATTGTCCAAAATGTCATACCCATCACGATCGTGATAGTAACGCAAGTTTGAACCTTAAACATGAAGCGATAAGACTTCTAACCGCAGGGACTGCGGGGATCGCCTAATTAATAACTGGTGAATACACTAGTGTTCTTAGGAATCTCCCGCTTCAAACAGTCCGTAAGGATGTTAAGTGGTGAGTAGTTCAAAGGGAAATAAACACAGAATACTTATCATCCTTCTACCTTTTTCCAAGGTAATCACCAGTATAAAATTTGACAAACCACCAAGGATACAAATTAGGTGGTTTGTCTTCCCCCCCCCCTGAAGATATCACGAATTATTATTATTTAACATTTTCTACATTGGGATTAAAAGAAGCAAATATACCATCAGGATTTCCTTGCCAAACCCAAGCATGTAAAGCAAATGAACCGGGAAAAGGTCCGTCTTCGAACTCTTGATTAAATAATGATGGACGTTCTTCACCGAGAGACATGTATTCAACGGCTACTAATTTATAATCACCGTTCTCTTTAGGTTCGTAAACTAGAACTTCTGGGGCTAGTGGGTCATTGCTGCCGTTTTTTAATAAATCATTATTTGTTAAATGAATACCCATATTGGGAACTAGATGGTAATCGGTTCCATACCCGTCTTTAAAGGCAGCTTCAATGTCATGATATTTAGCTGTAGCTTGCCGAACCTCTGAAAGTTGTTTCGTTACATCAGGTCCATGGGATTTCGCTCCAACGACATTAGTGAATACAAAAGTTAATACAAAGGCGATAGCTATGTTAATTAATAAAAACCTACTTATTTTCAAAAAAACACCTCCTCTTTAAAAGTATTACAATCTTAATAAAGTATATCAATATTCTTTATTCAGAACAATACAATGAAAAAGAAGTAATACTTAACTTGAAAACATGTAACACTTCTTGATATATAGTAGGTAAGGTTCAGTTTAGTTTAACAATAGAAATTATAAAGAAAAAATGGCTTGAAGAAATACTCCGATCCAATTTAATGTAAAGGAAATTATGTGCGATTATAGTGAGCTTTAGCTTGCGGTTCAATGTTTTGCACCTCACAATTGAACTCTTAACAAGACTAGGTAGTGTTTATGTTACCGTATTTATTTCTCGGTATACCATGTTCTCCATCAAAGTCTCCATTTCCAGTCATTATCTATTATTAATCCCCTGTTGTAGATAAATCATTTCTTCGGCAAGCTTTTGAATTCTATCAGCAACATTCCGGTCGATAATTTCTTCACTTTCCTCATTAAAGGAATCATTATGGATAAAGACATTGCCTGTTGGAACTAATCCTTTAAAATAAGAAAGAACGGGCTTCAATTGGTATTCTGGTACTAGAAAATGTTTGTCAGACCATCCTGTTGCTACCATTCCTGTTACTTTATATTTAAAGGCATTTTCCGGAAAATGGTCTAGCAGGTTTTTTAATGCTCCGGTAATCGATGCTTGATATATTGGTGTGCCAAATACCAGAAAATCGGCAGACAAGATTTTGTTAACAACATTCCAAGTATCCTCGTTATAGTCTGCTAATGGGGCACCAACAGCAAACTCAACCTCATACTCCCTAAGGTCAATTAACTCTGTCTGTAAGCTTGAGTCCAGGAGTTGAGCCGCGACCAACACATCGTTAACCGCTAGAGATGTTTTGTCACCAGCCAGTGCTCCCGATATCCCGATAAGTTTCATTATAACTACCTCACTTCATTCAGATTCGCCTAAGTAATGCACATTTTACAGTGATCCTAGCTTATCCTGAATGGTAGTGCAACTAATTTGTTTTTGATGAAAGCAAAATTGGGGATGCTTACATGTCGTTTCCTGTCACCAAAACTAATTACGTCCACCACATATCCCCGACCGATTCTTTTACCATTACTGGGTTCAATGTGCTAATCGCCTTTGTAAACCCTTCGTCAATTGACATGAGCCCATCCTCATGCTCAATACTAACGACATAATCATATCCATAGAGTCTAAGCGCACTAATCATATCCGCCCATACTTTAGCATCATGGCCAAATCCTACCGTGCGGAAATACCAGGCCCGATTTTGCATATCTGCATACGATGTCATATCCGTTACACCGTTTCGATTCACATTTGGTTGGTCTATAATGGTATCCTTCGCGTGGAAGTGGTGAATAGCATTTTCACGTCCTAATAGTTTAATCGATTCAACCGGATCAATGCCTTGCCACCACATGTGGCTAGGATCCAGGTTAGCGCCCAAAGCTTTCCCGCATGCATCTCTTAACCGCAGCATGGTTGCTGGTGTATGTACCGAAAATCCGCCATGAAGTTCAAGTCCAATTTTTATATCATGAGCTTCAGCAAATGCTGCTTTTTCCTTCCAGTAAGGAATGATCTTTTCTTCCCACTGCCATGTTAAAATTTCCTGAAAATCATTTGGCCATGCTGCGATAGGCCAGTTTGGATATTTTGCATTCTCATGGTCTCCTGGACAACCAGAAAATGTATTAACGACAGGAATTTCGAGCTTGCTAGCTAGTTTCACCGTTTTGGTGAATAAGGCATCAGCTTCTTCTGCGATTTTCCTTTGTGGGTGAAGGGGGTTGGCATGACAGCTTAAAGCGCTTACAATTAAGCCCCTGCTTGTGATTTTCTCCATAAATTCCTTCTGCTTTTCTTCATCTGCCAGTAATTCATCCACCTTGAGATGGGCGTCACCGGGGTAGCCTCCCGTACCCAATTCAACAGCCTCGATGCCCTTAGCTGCTACATGATCAAGCATTTCCTCTAGATTTTTATCGGAAAATAATACGGTAAAAACTCCTAATTTCATAAAAAAACCTCCTTCATGGAACTTTGTAATCCGTTACATCCATTATACATAATTTTAGTTAAATTCAATACAAAAATTCATTATTTTTAAAATTAACTGTTGTATGTGTAAAATAGTTCTCGGGGGAATTTGATATTAATTCCTAGCCAAAAAAGAAAAGGCACTCTA
>NZ_JBHTKJ010000034.1:0-67200 GCF_042675965.1 Virgibacillus byunsanensis | reverse complement strand
ACATCAAGAATACTGAATGATTATTGCTGTCTAATTTCATTGTTATATCAATCCTTATACTTTATAACACTGATTATACCATACTGGACAAAAAAAGCAAAAGAAAAAGCCTTTGGGCTGTCACCCCCACCGAAATTCATCTCCCCCTTACCGTTGGGCTACGCCCTTCACACACTTGAAGAGGGAGACTTCTTTCAGAAGTACGTTAAATAATTATTATTGGGGGGGGGGGAAACATGATACGGATACCATTACCAGTCATCTTGTTTATTATTTATACATGGGTGTTGTGTACATATGTTTATAGGCATTTTCAGATGTCACCCTAAAATACATTATTCAAAAGACTTTCCTACTACTAGATAATTCCATATCTGATATTGATCCATTTAAGTGTTACCATTAATAAATCAATGAATATTTAGTGTAATTAGGGATTGAGTACTATCTTAAAAATTAAGTCAAAGGGTTGATTAAATATCAAGTAAAAGGAAACGAAATGTCCTGCCTAGTGTAATAATAGGAAGGACATTTTTGATCAGTAAAGAATAAAACTTGAAAGCTTTGTACATTTATCTACAGAATCGGCCGCGTCCAGCTCCAGCGCTTAGACACTCGGTGACATAAGCAGTTCGACTTGGGTAAAGGCATCCACACTACGCAGCCTGCTTATGCTTGTCGTGTCTTTCAAGGTACTTGCACTTTTGTTCTAAGACCAATAATTCTAATTCATCCCTCATGTGAATCCTAAAATTGATCATAATACAATGGAGGGAGGAATAAAGATGGACAAACTTTCATATCAACAGACATGGTTTGGAAATGCTAAGGGTGATGTTCTTTCGGGTATAGTTGTTGCCTTAGCTTTGATACCAGAAGCAATTGCCTTTTCGATAATAGCGGGTGTGGATCCAATGGTTGGCTTATATGCATCATTTACGATTGCGGTTGTGATTGCATTCATTGGAGGAAGGCCTGGTATGATTTCAGGTGCTACAGGTGCAATGGCATTATTGTTCATAGACTTGGTTAGTGAGCATGGTGTTCAATATCTCTTAGCAGCAACCATTTTGACAGGAATTATTCAAATTATATTTGGCGTGTTTAAATTAGCGAAGTATATGAAGTTCATTCCAAGGTCTGTGATGGTTGGATTTGTAAATGCTTTAGCTATTATGATTTTCACCTCACAACTGCAGCATTTTCAAGGAGAAGGCTGGATCATTTATGTTTTAGTCGGATTAACGTTAGCGATTATATACTTATTTCCCTATCTAACAAAAGCCGTTCCTTCTACATTAGTTGCGATCGTTTCCATAACGGCAATTGTCTTATTTATGAACTATGGAGTTAGAAATGTAGGAGATATGGGGACTATATCACAAACACTACCCCTATTTCTTATCCCCGATATTCCCCTAACGATTGAAACCATTATGATCATCTTTCCATATTCACTAGGTCTTGCAGTGGTCGGGTTGTTGGAATCATTATTAACGGCTTCCATTGTTGATGATATGACAGATTCTGATAGTGATAAGAATACAGAAAGCAGAGGACAAGGCATAAGTAATATCGTTACGGGATTCTTTGGAGGGATGGCTGGGTGCGCAATGATTGGACAATCTGTCATCAATGTGAAGTCAGGTGGAAGTGGCAGATTATCTTCATTAGTAGCTGGTGTGTTTTTAATGTTTTTAATTGTGGTACTTGGAGATATTGTGGTTCAGATTCCGATGGCAGCGCTCGCTGGGGTCATGATTATGGTTGCCATTAGTACATTTGATTGGAACTCTATACGCACACTTCAACTAATACCAAAAAGTGATGCAATTGTGATGCTTGTCACTGTCCTAACTGTGGTTTTAACGCATAATTTAGCTATAGGAGTATTTACCGGAATTATACTTAGTGCGATCTTCTTTGTATCTAAAATTTCCCAAGTTAATGTGGAGAGCACCTTGGAAGAAAGCCAAAGAGTATATTATGTTAAAGGAGAACTATTCTTTGCTTCTGTTACCGAACTTATTCCAAAATTTGATTACAAGGAACAGGTAGAGAGTGTTGAAATTGATTTGAGTTCTTCCCATTTGTGGGATGATTCAGCAGTCGCAGCAGTCGATAAAATCGTATCTAAATTTAAAGAAAATAATATTATGGTTAATGTTAGAGGATTAAATAAGGACAGTACCGAATTAGTTAATAAACTAGCCAATAAACTAGGTAGTCACTAAAGGGAGGCAAAAAGATGTATAAAAAAATATTGTTAGCAACTGATGGGTCTGAACACTCTAAGAGAGCGGCAGAAAATGCATTTAATATAGCTAAATGCAGTCCGGATTCTAAAATTGAAGTGATTTACGTTGTCGATCATGACAAAGTGAAATCCAATGTGCTACAGAATTGGAACTCAGCCGATTTAGGGGATAAACAAAAGGAACGTATGGATGATGTGGATAGAATTTCACGTGAAACGGGAGTTCCTTATGAAATCAAAAATTTTCAAGGAGATCCAGGGCCTGTCATAGTGGAATACGCTAACGAGAATGACTTTGAAATTGTTGTGATCGGTAGTAGAGGATTGAATGTACTGCAGGAATTTGTCCTGGGTAGTGTGAGTCATAAGGTGGCGAAACGAGCAAAATGTCCTGTTTTAATTGTAAAATAAAACAATAATAAAACCCTATCTGAGAAACAAATTGATAGGGTTTATTAGCTGCCAAATTGGGTTTCCGTTATTGGCCTTCTAACTTCAGAATAAATTCCTCAACATCCTCACTTCTAGCATTGGAAAACCCTATATCCTCACCAACTTTTTTAAATCCGCACTTTTCCAGCACACGAATAGAGGCAGCATTATCTTTAGCAGCACGGGCATAAAGTGGGCGGTCTATAACAATTTCCAGGAAGTTTAATAAGGCATATGTAGCAATCCCCTTACCCCAATATTCTTTTCCAATCCAATAGCTAACCCCGAGCTTACCAAACTGTTTAAACTTTACTATATTGCCAACTACACACCCTTTGCAGTATATCGTCTTTTTAATCATGCTCTGGTTTTCTAAAATTGTTGTCCAGTGTTTCATAAATGCAACTTTGTCAGTAGGATCCTTAGAAGTAAAGGCAGCCATATAGTTTGCAGAAGAATCAAGTTGTTGTTCAAAAAATGGATGAAGGTCTTCTTTTGTAACATCCCGTAAATGGACATCTTCTCTAGTACGATATTCCATAGTTCGCACCTACTATCATTACAATTTTTAATTAATTAATCATACCATTTTTTTACCCATAGATTAATAAAATATGACAATTTAGTTATAAAATTTAAAATAGTATAGACATTTCACTTTAACGTGGTAAAATTTCTAATAAGTACATACGAATAGGAGAAATCTATATGAAGATCTGGATGAGAAAGATATCCGTTATCCTTGTTGCAATTATGACATTAGGATTGTATATCCCGCCAGCCTATGTAAATACAAATGCTGAGGAAAGTAAATCAGCTGATTCATCCAAATCAGATTTCAATGAAGAAGTGTTCACCTCTATTTCGAACCCTGTTGGGGAAAATGAAATGGACGTTACACTGGATCATAACGAACCTGATGAATTATCAAATGATGACTATTATATTCAGATCATGGCGGAAAAAGCGAAAGAACAAACAATTACAAAACTTGGCCCTAGAATTGTTAACCATATGGACGAAGAATTTATGGCAGATATTTATTCCAATATGGAAGAAGTACTTGCAGCAATTTTAACAGAAGATGATTCTGTGTATTACGGAATAACAGAACGCCCCTCAAAAGGATTTGGGGAAAAGATATTTAATGTTTATGATGTTAGAACAAATAAGGATATCGCTAAATTCCATGTTCGACGAGATAAGCGACCGTTAGAGGGATACTGGTTTAATTTCCACTATCATGTAAGTACGGATGGTTTTTTAGAGCATCATGAAATCGGAGAGGTTTTCTGGGATAAAAATATTCCACCTAAATGGATGGCCTAATAAGAAACGAGCACTTCCTATTGGAAAGTGCTCGTTTTGTCTTATTTAGCGATAAACATCTGTGTCCAGTGATGCCCGCTTTTTATATAGCCAACACCTATATGGGTAAACTTATCATTTAATATGTTTTCCCGGTGCCCTTGACTATTCATCCATGCATCAACAACTTCCTGTGGTGTTGGTTGCCCCTGTGCAATATTCTCACCTGCTGTTTGATACGAAACACCAAAGTCACGCATCATATCAAATGGAGAACCATAAGTTGGGCTGGTATGAGAGAAATAGTCCTTGTCTTCCATGTCTCTAGACTTTTCTCGTGCCACTTCACCTAATGATGTGTCGGGCTGTAATTCAGATAAACCAACTCGACTTCTTTCACCATTCGTTAAGTCGATAACGGTTGACTCAAATTCATTCATATCCCCATCAGTTTGCTGTTGCTGATCCTGTTGTTGTTCTTGTTGAGCCTCAGGTTCCTGCTGTTGCTGTTGTTGCTGCTGATCTTGCTGTGCCTGTGGTTGTTGATTTTCATTATCTTGATTTTGTTGCGTCTGTTCATCGCCTTGATTGTCATTTTCTCGTTGCTGATTTTGCCACCAAGAATCGTTTTGCTGATTCCTTGTATTATTTTGTTGGTTGTTATCCCCACCAAAACGCCTAAATTCATACTTCGCTTCTATACGGTCCTGTATCTTAACCGGTTGAGTGTGTGGATACTCTTCACTTGTGAGATCCGTGAAAATATTGGATATGTTTGCTTCTCTATCCTGTTCGTTAATTTGTGGGTCTAACGCATCTTCATTATTATCTGCACATGCAACAAGTATGATAAAAAGTAAGCTAACTAAGCCTACAAATAGTGTTTTAATCTTCATAAGAAAATCTCCTTTTGCTTATTTGCCTTTATTTTTGCCTTTAATTTAATAAATATATATGGCAATTTAAGACAAAAGGAGACTATAGGTTATTGCTCCTCATTAAGTGTTGCTAGCTGTACTTCGAATTCATTTTGCGGATCATCCAATGAGAAAATTCTTGCTGTATCATTTCGTTCATTAACACGTTGAATATAAATTGATTGTCCGTTATACGTTACATTTTTCATATCAGCTGATTGAGCGATCTCTTCTGCACGTTGTCTATGCATTTACAGAACCTCCATTAATTTTAGTGTGACTCTTGTTCAACTAGACCGTCTAATTCCACCTTTTGTTCGTGATCCATCTCATCAAGAGGGAAAATGGTAGCAGTTTTATCACTTGAATGTACCTCTTGAATATAAACAGGAATTCCATTGTAGTTTACGTTTATCATAGTAGGCGACTCGATAATTTGTTGTGCTCGCTGGCTGTCCATAACTTCCTCCTTTCTATCGTCTTAGTGTATTTTTTGCTTCAATTGGATCAAATATACGACACATGTCAGAATAAAAAAATGGAAAACCACTCCATTTTAAGGAGTGGTTTTGCAAAGCGATTTCTACTTAATTTTCATAGGAGACAGGGAAGCTTATCGATTCATTAATTAACACCTTATACAATAAGTTCTCAACGGTGATATCAACTTGTGATGATTCCACAAATGCAGTTAAGAAAATGTCAAACCCTGCTATCAGGACCACTACCACGCTGAGGAAATGCACCGGGTTCACCTTTTTCATTTATCGCTGAAATTAATAGTGGTTGTACCATATTATCTTGTTGCAAGTCAGGAGTAGTTGGCATTACTTCCTCCAGTGTATTAATTATGACGTTTAGGAATAGAAAAAGTCCCACTATTATTTTCAAATGTCGCGTATACGTGATAAATGCATAGGATAATACAATCATACAATAAAGGGATGTGAACAAACATGGGGTTATTTGTGAATACTAGTGAGCACCCAGAAGTTTTTAAAAACAAAAAACCTATTAATGAGCCAAATCAAGGGTACTTTAAATATGATTTTTTTTCTGAATTGGTAAAAGAGCAGAAAGAGGTAAATGATTCATTACTAGAAGCTTTTCGTGAAATAAAGATCCAACATAAACAAAACCAAAATAATCAGGCAAGCAAATGGAAAGATATTGGTAAACAGCTAAATGATTTAAAAGAGCGTAATGTGAAGCATGAAAATTTCGAACGACAAGCTATGGAGTGGTTAACCATGTTAGATAAAAATAATACAAAGCTAAAAGGAATATTGGAAAACGAAAGTGTACTAAAAAAAGAGATCATGGAAGAAATAACTGTTTTAAGTCAATCCAATCAACAAATTGTCAATCAGTTGGAGAATTATGGGTCTTCTCACAAGCAAATCTCCGTACAAATGCATGAACTTTTTAACCTCCACAAGGATATGTCAAATCAACTTACCAAACAAGATGAAAATCAAGATCAAGTAATAAGCCAGTTGGAAAACCAGGAAGCACTATTGGAAAAGACCTTCAGGCAAATTAATAATATACGTTCCATCCTGTTCGAAAGAGCCAATTTTTTAGCAGAAAAAATTGAGAATAGCTACAGCCTTACTTCCTCCTTTGTTTATAAGTTAGTAAATGGCTCTGATCAACCGTTAACGTTTTTTTATGAAGATGCGAAAAAAGTGGAGAATAAAAAAGAGTATGAATGATGAAATACGTAAGACGATACTGTTAAAATTCAGTATCGTCTTTTATCATCAGACAGAAGACTCCATCTTCAAGCGCGGGAAGGGCTTTAGCTCAGCGATAAGGGGGAGATGAATGGCGGTTGGCGATAGCCAAAACGAACCTCAGCGTGCTATAATTAGAACAAATGTTCCTGTAAAATGAGGTGAAATCATGCTAGTAAAAAAGGCTTTTAAGTTCCGCATTTTCCCGAATAAGAAGCAGATAGAGTTGATTCATAAAACGATTGGTTGTTCTAGATTTGTTTTCAACTTCTTTCTCGCCAAACAGAAAGAAAAAGATGCCTTTTGGTATATCGCTGAAGAGATGAAACAAAATGGTCAATTACCATCAAACAACTGGAAAGGTGAGTTTTTCCATAAATATGAATCGGTGAAAGCAGTTCGTCAATTGAAAGAGAACTACCCTTTTTTGAAAGAGGTAGACAGTATTTCACTACAAAAGTCAGTTGAAAATTTAGCTGACGGGTATCAACGCTATTATAAAAAACAAACTAAAGCACCTCACTTTAAAAGTAAAAAGAATAACGTGCAGTCTTATACCACGAAACAAACGAACGGCAATATGGATGTTTTAGAAAAGCATATCAAGCTACCAAAGCTCGGGCTCGTTCGTTATGCCAAGAGTAGTGAAATAGATGGTCGTATTATCAATGCGACGATTAGACGTAATCCAAGCGGAAAGTACTTTGTATCTATCGTTGCAGAAACAGAAGTAAGCGAATTAATTAAAACAAATTCTAGTACAGGTGTTGATGTAGGATTAAAGGACTTCGCTATCCTTTCAGATGGCACGAAATATAAAAATAACCGCTATTTCAAGTCCTTAGAAGAAAAGCTCATAAAAGCCCAACAGATACTATCAAGACGTGTCATTGGTTCAAACAACTGGTATAAACAAAAAACAAAGGTTGCCAGAATTCATGAGAAAATCGAAAACAAGCGTACTGATTTCTTACATAAGACCTCTACGGATATCATCAAAAACCACGATGTAATCGGAATAGAGAATCTGCAAGTATCCAACATGATGAAAAATAAGAGGAGTGCTAAAGCGATCGCTGACGTTTCCTGGTATCAATTCAAGACGATGTTGAAATACAAGGCTGAGTGGTACGGTAAATCAGTAGTAGAAGTAGGTAAAACCTTTCCGAGTTCTCAACTATGTTCGTATTGTGGCTACAAGAATAAAGACGTTAAAGATCGAGGGTTAAGAGAATGGAAATGTCCTTCGTGCAAAACATTCCACGACCGCGATATTAACGCAGGATTAAATCTTAAAAATGAGGCTATAAGGCTTCTAACCGTAGGGACTACGGGGATAGCCTAATCAATAACCAGCGGTTACGCTGGTGTTCTTAGGAATCCCCCACTTCAATCAGACCGCAAGGTCGATAAGTGGTGGGTAGTTCAATAGTTAGCAACTTGCTTATCCTTTTTATTATTGTTTTTGGTGTCCTTTTTTTTAGATTTAACATCTTTCTCATCTTCAACGATTGTACTTTCTCCACTGAATATTCCACCGTCATCGATAACAATCCCTTTCGATGTAGCGCTTCCTATTAGTTTTCCTTTAGGCTGAACGTACACTTTTTCTGTGGTGTATAAATCTCCTCTTACTTCACCGGCAATATTGATGTTTTTTGCTTTGATTGTTGGTTCGACGTAGCCATCTTTTCCAATGAAGATGTCACCCTGGCATTCGACTTCCCCATAAATTTTCCCATCAATACGAAGACTTGTTGGGAGTTTTATTTTACCTTCAATTACTGTTTCTGGGCCAATAATAGTCTCAACCATTTTTTCTTTCTTTTCTTTTTTATCTGTTAACATTTGCAGTTTCCTTTCTTGGCAGATAAGAAAGTATTATACTTCCTACTGCATAAGTGTAACTAAGGCTCTCGCCATAAAGGCTTGGCGATAAGCCAAGTTTTCTAAAATAGTTAGTGTTGTTTATCGAATGTGTTTAAAAAAGGGTTAGGGTCTATTGGTTCTGCATCTTTAATAACTTCAAAATGGAGATGTGGCCCGGTACTTCTCCCGGTACTTCCAATTGAACCAATATGATCACCTTTTTTAACGGAATCTCCAAGTTCAACTTTTATATCTGAAAGATGGGCATATAGGGTTTTGTATGTATTTGAATGACGAACGATTATGGAGTTTCCATATCCCCCATTATATGTTGCTAAGGTAACGATACCATCTGCACTGGCATAAACAGACTCTCCCGTTTTCCCTCTAATATCAATACCCGTGTGTAAAGAGGAAGATCTATTAAAAGGATCATCACGGATGCCGAAATCTGATGTGATCGTATAAGAATTTGTTGGCCAGACTGTTGGGATATGTTTTAGCTTATTGTTTGTTGTTTCCATATCAGAAATGGTTTGTTTATACTGATCAATCAATTTGGACTGTATATCAGGAGTAATATCTTCGTCTATACTATTTTCCACCATCTCGTCTTCTGGTAAGGTTATACTAATTCCGCCGCTGGGTGCTAAATCAAACGGAAGCTCTGTCATGTATTCTTTGATCTGTGATTCCAGTTGGTTCAGCTCTTCCATTTTGAGTTGGACTTTGGTTCTGTTCGCTTCCAATTCATCTACTTTTTCTTGTAATTCCGCAGTTTTATTTTCTTCTGAATTCAAAACTTCTGATAGCTCGGCGTTTTCCTGTTGCTGATGAGAATTTATCGTTATAAAGTAAAATAAAAGTGTGCTGGGAACGATAACGAAAAGAAACAGTATATGAATAATAATTTTCGGTAATCGAAAACGGGTGACAACCTTATTGGCTTCATTTGAAAGGATGGTAAAGGTTAGCGTTTTTAACTGAAATCTTTTTCTTTTCACTTTCTCCTCAACCCTCCTTGGTTATTTTAGGTTCACAATTTGTAGCTCTTGTTCATGCAAATACTCAATTATTTGTGGTAAAACATCTATTACAGCTTGGGATTCATGAAACAGAATAATGGAACCAGATATATCCGTGTTATGGACGTAATCAAATAGTCGACTTGCATCATGATCTTTCCAATCTTCTGGGTCCTTATCCCAAAGTACCATTTTGTTTTCATGTTTTTTTACTACGTCTAATGTTAGATCACTTTTCGCTCCATAAGGTGGTCTGAAAAGAGTCACTTTTTCATCCGTAATTTCTTCTATTAATTGTGTTGATTGCAGTAACTCACTTTCTTGTTTTTCATAAGAAAGGCCAGAAACATTTACGTGATTCATCGAATGACTGCCAATAGAAAACCCGTTATCATTCACAAGCCGCACGTAATCAGGATGTTTCTTCATATTAATTCCTGTAAAGAAGAATGTTCCTCCAACTTGGTATTCTTTTAACACTTCCATAATTTCTAAAGAATATTCGGAAGGACCGTCGTCAAACGTAAGTGCAACATTACCATCTGGAATACTGTAGGATAGTCCCTCATCAAGTTCTACAAACGGAAGATCAGGTTCATCAGATGTATTCTTTTCAGCTGCGGATTCTATAATTGGTGAAGTCTCTTTTTGTTCTTGTAAGGAAGCAACATCGATATTTACTATCTCAGCCTTGGCAAGTGTTTGATCATCATCGCTCTTACTCAAGTAAGCATGACCTGAATATCCAAGCAATATAGTGGAGGTAACACTAATTATAGCTACGGCTGACCATAAAAATCTGCCATTTAATTTTTTTGGTTTTAGTTCAACTTTCTCTTGTTTTGTATGTTCCTTTGGAGGTTGATGCACAGTTAAAAAAGATAAGTTTTGAATATCACTTATTTGTTGGATCTGCTTTATGGTATTTAATGCGTTTGTAAATTCCTCTGAACTTGGAAAATAAATCCTGTCACTTTTATCCCGGTAAGTTCTCGTTAAAAAACTAATATGCTGCTTTTTAACCATATCCCAGGAACTGTGAAAAGATAATCTGTATTTATAACTGCCATCAAATGTCGTTGCGGCTTGTAAATGATCAGCCGTGTCTTTGTCAATCTCCCAAAGCAATTCTACATCTTCTTCAACTGATAATCTACATCGTAAAAAGACTATATCAGATTTAATATCAACAGATAAAAGTTCAATTAGTTTTGTATAATAGACTGACATGACTACCCCTTTCTTTACTGAATGACGCCGCTTTACTCGGATGAATCAGAAGAATGAGAAGCAGTTGTCTTCGGTGAAAAAGAAAAGGACATTCGTTCTGTGAAATCGTTAATAGTCTGCATTAATTCATCTTTTTCATTAAGTATAGTGTGATTTTGTTCAGCGTATTTTTGATTTTCTATTTCAAGATCTCTAACTTTCTCTTCAAGTTCTTTAATCTTTAACATACCTTGGTATTGAGCTTTGGTGGATTCTTCATTTAGTTTATTGTATTTATGTGTTTCTTTGTCTAGTTGGTTTGAAATCTTTTGATATTCATTATTTGAAGTGGTCTGATATTCTTTATAATCTTCAAGAAGCTGATCATAGCTCATTTGTTTATCGGTAAGATTACTTTCAAGATCACGTATTTCCCTATCTCTTTCTTGTATAAGCTGATCCTTTTTCACCTGGTCATGCTTGAAACGTGTAATCGTATCATTCGCTGCATTTAATTGCTCTTCTAGATCGGTGTTTTTATAAACAATTAATTGACGATCCTTTAACATATTTTCCAAAGAAACAATCATGTCCAATGTTACTTTTTCCTGATTATCCTTTGTAAATAAATGGTTTTCACTTGTTGTATCCGCTTGCTCTGTCTCTTTTTCGTTAATGATTTGCTCATCTCTGCTTTCGGTTGAAATTTGTGGTTCTACAGTAGGCTGATCATCTTGATTCTGGTTGGAAAGAACGCCTTTAAACCAACCCATCCCTTTCTTCTCTGTTTCTTTGGTCACAATATCATCTCCCGTAGTTATAATGTATAAGTTAAATCTTGAGTAGATAAAATAAGTACAAAAAATAATCCCTTCCTCTTAAATCGGTTAAGTGGGGGATTTTGTTAATAAAAATGCTGTTTTTTCTTGAATTTTGTCAATTTAGTGATTAAATTGGAATATATCTGCTGCTTCATTTACATAAATGTGTATATTTTCTCATTAAAAGCATCATAATAATTTATGTTACATTCCATAGCTAAAGAGGTAAAAATATGTAAGCTAAAAAAACATTCCACAGTAGCTCAGAGGTAGAGCACTCGGCTGTTAACCGATCGGTCGCAGGTTCGACTCCTGCCTGTGGAGCCATTATTCATAAAAAGTTATGGGTGAATTTTACCACTAATATAATTTACCATAAGGACCACCCTAGAAGTGAAAGGGAGGTTTTTTTATGGATAAACAACTACGCAACATCATGACGACGAGTGTATTTACCGTTAATGAGACACAATCTGTGCAAGAAGCAGCTGCCATTATGAGTGACAGTAATATAGGGTCATTACCAGTTGTTAACAATAATGGACAAATGGTAGGTATTATAACGGACCGCGATATAACCTTGCGTACAACAGCTCAAGGCCAAGCTGCACAAACACCGATCTCTCAAGTGATGACTGCACAGCAAATTGTGCAAGGGGAACCAGGAATGGACATTCATCAAGCAGCAGAATTAATGGCACAACAACAAATCCGCCGTTTGCCAATTGTGGAAAACGGACAACTTGTAGGAATGGTTGCATTAGGTGATTTAGCTGTGGATAACCAGTATGATCACGATGCTGAAGTAGCACTAACGAGCATTTCGACACCATCTGCACCGCAAAAATAAGACGTACACAAAAAAAGAAACCCCAAAGGATTCCCTCCCTTTGGGGTTTCATTCTTATTAGTGGCGTTTACCAGGTAGTTTCTGAGCTGGATTTCTTTTGCCTTGACGCTTTTTATTACGTTCTGATTTCTTCTTATTTTCATTAAATCTCTCCACAAACTCATGCGTATCTTCCATCGGATTCGCTCCTTGTATAGAGTGTTATAGTTTATATTTTAACCAATCAGATTTTAAACATGCATATTATTCAACTTTTACCTTTATTTGGTCAATTGCGTTATAGCCATATCCTTTTTGATTCCAAAATGGATTGGGTGGTTGAACCCTGTCATATGAATCCCGAGCTCTGGACAAAATGGTAAATTCCCCTTTTTCAGAAACCATCCAGTCAAATGACCAGGTAGACCACGTATAATCATGAACACCATCAGTATGTGCAATGGCAGCATTTGACCAGGTTTCACCACCATCCGTACTAATCTCAACTGTTGTAATCTCGCCCTTTCCCGTCCAGGCAATGCCTTTGATCATGTGTCTGCCCGTTTCCAGCTTCTCCATATGTAACGGTTGTTGAATAGTGGAATTTACATTATTAATTGTAACTAGAAAAGATCCTTCATCATTTTCTTTCTTCGGATAATACACATAATCGACTGTTTGAAAGGGTCCTTCAAAGGTCGTATTAATAATGTTTATTTGCTTGATCCACTTTACCGAAGCCATTGCATACCAGTTGGGTACCACCAGTCTAAACGGAAAACCATGCTTGAAAGGAATGGGTTTATCATTGTATTCGTAAGCAATAATGGTGTCAGGATGTAGTGCTTTTTCCAAGGGTAAACTTCTTGTATACGTATATATCTGATCCAAATCAGTTCGATTTCCGTAATCATAGCCTTCCACAATTACTTCTTTCGCATCTTTTTCCAGACCTGTAATTTCAAATAAGGTTCCTAAGGACACACCTTTCCACTTTCCCATACTAGTCGCACCTTTTTCCCATTGCTCCCCAAATACGTTAGGTTCAAAAAAGTTACGTTTATTTCCTGCGCATTCCAGGACTGTGTTTACGGTTTTAGAAGGTAACTTCAGGAGATCATAGTTTGAAAAAATGGTCGGATTCAAAACAGAACCGCCTATGGGTATCCAAAAACGCGACTGATTTAATGTCGGATATGGAAAATGATTACGCCTAAAAAACAAATGGTCAGGTGTGTGATTGGAAGGAATAAAGTGAATCGGCGTTTCCTGATTTTCCGGATACAAGCTTCGGGTAATTAAATAAGGATTATTAAAGGAGAAGGGGTCTCTGGACATGTAAAGCCTCCTATATGAATTGATAATCATATATATGCAGGGTAAACATGTCCTACTTAAATTACACTTAAATGACTATATAGGTTATTTGGAAATAAATCGCGTATTGGAAGGGACGTTTCTTGGAGGGTGTTTGTTTTCTGGGAGAGAAGCGGGTCGAGGTGTTGTCGAGGAATTAAAAGAAAAAAACTATAGATTCCTATAAAGAAGAGAAGTCCTGCTAGTTGAGGACTTCTCTTCTTTTGGGAAATATGATGAGCTAATTTACAGGATTAACTTAGATGCATACGTTCCATATTCAGAAATTTCATCACCAATTTCACCTGGTGTGACTGTTTGAATGAATTTTGCTTGTATAGCATGACCGTCATAACCAGCCATTAGCTCGAATGCTGCGAATCCCTGCACAATTACCTTCTTAGGATCGTCTGGGTCCTGCTCAATAATCGGAACGTAAATGATTTCCCCTGCTCTTGCTTCAACTGCAGATGTAACATTATTACTTTTACTTGATGCCCCTTCTTGAACATGTAGTTCTTGACCAATGTAAACTGGTGCAGGTGACCCATCTTCAATATAGGACCCAAGAGCACTATTCCCACTATTGTCTGGTTCAGGGTCAATAAAAGAAAAGTCTAGAAAGTTATACCACCCCTGTTCACCTTCGCCAGGGTCGTCATTAAGTTCCCATATTTCACCGAATTCAAGAGGTTGATTTAGTCCAATTCCAATCGGTACGACTACACCTTCTCCAACACTATTTAATTGTCCTACCTTAACCTGTGATGCAGCACTAACCTTTGACTGATTTAATCCTAGAACTGGCATCAGCATTAACGAAATATTTTCTTCTCCGCTCACCTGAATAACATTACCTTCTCCTGGAAATGTTGTGACGTATGCACCATTATCGTAATTCGTTTCTGCAATTTCTTCAGCCAGTAATTTAGAGTCTGTATGATTATAGGTTTCACTAGCTATCACTCCATCCACTATTACATCTCCCCCAGCAAGTGCAGCTGCATCAACCGCCTTCTGGAGCTGAGACTTAGCAAGGTACAGCCTACCACCATCAATAGCTAAACCCGCAAAGCCTACCAATACTATTAAAAAAATCGCAACCATGATAAGTGATTGTCCACTTTCTTCTCTGATCAACTTCTTCAACAATACCCTCCTCTCGCTAAATTGTTCTAATTGAGATAATCATTTCGTTTTGTTCTTTATTGAGAATATTATACCTTTTTTACATCTTATATACAATACACAATGAATCAATTTTGGATTCAAATGTTCTCTAAGTTTCACCCGGACTTTCTATATAAGAATCTTGTCTCCCTCACAGATTTCCCTGTTTTTAATAGTACCAGTCGGTAATTCAAGAGCAGCATGTGCAGTGATTACTGGAAGAACGATTCTCCATGGTTTTAAATTTGGAACTACTTTTACGACGGTATTTGATTGATCTAGAAAAACAACATCAATCGCAAATCGCATAAATAACATGTGAACGGAGTTACAAGGTGTAATAAGTAGTCCTTCTTCTTTAATAGGATTCTTGTAAAACAAAAGACCTCTTAATCTTGCCCAGTAATTATCAGCGTGTTTTATCTTTAACCTCAAGCTTTTTTCATTACTTTTCATAAACAAACCCCTTTCCGCCTTTTTGTTCATTATATAGAATATAATATTCTTAATAAAAAACGAAATTGTACGAAAGAATGAGGAAAACGGCGATTTGGAAAGAAAATAGACCTTTATATAGAACAAACGAACAAATTTGGGATTTTAAAACGAACAAAGGACAAGATATAATCGGTTTATGTTCTTGATATAGAACGATTAAAACTTTAGGAGGAATTTATTTATGAATCATTTAGTTAGACTTTTCAAAGAAGAAGAAGGACAGGCATTAACGGAGTATGGGTTGTTGGTGGGGTTGATTGCAGTGGCGGTAATTACTGTTGTAATTTTGTTAGGTGATCAATTAACCGATGTTTTTGAGGCAATTACAGATAAACTTGGATTAATTGAAGGTGTTCAAGATAGTGGTGGTAACTAAACCAAATAATAGCCCTGCTTCGGCAGGGCTTATTAAATAAAAAGGAGATAGTTATATGGCTAATTTAGCAGTTTTCCTCATCTTAATCATCTCCACAATTACAGATCTACGTAACAGAAAAATATTGAACATGGTAACACTACCAGCTATATTGGTCGCATTAATTTACCATTGGTTTACGACTAGTTTAGACGGATTTATTTTCAGTGGTCTAGGATTTCTAGTTGGACTTGGGCTGCTGTTCATCCCATTTATAATGGGAGGCATCGGAGCAGGAGATGTAAAACTACTTGCAGCTGTTGGTGCTTGGAAGGGCACAATGTTTGTTCTCTATACAGGAGTTTATGCTGCGATTATTGGAGGACTTATTTCATTAATTATTTTAATCAAAAGAAGACAATTCGGTTTCACACTAAAAAGCATGTTGTTTTCCATATTATATCTAAAAGGAACAAAAGGATCGCTGCAAGTTCCTAGTGATACAAAACAACCTGTTTCCATCCCATATGCAATTCCAATTGCACTAGGTGCATTATTGACATTCTTAATGGAGGCAAATCTATGAAATCACAAAAAGGTCAATCATTAGTAGAAACAGCTTTAATTCTGCCGATTTTATTAATTCTACTATTCGGTATCACCGATTTCGGTAGAATTTTTCACGCGTATTTAACTCTCGACCATGCGGGTAGGGAAGCGGCAAGGGTAGCGACGATTGGAACGGAGGATGATGTGATTGAATCAAGGATTATAGATGCCACTAGTGGATTGGATGAAGATAAGTTAGAAATTACAATTTCACCGGAAGGTAAGGAAAATCGGGATAGTGGTAGTGACGTGACAATTACATTATCATACCCAGTTGACTTTTTAACGCCAATTATTGGTCAGATTATTGAAGAATTTGATTTGGAAGATACAACTGTTATGAGGGTGGAATGATGAAAAATAAGACTAAAGCTATTTTTAGAGAACAAAGTGGAATTGCGATGATCATGGTGGCTCTTAGTATGTTTATGTTAGTCGGGTTCACAGCATTTGTAGTAGATGTAGGTGGCTTATATTTTGAGAAAAGCAGCCTGCAAAAATCGTTGGATGCTGCAGTACTTGGAGGTGCGCAAGTGTTAACGGTATCAGAGGTAAAAGCTGAAGAGGTAGCAATTGACCTTGCATCGGATAACGGATTCACGATCCCGGAAGATGACGTAACAACTGAAGTAGACACTATTAAAATACATACGACAGTAAACAAAGAACTAATGTTTGCCAGGATATTTGGTTTTGAGAATTCTGATGTAAGTGCAATTGCTGAAGCTCAAATACAAAATACGTTAACTGCAGGTGAGGGAATAGTACCAGTAGCACTCGAAGAAGGAGAGTATTCCCCTGGAGCTGAATATCCGTTACATTTTCAGGCTGGGAATCCAAATAATTCATCCATTAGCGGGAATTTTGGATTTCTTGCGATTGATGGACCTGGTGGAAATGATTTAAAGGAAGGAATTATGTATGGGGCGAAGCGGGAAGTAAATGAGGAGTTTGAGTGGACGAAAACTGGTTTATCTTGGGGGAATGTGAGGTCTGGGTTTGAATATCGTATTGAAGAAGATAATGACAAACCACATTGTCAACAGTATTCAACAGCCGATAATACATGCAATCGAATCATAACTGTCCCTCTCGTGGAAGAGTTTGAAGTAAATGGAAAGTCAATGGTGAGGATAGTTGGTTTTGCTGCTATTTGGATTGAAGCAGTAAACCCAAACGGAAATGATAAGGGTGTAACTGGGCGTTTTATAGATTACGTCAGAGGTGGAACGTTCGAACCCGGGGGAGAAGACTACGGAATTTCCGGAGTAAAACTAATAAATTAAAACTAAAATAAAGCAGGTGAACGCATGAATACGAAAAAAATCTGGTTAACAGCAATTTTATTTGGTGTAATTGCTGCTGTCATGATGTATGTCTTGGTTACAGGGAGTCCGCAAGAATCTACTAAACCAGAAAGTAATACTATTTCTGAGGAAGAGAAGGAAGAACAACAAGATCAAGAGGAAGAAGGAAACAAAGCAGTGGCAGCTGAAGAACAAACAGAGGAAGAAATCGGAAATGAAATAATCCCAGCCTCAGAGGGTGCCCGTGCGATAACAATTACGGTTACAGATGTACAAGGGGTTGCTGGTTTTATCAAGCCAGGTTCATTTGTCGATGTTGTTACGATTATGCAAGTACCTGAAGAACAAGCGGAAGAACAGCATGATTCCGCCACACTTTTATTACAAAACGTTAAGGTGCTGGCAATTGGTCATGCAGCAGATGATGCAGAAACAATGAAGCGATATCATTTAGTTACGATTGAAGTGACACCTCAGGAAGGGCTTTCCTTAGGATTTGCTTCCAAAAATGAGTTGTATCTAATGCTTCGGGAAGAGGGCGACGATCAGCTTGAACCTGATCATACACATATGCATGAAGATGACTTACATGAAGGGGTGTTTAGATAATGGTAAAAGTATACGCTATTGCTCAAAATGATGCATTGATTTCTATATTAGATAAGGGGATAGAGGATCCTGCTTATCAAGTGAATTGGGTTTCAAGTGTATCCACGATCATGGAAAAGCTGCAAGCAGATGATCATAGTATTGTCTATTTACCTTTTGCTCCATCTTATGATGTATATGGTATTTGCGAAAAGATAACCAAGCAGTATCCGCTCACAACTACCTTACTCGTTTTTCATTCAGAAGAAGAAGTGGATATGAAGCGGGCAATTCGATCAGGTGCCTCAGACGTGATTTTTCTTGCCACTCCATTAACTAAAATTAGAGAAGATATTAAACACGCAATTGCAAAGAGTGAGAAGAAGATGTCACAACAGCCGCAAATGAAGTCTACCAAAAATGCAAAGGTCATTACCGTTTCCAGTACAAAAGGCGGGGTTGGGAAGACGACTGTTGCTGTTAATCTTGCTGCTTCCTATGGCAAGAAAATGCAGAAGGTAGCTGTTATTGATTTAGATCTACAATTTGGTGATGTTGCATTATTTATGGATGTAAAACCAAAGCGAACGATATATGACTGGATCAAGGAAGACCGCGCTGGAAAACAAATTGAAAGCTTTATGACGCCATATAAAAATGGTATTTCGATACTTGCGGCTCCACAAAGACCTGAATTTGCTGAAGTCATAACGGGGGATTATGTCCGTAAGGCAATTCATTCGCTGAAACAGCAATATGACGTCGTAATTATAGATGCGTCCAGTAACATGGATGAGACAGTTATTGTGGCATTAGAGAACTCGGATCATATTTTGGCAATGACCTACATGGATTTACCAACCTTAAAAAACAGCAAGTTGTTAGTAGATACGTTAGATTCCTTGCAGATGGGGGACCGCACAAAAGTTGTGTTGAACCGGAATATGAAGGTAAAGGGTATGAAAACGGAAACGGTTGAAAAAGTGATGGGCAGGGAAATCTTTATGACTATTCCAGCCATGGAAAAGTTGATGGTAACAGCGGTGAATGAAGGAAAGCCTGTAACGTATTCCAACCCACGTTCACAAGTGTCTAAAAAAATATTCCAAATGGCGGAAACGTTATATAACCCAGAAGTCCGTAAACCGAACAAAAGGAATAAGAAACAAAAAGTGAAACATGTCGCCCATGCAGGGGGGCACGCATAATGTCTTTGCTAACAAGGCTAGGTGGGAACCAGCAGTCAGAGCACGGTAAGGAAAAAGAAATAAAACCAATAAGCACTGTGAAAAAATCAGTTGAGCTAGAGGTACGCCTGCATAACTTTCTTGTCGAAGAATTAAAAAAGCCTGTCAACCAAGGAAAGGAATTAGAGCCATTAGTCGAAAAGCTTTCAGAGGACTTTTTTGAAAAGGAAGGAAAATACCTTACCTTGGAGGAAAAGAAGCAATTAATAAACGATACGTCCCATGAGCTTACAGGGTATGGACCGATATCGCCACTACTAGCCGATCCGGATGTTACAGAAGTAATGGTAAACGGTCCTAACGAAATCTATGCAGAGGTAAATGGAAGGATCCAACGAACAACAGCTCAATTTCGCGATGATCTGCATGTAATGCGGGTGATTGAGAAAATTGTAGCGCCACTCGGTCGGCGAATTGATGAAAGTGTGCCAATGGTTGATGCTAGATTACCGGATGGTTCTCGTGTGAATGCCATCATTCCACCTCTTGCGTTGAATGGTCCAACCATTACGATCCGTAAATTTTCAGAGACACCATTTACAATCTATGATTTATTACGGATGGGTACATTAAATCAGGACATGGCAGATTTTTTAAAAGCTGCTGTAGAGGCAAAACTTAATGTTTTTATCAGTGGTGGGACAGGTTCTGGTAAAACGAGCACATTAAATGTTATTTCATCTTTTATCCCGCGTCATGAACGGATAGTGACTATCGAGGATGCTGCAGAATTGAAACTTTCACAAGACCATATCGTTTCCTTGGAATCTAGGCCAAGAAATATTGAGGGTCAAGGAGAAATAACGATTCGTGATCTTGTCCGAAACTCACTCCGAATGCGACCTGATCGGATTATTGTAGGGGAGGTTCGTAGTGCAGAAGCGTTGGATATGCTCCAAGCGATGAACACGGGCCATGATGGAAGTTTAGGAACGGGGCATGCAAACACACCACGGGATTTATTGGCAAGGTTGGAAACAATGGTCTTAATGTCTGGGTTTGAATTACCAGTTCGAGCCATTCGTGAACAAATATCAAGTGCTCTCGATATCATTGTTCAGCAAGCACGTATGAAGGATGGCTCTAGGAAAATCACTCGTATTACTGAAGTGTTAGGTCTTGAAGGGGACACAATAGTGCTTCAGGATATCTACGTTTACAACGAACGGAAAAATATAGAAACCGGTAAAGTGGAAGGTAAATTTGCATCGACTGGCATACGTCCACACTGTGTGGAAAAGCTTGAGTTAGCTGGTCATAATCTGCAAAACATATTTAAGGAGGAATGGTAATGAACGATTTGCTCCTTTATGTTTTAATAGGTACATTTTTTACAGTAACGATTATTTTCAAGATAATCGTTTCCAGTCTGGTAAACAAAGGTAAGTATGAAAACCGGTTAAAAAAATATATTACACTAAACAACTTGGAAAAAAAGAAAAAAGAACGTCCTAAACAAAAAAATACAGCCTTAACAAAAGCAAGCAATGGAGTTGAAAAGGTCTTTAATCTAAAAAAACATCAAAAAGTGCTGATGCAATCGGGTGTAGGACTTTCCATAGGCGAGTTATTTATTGGACGTGTTATGTTAGCACTTATCGCCCTGTTCGTTGGCAATTTATATGAGTTCCACTTTTTATTTATTTTAATTGGATGCGTAATTGGTTTTCAGCTACCCGTTCTATATATAAAAAAGAAGCAAAAAGCACGTATTAATAAATGTTCGGAACAGTTGGGTGAAGCACTCGGCACGATGGCAAACGCACTTCGGGCAGGGTTTAGTTTCATGCAAGCTATGAAAATGGTTGCAAAGGAAATAGATGACCCTCTAGGCCCAGAATTTTTAAAAGCGTTAGAGGAAATTAATTATGGAGTGACTGTCGAGGATGCATTTACGAGCTTGCTGGAGAGACTGCCAGATAAAGAGCTTGAAATAGTATTAAACACATTAATTATCCAACGTACCAGTGGTGGGAATTTAGCTTATTTGTTAGAGACCATGCAAGAAACGATTATTGATCGGTCACGGGTAAAAGGTGAAGTGAAAACCCTGACAGCGCAAGGGAAAATGTCGTCAGTGATCATTACGCTGTTACCTATTGCATTAGCTTTTTATATAAGGCTAGTAAACCCAGAATATTTTCAAATGCTATTTACGCATCCTTTAGGCTGGGCTATGGCTATTGCTGGATCCATTAGTATTCTAGTGGGATGGCTGGTTATTAAAAAAATTGTCCATATTGAGGTGTAAGTTATGATTTCAATTTATTTCATATTGTTCAGCACTGTATTTCTAACACTTATTATCGGGGCAACGTTAACGCAACTGTTTAAAAAGCAATTGGTAATAGCTGCTCGTACCGCGGATTATTTTGGCATCGAAGAAGGAAATGCGAAGCGCGAAAATTCAAAAAAGGAACGAAACAGCGATCTTTTTATTGTGTTGAAAAAGTACACGAACAAAGCAAAGGCAATAATCGACAAGCGGATGCCATCATCCAAAAAAAAGGAATTGGAACAACGATTACGTGAAGCGGGTTACCCACTCAATATGTCATCAACAGACTTTCGATTTCTGCAGATCCTAATTGGAAGTGTGGTTTTCTTTACTGTATACGTATTACTGGGAAGCGGGGACGCTGGTATGTTTTCAAGTATCCTTTTAGCAGGCGTAATCGCTATGCTTGCTATGTATTATCCGTCCTTTTATTTAAGTTCCATTATTAAAAAAAGACGATTTGAAATTCAAAAAAAGATGCCAGACTTTTTTGATATGGTGAATCTGTCGATTGAAGCGGGGATGGGACTTGATTCATCATTACTAAAAGTTTGCAAGCAAACAAAAGGTGCTTTGTCTGATGAGTTTCTGCAAACGTTGGAGGATATGAAGCTTGGAAAATCAAGAAGAGAAGCCTTTTCAGACTTACGAAGTCGTGTTCCTGTCCACCAATTTCAAAGCATCATCACATCACTCATTCAGGCCGATCTGCTAGGTGTTGGTATGTCAAAGGTTCTCCGATCATTAACAATAAGGATTCGTGAGCAACGCACCCAATTTGCACGTGAACAAGCCATGAAAGCACCGGTTAAAATGGTTTTCCCAATGTTACTCTTTATTTTTCCAGCCATGTTTATAGTACTGTTAGGACCATTGATTATTTACTTGCTTGAAACAGTTTTGTAAAAGACAACATAACAAGTGTTGTCTTTTTACTGCTCTTCCTCCAACTCAACAAGTTTGTTCGTAATTAATTCATGTTCCTGTTCAGCAACTTCATTTGAAATAATGTCTTCCTTAAGCAAACGGTTAATTGCTTCATGTTGTGCATATAAAGCATATTTTTGTAAGGTAGTTTGTTGTTTTTCTTTTAGTTCAGGATGTTCTTGAAAAAGCAGTTCCATATCTTTGTGCAGGGATTCAAGTGTTTGCTCGTATTCGTCTACCAATTCTCTTGTTACCATTTCCGTTATTAACAGATTCTTTTTCGCTTTATTTATTTCTGTAATGGCATTTTCGAATCGGTGAGCACGTGCAAGGAGTTCTTCGTACGCTTTATAGCCTTTTTCCTTCTTCGTAACCCCTAACCATTCGATAAGTGGTTTAATCGAGAGCCCTTGACCAACTAATGAAAATAGCACCATGCTAAAGGCAAAAATTAAAATATCTTCACGCCAACAAAATCTCTTGGAAGACTTAGAACAAGCGCAATAGATAAAGATCCCTTTAATCCGCCCCAATTTAATATATGTTTCCATTTTGTTGGTACGCTTTTAACTAAGAACATACCCGCATATACGGCAATACTTCTCCCGATCAGAACAATTAAAATCGCTAGAAAAATTAATCCCCATTTATCTGCCACATCAATTTTCGTGATTTCCAGTCCTACCATTAAAAACACAAGGGAATTAGCAAGTAGTGTTACTACATCCCAAAAATTACTTATGTTTAATTTAGTTGTAGGGCTCATCCCGATTTTTGTTCCGTAATTCCCTAAAACAAGTGCTGCTACAACAACAGCGATTACTCCTGATGCGTGAACATTTTCAGCCAGTAAAAAAACACCATAAAAAAGGATGATACTAAAGATAATTTCCAATGGGTAATCATCAAAGTAACTGGTAAGACGTGAAATGACATATCCGGAAGCTCCTCCAATTAGAAGTCCCAGGAATACAGCTTGTACAAACTCCCATAATCCGTAACCTGCTCCTTGTATTCCTAAGTCTAAATAGGTTAGCAATGAGAAAGCGGATATGTTGAACAGCACAACTGCTAACCCGTCATTAAATAAACTTTCCCCCTCGATAATAGTGGCAAGCCTTTTATTAACTCCAACATTTTTAAAAATAGACAGAACACTAACTGGATCTGTAGCACTCATTACCGCTGCGAATACAAAGGCTGCAGGGATTGATAAACCTAATAGCCACATGGAAGAAAACCCAATAAGGATAAATGATAAAAAAGTCCCTAAAAATGCTAATGCTAAAATGGGTTCTTTGTTTTCGTTTAAATGAGAAAAAGGGAGTTTCAATGCAGCTTCACCTAGCAATGCTGGTAGGAACAATGTAATGACGGCAAAATTAAAAACCTCTCCCTCTGTAATGAAGTCCTTTAAAGGCTCCAACATTGGAATGTTTGTTAGACCAATGATGGTTCCAACTATAACAAGAGCAATTGGGTACGGCTTATCAAACTTTTTAGCAATAGCCGTTATTCCAGCAGCAATCATGACTAAAATAAGTCCAAGTGTAAAAATATGGTGTAAATCTAAATCATGCACTATTTAACCTCCTTAAATGGCCAATAGTTTCATTTTTACCAAAAACAAGGAAATTACAATCAAAAGGTTGCATTTAGTAAGGTGTTATCCGTCTTATTCTACTATTGGATATCTGTTATACTAAATGCAGGTTTTATTTGCGTTGCTGGCGAATAAAATATAATAAGCATACATAAATAAGATTTTTAGGGGGATTTTCATGAATGAGAAAGCACAAATTAAAGTGATGGATAACGGTTCTTTACGCGTTACAGGGGATGTAGAGTTGGTCGATAAAGAGGGAAACGTTTATGAAACGAAAAAAGCCTTTTCCCTATGTCGTTGTGGTCAATCATCGAACAAACCATTTTGTGATGGAACACATAAAAAGATAGGGTTTGAGGATCAATCAAGAGTTGAATAAGATTGGTAATAAGGCTGTTTCGAAGTAGATAATCTACTTTAAAACAGCCTTATTGATAGGAGAATAATGGACCGCGTGCTATTCCTGCTAAGTCGCTCGGTACATCCCTTAAACTCGCGCAATAAAAAGTAAACTAGCGCGGGATCAATTAAAAGGAGCGCCACATACGATGGAGCCCGCGCGGTAACTACACAAACACGCGCATCAACTACTAAAGTTGCGCAGCATGAGACTAGGAAGCAATAAAAAGGAGTAGATATACATGACATTTTCAATCGTCGGTTTTGATCCAGAAACAAAGGAACTAGGGATAGCTGTACAGTCTAAATTTATCGGAGTAGGTACCGTTGTGCCGTGGGCTAAAGCAGGTGTTGGTGCGGTTGCAACGCAGGCTTTTGCAAACCCGGCATACGGACCTGATGGCTTACGTTTAATGGAGCAGGGGAAAACTGCACAGGAAACGATCACCATCTTAACGGAAAATGATGAAGGAAAAGAAGATCGCCAAGTAGGTGTTGTCGATGCAAATGGTAATGCAGCTACATTCACTGGAAATAGGTGCTATGACTGGGCTGGTGGAAGAGCAGGAAAGCATTATACCGCACAAGGAAACATATTGGTAAGTCAGGAAACGGTAAATGCGATGGCAGACACATTTGAAAAGACAACTGGAACTCTCGCTGAACGACTTTTAACGGCCTTAGATGCGGGACAAGAGGCAGGAGGAGATAGCCGTGGTAAACAAGCTGCAGCTATTTATGTTGTGAAGGAAAAAGGTGGCTATCTAGGTGCGGATGACCGATATATTGATTTACGTGTGGATGAGCATCCAGACCCAATCAAAGAATTGATCAGAATCTATCATCTGCATCAGCTTTATTTTGGAACAACTAAACCGGAAAATATATTAGAAATTAAAGACGACATTCGGGACGAGATCCAGAACCAATTGTATAGACTAGGGCTTCTTGCGAATAATGATGTGGATGATCAGACACTTCATGAACAGTTGACGGTATTTCTTCATGTGGAAAACTTTGAAGGTCGTGAGCTGGAAAAAGGGAAAATGGATAAAGAAGTGCTCGATTTCATGAAAAGTAAAGAAACAGTATAATTGCGATAGATTTTCTACTTTGCAATAATGAAAGGGAGCAATTATAACCTTTAAAAAAGGAGATATGCGAAATGAAAGTTCTTTTAATTGGAGCAAACGGACAAATTGGTAAACATCTCGTTGACTTACTGCAAAATAGCAATGAACATACAATAAGAGCAATGGTGCGCAAGGAAGAACAGGCTTTAGCACTTAAAGAAAAAGGGGTAGAGGCAGTTGTTGCTGACTTAGAAGGACCTGTCGATTCCATTGCAGAAGCTGCTAAAGGCTGTGACACCGTTATTTTCACAGCGGGTTCAGGCGGTAAAACGGGATCAGATAAAACGTTATTAGTGGATCTAGATGGTGCTGTAAAAACCGTCGAAGCGGCTGAAAAGGCTGGTGTGAATCGTTATGTGATGGTGAGTGCATTCCAAGCACATAACCGTGAAAACTGGAATGAAAAAATTAGACAATACTACGTCGCAAAACATTATGCAGACAGAATGCTTAGAGCAAGCAACTTGAATTATACCATTGTGCGTCCGGGTGGATTGTTGAACGAACCAGGTACAGGAAAAGTCTCTCTAGCAGAAAATCTGGAACGAGGGTCTATCCCACGAGAAGATGTGGCCCGTACCGTTTTTGCTTCACTGGGTGAGAAAAATACGTATAAACAGTCATTTGACCTTATTTCAGGTGAAGACTCAGTAGAGGAAGCTTTGAAAAATCTATAAAGAATATGAAAACGCCAAAAGTAAACCAGTTGCTTTTGGCGTTTCCTATATCAAAAGTTAAATTAAATCAATGACTTCCAACAAATATAATTGGAAACTTATGTATATTGCCTGCATGTATAGCGCTGTAATCACAATTAAAACTTCAAAATATATGACATTTGTCATGTCCAAGCATTGACGTTTATGACTATTTTTACTCGTATAATTTCTATAGTATAGGGTTTATCCTAAACGTAGATTAACTCTAGGAGGAAGCTTATGAGTAAACAAAAACAAGCACAATTAAAAAAGAGCGTTGCACCATTTGCAAGTTCAGATACGAAAGCTAGCATTAAACAATTAATAAATACAATTTTGCCGTTTTTCCTTTTATGGTTTCTGGCATATCAAAGTTTGTCTGTATCCATTTGGTTAACGATTCCATTAACCGTTGTTGCATCAGGCTTTGTCATACGAATTTTTATCATCTTTCATGATTGTACACATCAGTCGTTTTTCCAAAATAAAAAGGCGAACCGGATTATTGGGACAATAACCGGGATTATCACATTGTTTCCGTTTGAACAGTGGAAGCGGGAGCATGCAATCCATCATGCTACTAGCAGTAACTTAGATAAACGTGGAACTGGAGATGTATGGGTGATGACGGTCGATGAATATATTGCCGCATCATTTTGGGGTAGATTAGGTTATCGCTTGTATCGAAATCCACTTGTGATGTTCGGACTTGGGCCAATTTATCTATATTTAATATCGAATCGTTTTAACCGAAAAGGTGCAAAACGAAAAGAACGTTTGAACACCCATTTCATTAATGCCTCAATAGTTGGTATTTATGCGTTATTAATATGGGCGATTGGGTGGCAGGCATTTCTGATTATACAACTTCCAATTCTCTTTATAGCAGGTTCACTTGGAATTTGGTTATTCTATGTACAGCATCAATTTGAAGATTCCTATTTTGAACATGAGTCAGAATGGGACTTTGTAAAGGCTGCTGTTGATGGGAGCTCCTATTACAAGTTGCCGAAAATCATGCAATGGATGACAGGCAGTATTGGATTCCATCATGTGCACCACTTAAGTCCAAGAGTTCCTAACTATAAGCTAGAAGAAGCCCATGAATCTACACCGCCACTGCAGCAGGCAACCACAATAACGCTTGCTTCTAGTTTGAAATCTATTCGGTTTCGATTATTCGACGATACAAATAAACGGTTTGTAGGTTTTAAAGAGGTAAAAGAACTTATGAAGAATCCAAAGTCTAATATGCAAGTGAATACGAGAAGGACAAGTATGCAAGAAAAATAAATAGGTTTTATAGATATGGCCCTTCAAATTACATTGGAGGGCTTTCGGTTTGTTATACTTAGAAAAACACCTACAATAATTGAAAAAAGGAGGGATAAGGATGCAAAAGTGGTATCACATTATCCCGAAAAACACCGGACTTAGCGTTTATGCATGGATTATATTTTGTATTCTGCCTTTCTATTTTATTTTCCGAACATCATCACCAGTAGGAATCATTTTTGGGATTTTAATGATTTTATTATTTTTCACGGTGTACAGAGTATCGTTTATTTCAAAAGGTTGGACCGTTTATTTGTCCGTTAGTATTGAAATGGCGATTAGCATTATAATGGCACTGTTCCTAGGTTATGTTTATTTCGCATTATTTTTAGCGTTTTACATAGGTAATATCCAGCAAAAAAGCGGTTTTGTAACGTTGTATGTTGTTCATCTAGTTACGACACTAGCCGCAGTGTCTATAGGTTTTTTTATACAAAGTGAAATATTCTATTCCCAGTTCCCGTTTATTGTCATTACGGTAATTGGCGTCATTTTGTTACCTTTTACCATGTACTACCGAAATAAACGTGAGAAATTGGAAGATCAATTAAAAGAAGCTAATAAAAAGCTATCTCAGTTAGTGGTCATGGAGGAACGCGAGCGCATTGCGCGTGACTTACATGATACATTAGGCCAAAAGTTGTCACTTATCGGATTGAAAAGTGATTTAGCTGGTAAGTTAATAAACGTTGAACCTGATTTAGCAAAACACGAAGTAAATGATATTCATCAAACGGCAAGAACCGCATTAAAGGAAGTACGTGAGATGGTTTCCGATATGAAAGGTGCAAAACTATCGGATGAAATTGTACGTGTACAACAGGTCTTGAAAGCAGCTCAAAAGGATTATCAAATAGAAGGAAGTCCTAAACTTTCAAACACCCCGCTATTAGTCGAAAATGTGCTTAGTATGTGTCTGAAGGAAGCAGTTACGAACGTTGTGAAGCATAGTCAAGCATCCTCCTGCCATATTTATATAACAGAATCCTCCAGTGAAATACGTTTAACCGTAGAGGATGATGGAATTGGTCTCCCTGACAAGGCGGATTCGTTACAAGAGCACGGTTTGAAAGGGATGAAAGAACGGTTGGAGTTTGTAAATGGAAGTATGAATATTGAATCATCACAAACCGGGACTTCACTCACAATTGAGGTTCCGAAGATCGTACAACAAACAAAACAGGAGGGATAGTTGTGATTCGCATTGTGATTGCTGAAGACCAACGGATGTTACTTGGAGCTCTTGGGTCTCTGCTTGATTTTGAAGAAGACATGGAAGTAGTTGGTAAAGCAAGAAATGGAGAAGAAGTACTGGATTTAGTTAGACAGCAAAAGCCTGATATTTGTATTATGGACATTGAAATGCCGCAAAAAACAGGACTAGAAGCAGCAGAAGAATTAAAGGAAGACCCTTGTAAGGTAATCGTATTAACTACTTTTGCGCGAACAGGATATTTTGAACGAGCTCGAAAAGCCAATGTAAATGGATATTTGTTAAAAGATAGTCCAAGTGAGGACTTGGCAAGTTCTATTCGCACAATTATGGATGGCAGACGTGTCTATGCACCAGAATTAGTCGATATGGCCTATGACAATGAAAATCCTTTAACTGAACGTGAAGAACAGGTTCTTAAATTGATTGCAGAAGGTAAAACGACGAAAGAAATTGCTAATGAGCTTTATCTTACAAATGGTACTGTCCGAAATTATGTTTCTATCATTCTTGATAAGCTGGAAGTGAGTAACCGAATTGAAGCCATATCTCGTTTTAAAGAGCAGGGTTGGTTTAAATAATAGTAATTGATCGCAAGAAAGTTTAATCGATTTTTTGCATTACGTTTACAGTAACTTAATATCCCCTTGATATACTTTAAACAGTGTGCAGTTTATGAGGGGGATATATATTGGAAAAAAATTCCGAGACATTAGAAGGAAAGCTAAATTCGAGTCACAAAGTTAAGAAACTGTATAAAAATGTAATGAAAAAATTCAGTTTACAAAACCGTTTATTAGCTCTTTTTATTTCGTTATTAATTATTTCCATTCTTGCAGTGGGGATTGGTTCGTATGTAAAAGCTAAGGATATGATGATGAGTTCAATTGATAATAGGCTTGTTCGCGAAGCAGAATTAATGGGGCACATAGCAGATAACCTAAAATTCACATATGTCAGTGATGACGAATACTTTGAGCAACAGTTAAATGCAAATATACGTTCACAGCGTGAAAATCTTCAAGACGATGGAATTTCATCAGAATATTTTTACATAACTAACGACGAAATAACTCCTTTTAAGGTCAGTAATGAATCCATTCCTTCAATACCAGAATCAATAGTAGGTACTATTACAGAAACAAAGAATGGAATCATACATGAAACAATCAATAAAGAGGAATTTACCCTTTCATTTCAAGAGATGGACGAAATTAGTGGGACTTATGTGTTGCTTGTTCCAACTGAGTCCTATATGGGACAGGTTAAGGAAGTTGCCCTTTTTACAATTGCTATTATTAGTGCAAGTATTATTATTTCTATTATCGTCTTAATCCTTTTTGTAAGAAGTCTAACTAAACCATTAACAGTTTTACGTCAAAAAATGAAGGAAGTTCGAAAGGGGAATTTGAATCACTCAGCACCTATAATGACAACGTTACCCGAAATTACTTCTTTAGATAAAAGCTATCACGCTATGATTGGGCATATGAGAAGTGTGTTAAACGAACTTAGGGAGACAACCATAAATTTAGAACAGACAGGTGGCGAGCTTCAAGGATCATCTGATGAAACGCTTTCAACTAGTCGTCAGTTAATTGAATCTATTCATGTTGTAAAGCAAGGAGCAGAACAAACGGCAAGTAGTTCAGAAAATAGTGCTGAAAGCTTTAAATCAATGAAGCAAAAAACTGAAAAAATGATTAAAAATATGGATATCGTCTTTAGTAGTTCAGTAGATATGAATCATTCTGCTAAACGAGGTGATAAACAAATGACGGAATTAATTACAACGGTGAGCACATTTGAAAAAGATTTTGAGCATTTAACTACTACTATAAATGAAGTACAACATTATTCTTTTTCCATAACTAAGCTAGTTGGATTAATTCAAGGCATTGCTGAACAAACCAAGTTATTATCACTTAATGCCACGATTGAAGCTGCCCGAGCCGGGGAATCTGGAAAAGGTTTTGCGGTAGTAGCCAATGAAGTAGGAAAATTGGCTGAACAGTCATCAAGCGCCGCAGAACAAATAGTTCAATCCATATCCAACATGGAAACTATAACAACGAACGCAACTCAGGAGTTTGGTCAAATGCTGGAAAAAACGAAAACAACTTTAAAGACATCTATCGACTCTAAATTTTCGATAGATAAACTGATGCAGGAAATTTCTGAGGTAAGTGATAAACTGCAAGGGTTGCAGGTGGAATTGAAAGATTTGGAGAGTATATTACCTGAGTTAGAACAAACAGCAGTAAGTTTTTCATCTGTATCTCAAGAAACATTAGCAAGTGCAGAGCAGATGCTTTTGAGTAGTGAAGATCAAATACAGCAAGTGGAAAATACGCACGAAATTGGTCTGAAACTCACAGATATCTCGAATTCTCTTTCTAAGAATACAAGACGATTCAAAATCAATTAAACATATGGAGAAGGAAATAACAAAAAGACTGGCTCCATAATGTAAGCCAGTCTTTTACAATATATAAAAGGGGGATTGTAGAATCAGTATTTTTTCTGAAATTTGTTACGAATAATAATAGCTGTTGCGTTGAGTACGAATAAGACGATTAACAACACAACAATGGTGGCAGCAGCCAGGTTTGCATATTCTGCTGTAAGTGCCGAATCAAGTGTCCAATAATATATTTGCATCGGTAGTACGGTGAATTTATCCATAATATTTCCTGGAAAGGGAATTAAAAGTGCTGGAATTCCAATCACAACTAATGGAGCTGTTTCCCCGATTGCACGAGATAGGGATAAAATGGCCCCCGTTAAAATTCCAGGTAACGCTGCAGGAAGCAGGATTTTTTTAATCGTTTGCCATTTCGTTGCACCCATTCCATACGATGCTTCACTTAAATGCTGTGGAACTGCTCGAATAGCTTCTTGGCTGGCAACAACCACGATAGGCAAAACCAGTAATGACATGGTTAAACCACCAGCTAAAACGATATTGCCAAAATCCAAGGCTCTAACAAAGATTGTCATACCTAAAATGCCATATACAATCGATGGGACACCAGCTAAATTTGCAATGTTAGTCTGAATGAACGATTGCAGACGTCCTTTTTTCGCGTATAGTTCTAGATAAATGGCTGTTCCAACACCCAAAAACATCGTAACTGGGCCAACAACAACCATTAGCCAGAATGTCCCGAGTATCGCACCCATAATTCCTGCGCGTTCGGGTTGTGTTGATAATTTACCCGTAAGAAAATCAAAATTAATCCAATTTAATCCATCTGAAATTACACGATAAAGTAGAATAACAAGTACTATAAGACCAAATAAAGTAGATAATAAGAATAATATTTTGGCTAACGTATTGGTTAGCAAACGTGCATTCATTTTCTTCTGAACTTGTGCTGTATCAACATGTTTCATGTTAATATTCCTCCCTAAACCTACGAGAGACGTATCTTGCAAGTAAGTTCATCATAAAGGTAAAGACAAATAATGTCATAGCAACCGCATATAAGCTGTAGTAAATCGTCGAACCTGCAGGTGCATCTCCACCAGTAACTTCAACAATATAAGCAGTCATCGTTTGCATGGATTGGGTAATATCAAATGTGAAATTCTTGGAGCTTCCACTGGCAATGGTAACAATCATAGTTTCACCAATCGCACGGGATATCCCAAGTACAAAAGAGGCGATAATCCCAGATAAAGCAGCTGGAATGACAATACGTAAGGAAACCTCCAATTTAGTTGCACCCATTGCAAAAGCACCTTCTCTCATGGAGTTAGGAACAGAAGTCATGGCATCCTCGGACATCGAAGCAATCATTGGAATAATCATAATCCCCATTACAAGACCTGGACTAAAAATATTGGTTGCTTCAAGGCCGGGGATTATTTCTCGTAGGATTGGCGTTACAAATGTAAACGCAAAAAATCCATACACAATGGTTGGTATGCCGGCAAGTATTTCTAACAAAGGTTTTACTGTCTTCCTCACTTTATCGGATGCGTATTCACTTAGATAAATGGCTGACATTAATCCGATTGGAGCAGCTACGAACATCGCAATCACGGAAGAAAGAATAGTACCATTAATTAATGGCAATATACCGAACTCTGGATTTTGACTTAATGGTTTCAGTACGGTTCCTGTGAAAAATTCACTAAAGGCTACTTGTTTAAAAAACTCAATTGTTTCTTTAAGCAATGTGTAGATTATTCCAACTGTAGTCAGTATAGATATAGATGCAATAAGAAAAAGAAGCACCGGAATGATCTTTTCCGTATAATTGGATAAACGCTTCGAATTCTTCCTTTTTTCTATCAATTCTCTAACATTAACAGCAGTATTTTTGTTGTTTAGATCGCTGTTTGTTATCATTTATTGGACCTCGCTTTCCCTGCTGATAACTCATAATAAGACGAGAGCATTTAGGTAGCTCTCATCTTATCCTAGAGTACTAGTTTGTTATTTTAGTCCTTCTAGAAAGTCAACATATTCTTGAACTTCTGCTTCTGGAAGTGGTGCAAATCCAGTTTCTCCAGCAAATTCATTAACATGATTTGCAACGTAAAGTGCGTAATCTAAAACCTGTGGCTTTTCTTTCGCCATATCAACATTTAAATAGGTGAACACCGGACGAGTGAATGGGGCATAATCACCATCTTCAGCTATTGTATCAAGGGTTGGTTCAACAGGCCCTTCACCAAAGTCAACGTTAACTGCTTGTAATTGATCCTGATTGTTCACATAGTAACCAAAGCCAAAAAACCCAATTCCGTTAACATCTTCTGATACAAGTTTCACAAGAGTTGAATATTCCTGCTGTAGATTTACGGTACTAATTAAATCCTGTTCTTCAAGGATATTTTCATAAAAGAATTCATACGTACCGTGGTTTTCATTTGGTCCATATGTTTGGATCTCTTCATCAGGAAAGTCAGGATTAATGTCTGACCACTTCGTTACTCCTCCATCAGCACGGAAAATGTTTAGTAGATCTTCTTCTGTAAGCTCACTAGCCCAGTCATTATCTTTGTTAATAACAAATGTTAAGCCGTCTAAAGCTACTTTCATTTCTTTTACTTCGATGCCTAATTCATCTGCTTTCGCTTGTTCCTCATCTTTGATCTTTCGTGATGCGTCGTTAAAGTCTGTACCGTCTTCTACAAGAAATTTCCCAAACCCAGCACTAGAACCTGCACGACCTACTTCAACAGACACGCCTTCTTCCTCCGTAATCATATATTCTTCAGCTAATCTAGCCATTAAAGGGTAAACAGTTCCAGAACCATCAATGACAACACTACCTTCTAATTCGGTTGGTTCAGTTGTTTCACTATCGTCTGTTTCTGCACTTGCAGAAGATGTGTCGTCTGAATCATTATTATCGGTCTCTTCTTCCTCTGAATCTGTTCCACAAGCTACCATTACGATTGTTAGAGCAGCCATCACAAAAAATAGTAGATACGTTTTAAATTTCATAAAAATTGTCCTCCCCTTTGTAACTTTTTATTTGTTAAGAGATTTCCTCTCTCAAATTCTAGTATAGTAGGTGAGTGTTAAGAGAATATGGTCTGAGTGTAAAGCTTTTGTAAAGAATGAATAGTATAACTTTAAAATATAAGTGAATTATTATATACTAATGTGCGAATGATCATATAGGAGGTGTATGTTTATGCTACAAGCAACAGAGATTACGATAGACAAGGCGGCACTGATTTTGAAATTGCTAGGTGATAAAACGCGGTTGACGATGGTTAAGATTCTTGATCATCATGATTGCTGTGTTTGTGAATTTGTTGAAATCTTTAAGGCGAGTCAACCATCTATTAGTCAACACCTTCGTAAATTAAGAGATGTTGGGTTGGTAAAAGAAGAGAGAAGAGGGCAATGGATCTTCTACTCTATAAATAAAAACAATGAACATTATCCGTTTGTGGAGCAAATACTCCATCAGCTACCAAATCAAGACCATAAGTTAAAAGAATTAGAAGATCAAGGTACACGAATTACATGTTGTTAATTGGAGGGGAAGAGTCTTGTCATCATCGGTTATACTAGCATCGTTAATATTTTTGGTCACCCTAATCTTAGTTATTTGGCAGCCAAAAAATTTATCGATTGGATGGTCCGCATGTGGTGGAGCTATCCTTGCTTTATTAGTAGGAGTAGTAGGGTTTAGTGATGTAATAGAAGTAACACAAATTGTATGGAACGCAACATTAGCTTTTGTTGCTATTATCCTTATTTCATTAATTTTAGACGAAATTGGATTCTTTGAATGGGCCGCACTTCATATGGCAAGGGCGGCAAAAGGTAATGGAATTAAAATGTTTGTTTATGTCAGTTTACTAGGTGCCATTGTTGCAGCCTTCTTTGCAAACGACGGGGCTGCTTTAATTCTGACACCTATTGTGCTAGCAATGGTACGCAACTTAAATTTCCAGGAAAAAATGGTGTTTCCATTTATTATGGCTAGTGGATTTATCGCAGATACCACATCACTTCCACTAGTAGTAAGTAACTTAGTTAACATTGTATCAGCGGATTTCTTTGAGATTGGGTTTGTAGAATATGCAACGCGAATGATTATTCCAAACTTCTTCTCGCTAGCTGCAACTATCATTGTACTTTTAATTTATTTTAGAAAAAATATACCCCAATCATACGATTTATCTCAGTTAAAGGAGCCTGTTGAGGCAATCAGGGATCCTAAACTGTTTCGTCTGTCATGGTATGTTCTTGCTGTTTTACTGATTGGTTATTTTGTAAGTGAGTTCATCAATCTCCCTGTTTCGATCGTGGCAGGAATTGTAGCGATTTTCTTCTTACTAATGGCAAGAGGAAGTCAGGCAGTTGATACGACAGCTGTCATTAAAGGCGCACCATGGGCAATCGTATTCTTCTCGATTGGCATGTATGTTGTCGTCTACGGTTTAAAAAATGCAGGGCTAACAGATTTGTTAGCACAACTCATCCAAGCAAGTGCCGAACAAGGCCTGTTTATAGCAACCATTTCAATGGGCTTCATTGCTGCTATCTTGTCATCAATCATGAATAATATGCCGACCGTAATGATCGATGCGTTAGCAATTGCTGAAACAGATACATCAGGTGTCATGCGGGAAGCACTTATTTATGCCAATGTAATAGGGTCTGACTTAGGTCCGAAAATCACACCAATCGGTTCGCTAGCAACCCTATTATGGCTCCATGTTTTATCCCAAAAAGGAGTTAAAATTTCCTGGGGGACTTACTTTAAAACAGGTATCATTTTAACGATTCCAATCCTGTTTATTACGTTATTAGGACTGTATGTAACATTAGTTGTATTCTAAAAAGGAGAGTGAACTACTATGGCTAAAAAAACAATTTATTTCTTATGTACTGGGAATTCATGCAGGAGTCAAATGGCAGAAGGGTGGGCAAAGAAGCATCTAGGAGACGAGTGGGAAGTAAAAAGCGCAGGCATTGAAGCACATGGTTTAAACCCAAATGCGGTAAAAGCCATGAATGAAGTCGACATTGATATTTCTGATCAACAATCAGAAACGATTGATACGGATGTTTTAAATAATGCAACACTTGCTGTAACCCTTTGCGGAGATGCAGCAGATAGATGCCCAATGACCCCACCACATGTAAAACGAGAACATTGGGGGTTTGATGACCCAGCAAAAGCAGAAGGAACAGAAGCGGAAAAATGGAGCGTATTCCAACGGGTACGTGATGAGATTGGTGAACGAATCAAACGGTTTGCAGATACTGGAGAATAAGCCAGGTAAAATCATTTGAAGTTTCAACAAGGTACGATATAATACATGTAATTGAATAGTTATCAAGAGTGACCGAGAGATCTGGCTCAGAGACGTCACAGCAACCTGCTGTAGTAAGGTGCTACCACCAGCAAAGCAATTGCTTTGGATGATAAATCGGTAAAAACCCCTTTTTGTATATCCAATGCAAAAAGGGGTTTTTAATATTTTAAAGGAGGAATAGGAAATGGAACATTTTATTGTGAAAAATGGTGAGGTAGTCGAACTGACGAAAGAGGAATTTGAAAACCTTCCAGGTAGACATGTATCTGAAATTGTAAAGGATATGACGCCGGAGGAACTGGATCGTTTCAAAAAGGAGCGCCAAGAGAAGTTTATCAACCCACTCATGAAGCATAATATAGTAGAATTGAACAAGAAAAAACAGGACTAAAACGGAAGTGTTCTAGGAGGCTGTCCGACGAAGTGAAATTGCCGAATATTTATTCAAAATATGGTGGATTATACATTAATAATTCAGTGTGAATGCATATATATTCACAGAAATTATTCCATCGGACAGCCTCCTAGGTGTGATACGCTGGTGTCACACCGTAATTAACTTGGATGTATACATATGATGGAAGAAAGAAGCATTACTACTATTGCAGTTGTGGAAACGGAGCACTATATATTAAACAGGTAACGCTTGGCTTAAATTCGAATAGTTGGCGATATTTTTGCTGATAATAAAGGTTCTCAGAAATGGTTATATAACTAAGGATGTAGAAAAGAAGGCGTGCTTAGACAAACTGATTTTGACGGGGAAACATTTCATGATACAGTTGTCTATTCCTTATTAAAATCAGAATATGAAGCCCTATAGACGAGGTGATATCTAAATGGAAAGAGGAATGTTTTTAGACCGAGACGGCGTGATCAATGAAGTGTTAAGTGATCGGGTAAAATTCGTGAACAGACCGGAAGATTTTTATTTACTCGATGGAGTGGGAGAAGCCATTAAGCGTTTTAATGAAGCAGGTTTTAAAGTCTTTGTTGTCACCAACCAAGGAGGAGTAGGTCTTGGTTTTATGGAAGAATCCGCATTACAAGACGTACATAACAAAATGGAGGACGACCTAGCACATTATGGTGCTTCCATTGATGCTGTAGCTTACTGTCCACATAAACCCCATGCAAAGTGCGCCTGCCGTAAGCCTATGCCACAGATGATTTTAGATTTAGCAGACAACCATGACATAGATTTATCGGAAAGCTACATGGTAGGTGATCGTGTACCAGACATAGAGGCCGGAAAAAAAGCCGGTACGAAGACTGTTCTAATTAGTGATCGTGAAAAAGACAAAGCGGATGCAGACATGTATTTCCCAGATTTAATTTCGGTTGCTGTTTGGTTATCTGATTTGGATGACCAATAATCGCCCAAGTTTAGGTTTTTCTATTAAGTCTCAGAAATCTTTTTCTTTGGCTTTTTACCGAGCAATGCTTCCTTAACGCGTTCCCTTGCCTTTTTGTTAATCAGGACATAGAGTGTATCATCATCTTGTATAACAGAATCCCCATTTGGAGTAATTACTTTTTCATCACGGATGATCCCGATAATCAGCGTATCAGCAGGTAACTCCAAATTAAGTAAGGATACCCCAGCAGCCGGAGAATTCTCTGTCATAGACACTTCCAAAATTTCAGAGTCCGTTTTACCAAGTGTCATTAATTCCATACTTGGCAACGTGTCACGACTTTTTTCACCGGTCAAACCTAATTTAGTCGCTAGCCATGATAATGAACTTCCTTGGATCAATGCAGAAATCATCACAACGAAAAAAACGGCATTAAATATCACTTCACTGTTTTCAATACCAGCTACAATAGGGTAGGTGGCCAAAACAATTGGAACTGCTCCCTTTAGCCCTGACCAGGAAAGAAAGACCTGTTCCTTTACATTGTATTTCATGAAAATAAGACTAATAAAGACCGCAACTGGACGGGCGATAAACATTAAAATAACAGATAATAGAATGCCTTGCCAAAAAACGTCCAATAATTGTCTTGGAAATACTAACAGACCTAAAAAGATAAACATCAAAATCTGCATCATCCAGGCGAAACCTTCATTAAATCGCATAATGGAGAATCGGTATAACAATTCATTATTTCCAACAAATACTGCCATCACATATACAGCAAGGAAACCACTACCACCTGCAAAGTTTGTGATCGCATATGTAAAGATTGCACTTCCCATAGCAAGAATGGGATATAACCCAGCAGTGTCCAGCTCGATTCGGTTGATGGCTTCCACAGTTACTTTTCCCAATACGAGCCCGAGCACTAGGCCCAGTCCCATCTGTATGAAAAAGTCACCAAAAGCAGCCCAAATAGAGTTGTCCGATAGTTGAATCCATTCTATTAAGGTTATGGTTAAAAATACAGCCATAGGATCGTTGGAACCGGATTCTGCCTCCAATGTAGATGTAAGTTTCTTTTTAATATTTTTATTACCTAATACGGAAAAGACAGCAGCAGCATCGGTAGAAGCGACAATAGATCCCAAAAGCATCCCTTCCAACAAGGAAAAGTTAAGGATATACATAGCAGCAAGCCCAGTTAAGACTGCAGTAATCAGTACACCAATTGTTGCTAATATACTTGCAGACCCTATGATAGGGCGAACATGATTCCATTTAGTTTGAGTCCCACCCTCAAATAAAATAATAATCAAGGCCAATACACCGATTAGTTGTGTAAGTTGCACATTCTCAAAGAATAAATAATTATTAAAAACCATGCCAACTAAGAGGAATAGAACTAGTGCAGGTAATCCGAAACGAGTAGAAAATTTGGTAGCAATTACCCCGACAATAAGCATGGAGGAAAGTAAAAATATCGATGTTCCAACAGATATATCCAATAATAACAATCCTTCCAAGTAAAATCTTAGCGTTATTCGTTTAGTATACCAAATGATAATAAATTTAAATATCTTCACGCATGTATAAAGAAAGCCTACATTTCAAAAACTAACACCATCCAAAAATTAAAAAGGAGAGAAATAATGGCCGATAAAAATAGACAATTTAAGGAAAACAAACAACACGGGGAACATAGAAACGGACGAAAAAGCCAGTTTAAAAATAACAGTATCCATGGCGGGGACGAGCCTAACGAGTATATTAGCAAGAAGGAAAAAGAGTGAATAACATTAGAAAACGTGGTTTATCGCCAAGCCTTAATGGCGAAAGACTTAGTTGCACTTATGTAGATAGGAAAGTATATCTTTCCTATCTACGAACAAAAGCGCAAAGTGCCCGTTTAGTGACGTATGGGCTGCGCCCGCACATCGCGGGTGGGTCGAGTTGCTGCGCAAAGCGGCGAAGTTAGTCGATCTTCCAAATCCGCATGAGATTCACTCCAAAGTGAATCTAAAGGAAACACGAAGAGCGTTAGCGAATCAATGTTGACTTATCGTAAGGAGGAGAAGGAAGTCCACTAGTCACTGGGTACTGGAGCTGGACGTGGCTGATTCTGTAGATAAACATACCTGACTGCAAAATTATACTTTCTCTACTAACACAAAAAAGGTGTCTCGAGTCGACCTCGTTGACACCTTTACTTTATTTTAGTTATCATCCAGTTTCTCATTAACCATCTTGTTTAACACATGATTAATGCCTACGGTTTGATCAACATCCAATACGAAGGCAATGCCTTTTCCAGGTTTATTTAACTCAGCATCTTCTTCAATCGAATTTAGTACTTCCTTCGTTCTATCTTTACTGATAAGAGTTAAAACGACTTCTTTTTCTGGTTCAATCAATATATTGAACAGTTTTGCCTGTTCATGAATTCCAGTACCACGGCCACTCAAAACAGTACCGCCCTCAGCACCAGCCTTTTTAGAAGCATCAATTACATCGTCAGAGTCGCCTTTGTTAACGATCGTAACAATCAAATCATACATCACTTTTTGCTCTGCCATTTTAACATCAACACCTTCATCACTGACTTCTTCACTTTCAGTTTCATCCAAGCCTAACATATGACAAATTCCAGTCACTTTTTTCGTATCTATAACAAAACCAATCCCTTGTCTTGGTTTATTCAATTTTACGGAGTCAACAACAGCATTCATCACATCTGGATAAATAGATTCAGGAACAAGTGTTAATATGATTTCTCTTTCTCGTTCCACTGGTACGCCAAGGAATCTTTTCTTGTCATCAAGTCTGTAACCTTTGCCTAAGAGTGTAGTACCACCCCTTGCGCCAGCCTTTTTGGACGCCTGTATGACCTTTTTGGCTTTTTCTTTCTTAACGATCGTGATGATTAACTTTTGCCCTTGTTTCGTCTTTGCCATACTGACCCTTCTCCTTTCTACTGTACAGAATACCGAGTGTTAATACAGATAATATAGGAGCCAACGCCACCAGTGCAACCATACCGAATCCGTCAAGAAGCGGATCACGCCCTTCTGTAACGGAGGCAATACCAACAAATAAAGCTAGAATAAACGTAGCAGTCATCGGTCCAGTAGCCACACCGCCAGAGTCAAAGGCAATGGATGTAAAGGTTTTAGTTGAATACTTTATCATAATCAGTGCTATTATATATCCTGGCAGTATAAAATACCATAGGGAAATGCCATAAATAATACGAATCATGGACAGTGCGATGGATAAGCCAACCCCTATTGATACGGTATACAGTAAAACCTTCTGCGGAATATACCCACCAGACACCTTTTCTACCTGATCAATAAGAACTTGAACGGCAGGTTCTGCATAGGTCGCAAAGAATCCTAGAACAAATCCAATCGGCAGCAGCATCCATGTATACTTGATAGCACCAAGTTTTTCACCCATCAGTTCCCCAATCGGTAAAAACCCAATATGTACACCTTGTAAGAAAAAAGAAAGACCTAAAAATGTTAAAACAAACCCAATACTTATATCGATTAATTTTCGCCGTTTTAATTTCAAAAAGAATAGCTGGAAAAACGCAAACAGTCCAATGAGTGGCAATAGGGCAATAGCAACCTCCGATAGTACATCACTAAATCCCTCAAATATGTGTAGTGTCATCCGTAAATCACTCCTAAAATCAGCACCGACAATATAGGGCCAATCGAAGCAAGTGCCACAAGACCAAACCCATCACTTGAAGCGGATTTACCTTTCATAACAGATGCCACACCAACACCTAATGCTAATATAAATGGCACAGTTAATGGGCCTGTCGTTACACCGCCTGAGTCAAATGAGATCGGAACAAAAATCGAAGGTGTGAATGCAGCTAACGTAAAGATCATGCCATAACCAATCGCTAATATATAAATAATGTTAATACTAAATATAATGCGCACCAAAGCCAGTGCAACAAAAATGCCTACCCCAAGTGCAACAGCAATAATCAATATACTTTTAGGAATTGCCCCACTCGAAACCGCGTCAACCTGTGAGGAAAGCACCCGAACGTCAGGCTCTGCAATCGTAACAACAACACCTAACAAAAAACCAAAAAAGACAATCATCCAAACCTTCTTCGTTTTCGATAACGCAGAACCAATCATTTCCCCAACAGGAAGAAGACCAACATTTACGCCCAATAAAAATAGAATAAGTCCAACACTTACCATCCCGACACCTATCAGAAATTGTATAAACGTCTCCATAGGAAGCCAAATCAATGTAAACTGCAAAATCGTGATAACAATTGTAATTGGTACAATAGATAAAATAACTTCTAGCACGGTTTCTTTTATATTGTCCATGTAAAACCACCTTCTATGTAAGTATGAAAAACCGAGAGTAACCTATGTGGATTGAGAAAAAGGATCAAAAATAGTGTTGATTCATTGGTGTCGATGATGTTTGAAAACCTAAAAGGAAAAACGCAATTAGTATTAATTGTTTCGTAGAATAGTAGACTTGAAATGAGGTTAAAACTACAAGGTTTAATAGTAATTATAGCACTAATTTTGATAAATCGGAAATGTTTATGGATGAACTGTTTATTAATAGTTGTTAAATAAATTAAATGTAATGATTAATGTATTAACCATAAAAACTGAATGAATATAAGAAACCAACATTATCAGATTTAACTAATGGCTCCAATTTTTGGTGAGATAAATCGATATAATTTTCTTGATGTAAGTTATAGTTGTTGTAAATAAGAGATTTAGGAGTCAAGAGGATAAAACAACTGTAATTATTTGACGAAAATAGAACGTATGTTTATAATAACCCTATAATAAGTTAAAAAAATATTTAACTTATAAGGGAGGGTTTGAAGTGTATTTGATCAGTAAAGAAAAAGTAAGAAAACAAATGAAAAATCTAGGAATACATACTCAAAAAGAATTAGCAGAACAATTAGGGGTAAGCAAGAACCAACTTTCAATGCTACTCTCTCCTAATTATAGCCCGATTAAATCTAATGCTATGAAACTATGTGAAGTTCTTGATGTTGACCTTGATCAAATAACTGAACAACTTGAATTTGATTTAGATTTGAATGAAAACCGATCTACTAATAAAGTAATTTATAGACACAACAATAACAAAAATATAGAAAATAACAAGGATCATGATTTTGTCGAAGTAAGAGATACTGTAGCAAGTAAAAAATATAAAGTTTTAGAATTATTTGCAGGAGCAGGAGGCTTAGGGTTAGGTCTAGAATATGCAGGATTTGATTCTGTTGGAAATATTGAAATAGACAAACAAGCTTGTAAAACACTTAAAAAAAATAGACCCAATTGGAATATAATAAATGAGGACATTGTAAAAATAAATGAAAATGGTATTGAAAATTACATTGATGTCCCTTCTATAGGTGAGCTTGATTTATTATCAGGCGGCTACCCTTGTCAGGCATTTAGTTATGCAGGAAAAAAGGGTGGTTTACAGGATGCTAGGGGAACTATGTTCTATCATTATGCTAAAATATTAGGCGAGTTAAAGCCGAAAATGTTTCTGGCTGAGAATGTTAAAGGATTATTAAACCATGATGGTGGAAATACCTTAAAAGTAATGCTAGATGTTTTTTCAGACATGGGTTATAAAGTAGAATATAAAATACTTAGGGCATTGGATTATGATGTAGCTCAAAAAAGAGAGAGAATTGTCATAGTAGGAATTAGAAATGATTTAGTAAATATTTATGATGAATTAGAATATTTATTCCCAAAACCATATGGCTATGAGCTAACTTTAAAGGACATCCTTCAAGATATACCGGAATCTGATGGTACAAGATATCCTGATTCCAAAAAAAATGTGCTTGATCTAGTTCCGCCGGGAGGCTACTGGAGGGATCTACCTACAGAGATAGCAAAGGAATACATGGGAAAGAGTTACTATTCAGGTGGAGGCAGAACAGGTATGGCTAGAAGGCTATCATGGGATGAACCGTCATTAACACTAACCTGTTCACCTGCTCAAAAACAAACAGAAAGATGTCATCCAGATGAAACCAGACCCTTTACAGTAAGAGAGTATGCAAGAATTCAGAGTTTTCCAGATGAATGGATATTTGACTGTTCTACTTCTAATGCTTATAAGCAGATAGGTAACGCTGTTCCAGTTAATATGGCCAAGGCTATTGGTCTATCTATTGTTAAAACTCTTAATAAAATAAACTAAGGTTAAAAATATAAAAGAGAGAAGGATATAAATCCTTCTCTCTTTTAATTTGATTTTAGTTCTTATTATCAAATAGTTTTTTCTCTATATCTTTTGCTAAATCCACAATAACTTGTTCTATTAGCTCAGATGAATCGTATTCTAATGCAATATCTCCCATAGTATCACTTAAAATATGATAAAAATCAGCATGACCTGTTAGTCTGTGCCAAAATTCCTCACCAGCCAATACAGGATAGTCCTTGTTTATTGTTTTATAATGAGTGCTCAATTGTTCGGTACTACCATAAAATACTCCCACTACTAAATCATTTAAACCGATATTAAGATTATTCGTCCTTGCTAAGTTTTTAACACCAGCAAAGTGATCTTTTATAGTAGTTACATCATCACTATTAATTGTGTTAGGGCCAGCTTTAATTTGACAGTATTTTCTTCTCCCGTCTAGTTTATCAATAAATTCAATATCAATCCCGGAAGTGGTCGATGCAAAACCCTCTAAAATTTGACTGCAGTATTTTTGCAATTGTTGGCCAAAGCTAGTGTTTATAGATGTGCCTAATACTCTTGGGTATACTAATGCTTTTGCAATACTTAGTGCATCATCATTTCCAGTTAGAAATCTGGCTTTATATGTATCCAAGAAAGGGTTTGGGTTAAATTGATTCAACTTAGTAAGTTTTGATGTATTTTTTAAATGATTCTTAGCAATTTCCTCTCTAAAAAATGTTTTGAAATTTTTTATTATGCTATCAAGGATTTCTTGTTCTAATTTTTCCTGATTCATATAAATTAATTTCGCCCCTTTTTCAAAAAATTCTGCCTCATCACTTACTTTACCACTATTATCTTAACATTTATAGTTTACTCGTTGATTAATCCTCTATTGGTATTAATTTAACTTGAGCAGCAGTTTCAATGAAATCACCATCTTCTGCCCAAAATACATAGTCACCGTCACCCCAGTCATCTCCTAGTATGGTATTAACCTTAAGTGATCCACCAGAACTGTACACAACAAAGTTTGAGCCTCGGCCTACGTTGGTAGCTTGATAGCGACCTGCTGGGACATCACTACCAACAATATATTCACCTGATAGTAGATCAATTGGTTCTGCTTTCTTTTTAACTATTGAGTTCTCTATTTTTTCCAATTCTGATTGTTTAACCTCGATTAAAGAAGATATTTCATCTACTTCTGTACTTTTATTATCCAATTCTTTCTGTAATGCCTCGATATCGCTACTAAATACTTCTTTTTCATCAATTAAAGAAAAGATTTCATCTACTTCGTCTTTTTTACTGTTTAGCTTAGATTCTTCTTCATCTAATTTGTCATTAGCTTCCTGCACTTTACCTTCAACTTCATCTAATACGTTTTCCTTATCTTCTATTGTTGATTCAACGTTTTTTATAGTTGATTCTAGTTGTTCTATCTTTGATAGTAACGCTTCATAAGATACTTTGCCCTCGTCTAAGTTCGCTTTAGCACTTCCAGAACCCACTGCATATCCTAGTATTAATATAATAAATGCTACTAGACCTATTAGTATCTTTTTGTTTGATAGCAATTTTTTAAATTTCGCCATCTCTGTACCCCCATAAAGTTTTATATATTATATGTTTATTTTCATAATATCAGTACTTGAAGAGGCCTCAGAATAGCTTAACTTGCCATATAATTTATATGAAAACAAACAACCACTCTCAATCAAGAGTGGTTGTTAAGTAACTTTTAAAACGGCACAGCCTTAGAATCTGCATATATATACCCCAATAGATCAATTTCATATTCTGTATAGTGGGGATCTAGTTTATTACCGTCCCAGCGACTGCCGAATACTTCTTCAACGAGTAGTTCCATTCCACCTTCTGCATAACTTTGCAGTAGTTTTCTAGCATTTAGACGGAACTCACTGTCTTCGAATAGTTCCAGGTTTTTACCTAGTTCTGGGTCGCTTAGAATGATCGAGTAGGCAGTTGCCTTTTGACTGGTATTGAAATAGTTGGTTCTGAATTCTCTACCTCTGTTTTCAATCGTTGTCTTTCTATTGTTTTTGAAACCAATACTTGCACAGATGATGAATAGATCCTGGTACTTCATGTCAAAGTTACTATTAAAATGAATATATATTTCTTCATATTTTTGGCTTGTATAAATAAGTGCTTGTTCCATTAAAAAGTCCATGATTTACCCCCTTGTAGCCATTGCTTCATTAATATTTAGCTCTACTATTTCTGAATGACCGTTTGCTATTTGATCTAATTTATACCATTTACCGAGTTTGTCAGTGGACTTGAATTTCATTTCTTCAGATCTGGACAATTCAGTATCTGTTAGTAGTAATATCCACTGTGATGCTAGATTAGGGATGTTTTCGATCAATTGATCCCTGTTTGTACCACTGATTCTACCAAATGGTGTATCCATGAATAGTGGGAAGTTAATATCCATTGAGTCTCCTGCTGCAATTTTTGCAAGTGCTGTAATAAACGATAAAGCTACTACTTGGCGCTGACCTTGTGAGATGTCTTGTGTAATATTCACTTGATCCCAGCCAATAATATCTATTTCGTAGTTTTCATTGATATGGATCTTATGAATAAGGTCTTTGTCTTTTCGGTCAATTAGAACTTTGAATATAGCAGTGGATTCTTCAGTTAGTTTCCTTCTCATTTCGTCACTGTATTCTTTAAATACTGTTTCGAATTGTTCGCGTAGATCTTCAATGTATTGAAGCACTTTGGAATCAATTTTCAGACTTTCGTTTTGACGGAGAAGTCTGTTGAGTTCTTTGTCTGCTGCTTTCATCGTTTTATCTTTTTCACTAGCTTTATCTCTCATTTTTTCAATATCTACCCCAAGGTCATGCAAGGTTTGTTTCTTATCTTTCAATGTTGCTTCAAGGTGTCGTAAGTTCTCTTGTTCCTGTGCCTTATGCTGTATTTCAGATTGGTAGTTCTGTAGTTGCTTATTAATCTCTTCCACATTATTTTTAATGCCACGAAATTCGGTTAGGTTTTCATTAATAGAATGCAACGTATCTACTTCTGTTAATTGAAAATCATGTACATTAGATGTAATTAGAGAAATAAGTGGCGTTAAATTGGAACGTTTAAAATTATTTTTTAAGTATTCCACTTGTTTTTGGTGCTCTGGATTACTTGCTAAATCTGTTCCACAACAGGCACATATCGCTTCATTTAATGAACGTTCAATAACTTCGATCGGAATTAGGTCTTGTTGATCGACAAGTATCTGGTCTAAATACGTTTTAACCGATTGATACGTGTCTTTCATAATTAGGTTAGGCCCATTTGCGACTAAGATGTTTTTCATCTCGTCTTTCTTTGTTTTAGATAGACGTAATTCATAGTTTTTCTTCTCTTTAACTTCGTTGTATTTCTCTTGTATTCTTCTAACGCCTTCGTTTTCTGCAAGCTTTGCCTCTATATCTTCAATTTCATTAGCGCAGGATACTTTGTTTTCTTCTTTTAATGTAATTAACTCTTCTAGTTTTGAAATATCCTCTGAAAGTGTATCGATTTCATATTGCTTTTGGTTTAGATCAAGGCTTTGTGAGTTTTGCAGTAATCGTTTCTTTTCTGCCGTGTGTAGCTTTTTTAACAACGTAATCGCTGTTTCCAGTTTATCAATGTGCAATAGTTTTATAATTCCTGTTTTTACTTCTTCTTTTACTTTTTTATCGGTTTTAGCTAGTGTTTCAATTTTTTCAGCATCAAACAAGAAGAAATCTTTAATGCTCTCGTGCAGGATATCGTTCATAATTCGGTTAATTTCGTCTTCATCGTCAATTGGTTCTGCCCCGTAGTTTCCAACTTCATCTACCATGTATAGCTGTGCGGTGTTAATCCGTTCTTTGATGAGCTCCCCAGACTTGATACCTTCTACACTTCGTTGTAATTCATATTTGATGCCTTTGTGTTCAAACAAAAGACGAACCGTTCCTTCAACCGGCATGTTCTTAGATTCATCAAGAGCGATAAAGTTGACTAAGTGTATCTTTTCTTTAGAATTATCTTGTTGAATGTGTGTGCTTCCATACAAACCAAACATAAGTGCCCGGAAAATACCGGTTTTTCCTTTACCATTTTCACCGAAAATAATGGTGATGTTCTTGTCTCCACTTGCAAAGGTAATGTCCTGTTTTCCGTAAAACTGTCTGAAATTTTGAAGTGATATTTCTATTAGTCTCATTCTTTAACATCCTCCAACACAAGCTCTTTGATTTCCTGGCGTATTCTTTCTTCTATTTGATTGTTAGATAGATTCCCACCTTGAATATCATCCATTAGCAGTTTAGCTAATTTAGATAGCTCTCCTGGGAATTCATTTATTTTTTGGTCCAATTCTTTAGTCGTTTTCATTCTGTACCTCCATGTTTTGAAATTCTCTGTATACATCCCATGGCTTTTTATCCATGAGGTATTCCAGGTAATAAGGCTTTAAATACTCCCCAATAACCTCTCTTGCTTTATAGTTGTTGATTGCATATTGCGAGAACTCAGCAAATCGAGGTAATTCTTTAGCAGCTATGGCTTTAAACATTTGATCATTAGCAAGTGTTGGTAATACGATGAAATCGTGTATCGTTGCCACCGTTTTATTCGGGTGTGCACGTAGGATTCGTCCTCTTCTTTGTACGAATTCCCTGGGGTTTGACGTACTAGCCAAAAAGTAGGCTTCCTTTGTACTTGGCACATCCACACCTTCATCTAAGCATTTAATAGCAATTAATACTTGGATCGAACCTTTATCAAATGCTTCTAATATTTTCATCCGTTCAGAAAGGCTCACCTCTGAATCGAATCGGTGTACTTTATACCCTAAATCAGCAAGGTCTTTTGTGATAACCTCGACTTCACCAGGTGCACAGTATACTAATGTGTGAGAGACGTCCGCGCGCTGTTTATTTTTAAAGATGGAATAAAGGAGTTCCTTTTTCTGTTCGGCTTTACTAATGATGAGACTGCGCTTTCGGTTCACTTCACTGATCTCATCTTTATTGGCTTTCTCATCACTATATAAATGGATCAGTCGCTTCGTTAGTTTTTCGTATCTATCCAATTCATCATCGGTAAGGTCTACTTGTAATGGATGATAGGAATATTCTGTTAGTGCCCCATTTTCTATTGCTGTTTTCATATCATATTCATAGACTACAGGGCCAAAGAAAGATTCTATATAGGCACTTCCTTCCTCATCCCACCATCGTTCAGGTGTAGCAGACAATCCAATCTTAGCGTCCATTCCCCATAATTTATGCTGACGCAAGCTTTTGACACCAAAGTAATGGCACTCATCAGCGATTAAAAACGATTTCCCTTTTATTTTACCAATTAGATCATTAAAGTCAGTTGACGCAGCTGTTTTGTACGTCGTAATGGCAATATGCTTCTCAACGATCCCGAGATTAAAGTCTCGTACATCGGTTTGTAGCTTGTTTTTCCAGGATTTCTTGGACCCAAAGCATTTCGTCACGTTTGTATATCCCATCATCTGACAGTTTTCAATCCATTGTTCAACTAAATGGGTGAAGGGAACGATAATAACTAAGAAAATTCTTCCCTGTTGTTTAAAGTACTCTTCTGTTACCAGTAAACTAGTAATTGTCTTTCCAGTACCAGTGGCCATTTCTAAAATACCGTGCCAGTTATTGTCTTTTATAGCCTGGATCGCTTCTTCTTGATATGGCCTTGGCTTAATCGCTTGTTTTTTAGTAGATGGTCGTTTGCTCTCTATCCGGTAGCTGGCAAATTTCTCTTTTATAATAGTAGGTACTTCCATGACAGTAAGGCCAGGAGTGGAATCATTCCACAGATCCTCAAAATCATTGGACATGTCATCTATTCGTTCGCTATCATTCGCATTCCAAAAGACATCTATTTTTTCGAAATTATCCCTTATCCCACCAGCGGTTTCATTAGCAGATCCTGAAAAAGCAATCTTCCCACCAGCATCGTCATAAAAGATGCCAAACTTCTCATGATAGAGACTGTTGTTTTTAGTAAAAGCAATCTTTATTTCCAGTTTGTCGTTATATATTAACCATGCCAGTGTATTAAAGGCATCTTCTTTAATAGTTGTTTCACTCATTTCAATTTGTCTCAGCATGGCTTGGGTAATGACATCTTGCTTGGCTTTGTAACCCAACTCAATAGCATCGACATCCTGCTTCGTTAGGTAGGGGTTAGCAATAATTCGAATCACACCGTCTTTTTCCAAAAAGACATCAAGGCCATTTGCAAGAACACTTAAACTATTACTGGTAAAATAACCAACAGCCCGATCATACTGGTTTGCTTCACGCAGACATTTTTGATAAAAGTCCGAATAGATTTGATCGTGTGACGAACGGTATTTATATTTTAAATCGAGTTGCTGGAATGACATGGTTCCACCTGCCTTACGGTTACAATTCCTAGTTCATCAACGTTAACAAGCTTACTTTCTTTCCTTACTTCATACGGTAACGTTTTTTCATGAATGTAATCTTTTTTCCGCACAATCCCTTTTGTAGCTAAAAAGTCATAAACTGTAGATTCATGCATGTTTCCCTTATATTCATTCATTAAAATGTGGTGAATAAGTTCCTCGAAACGATCGATCTTACTTTCGTTTTTCACGAGAATGATTTGATCATAGCGATAATCATGATGTTCTTTTTTAATATGGCGGTAACCATGGTTTAATAGAATACTCTTCATCAAATACGGGTTCCATCTAAATGAGATAGAAGGAAGGTTACCTTTATAACCTTCTAGATTACTTAACGAAATAAATCCATTTTCACCCATACGCGATTCGATTAGAGAAGTAAGGCTTGTTACTGCTTCTTCCGGAATGGTAAAGTTGTTTGTTGGATAGTAGATACCTAAATCTATTTCTACAAAATAGTCTTGTTCTACGATCCTTTCTAAGAAGATAGAAGCCATCAATTCTTTATATCCGTGCTCGATTATAAATCTCTTTATTTCCTCCCGTGGTGTTTCTCCTGTGAAACGGTATGCTATAGCTTCTTCAAAGCTCGTAATGGTGCTGTCTTTGTGATATAGGAAATTCATATGGCCACGTATCGTTGGATTTAATATTTTGATAATCGCAGACAATTTACCATTTTCATCAATTCCCTTTTCATGAATTACAGGTGAGAGCTTTTTGTTAAATAACATTTCTTCAAAAATAATAGATGTAGTTGTATAGCCTTCCTTTAAGCTGGATTCTACCAATTTACTTAATTCCGATACCTGCTCATCAGATAATTGTAGATCATCAAACAGCTTAACTTTATTTGTCCCCCAAGGGATAAGCTTATCGGAAGAGGAAATAGCTAAGTCGATTTTGTATCGCTGCCACCTTAACATTTTTTCAAGCTCTTCTTTTGTACATGTACCACCCAGATTTTTAACGGTAGCAATTACCGTATCTTCTATATTCAATTTGTTCTCATCATCAAGGAAGATATTAAGTGTATTTCCTTTTCCAATACTGTACTCATCACCAAGATAATATCTGATCAAGGAATACAGGTGGAGTTTATTCGTTATCTTAAAGGGTGCTAACTTTTCCGCAAACACCTCAAATATTTCTGCAACATTTATAGTTGGTACATACTCAAACTGCTGTTTCATATACGTGTCTATGTCTTTCATTAATGATTCATCAAAATGATCATGATCGAACCATTGAAAGGTATTTTTTCCAACTAACAAAACGTCCCGTGAATATCTAAGCCTCGCTTCAATTGCCCTTGCCGAATCACCTAAATTGGAGTCAAAGTATCGTTTAGATAGTTCATTTAATGGAACAACAGCGTCATCATCAATCCGTAAAGAACCTTTGATATGTTTTTTGAATAGCTGTTCAAGGATATCAAGCATGGTTATTTTACTTCTTGAAAAGGCCTTCCCAAACTTTTGAAATCCAAAGTTTTCAAGAATAGTTTTCCAACCTGTCTCATCAATATTTATTCCGACATTTTCAAGTGACTCTTCTAATAAATTTTCATATTCATGAAAATAAAATATATCTGGCAAGTCAGTAAAAATTTCTTCTAGCTTGTTAATGATTTTGTCTTTTTCGGCTTCTGGGAAAAAGAAGACGTCTAGTTCCTCGTAATAGGAGAATAAGTCGTTTTGGGCTTTAAATATATTAAGCAAATAAGCGTTGTCTGTACCAATAAAGTCAATAAATTCATTCGATGTTATAAAGGACTTATTTGGTGCTAGTAGTTTTATAATAAAGACAAATTTCTGAGCGGTTAAATGATTACTAACTTTCCGAATCGCTTTTCTTTCAATTTGCCTAACTCTCTCTCGTGTAACACTAAACTGTTGACCAGCAGTTTCAAGCGTTACCTTATCAATAAAGCGTAATTCAAGTACTTTTAATTCTTTCTCCGTCAAAGCATTTTTAGTATCGCTAGCTATTAACTGAGGGCTTTTTTGATTCTTAAGCTTATTAGAAAGCTGTATAAGCGTGTGCGGGTCGAAAACATCTACCAGATCTGCAAAATATTCTCCCTCGATGTCTACTATTTTTAGTGCTGAATTACTGCCACTGTTAAAACCATAGCTTTCAAGTAAATCGACTACATCCATGTATTGAATGCGTTCCAATAAATTACCAGCAGTAAAGAAAGTTGGTACGCTTGAGTCAGCAGTTTTTGCAAAATCTGTTAACGCATTTTCTACATCCCGAACTTTCTTAGCTCCAACTTGAGGGCGGTTGGAAAACGCTGTAATATGTTTCTTTTTTATTTCATTGATCGTTTTCAGTCCGTTTTCCTCACAAAACGTAACGAACAATGTAAATTTATTTTCGAATAGGATCTGTTTCGGTTCCACTTCTCCTGCAATTTTGTTTTCCAGCTTTACAACACGATCTTCAGGATCGGTGGGCTCTACTTCACCAATCTGATAAGATTTTAATCGTTCTTTAACCAGTTGGAACTTTTGAACACCTACCCCTTTCGCATTTTTATACGTGTTAATATGATCTGGGGTTAATTCACCTATGGTCTTTAATTTGTTTTGATAACAAAAACGTCTGAATGTATTGTACTTGCTATCTTCAAACGCTTGGTCTATACGTACATTATTATCGTAAGGCCTTGGTTCGGGATCAGATGTTGAACTGTATTCGGTTTGGGGTTTGTCTGCTGGTGATGCTTGAGTTGTTTTTATTTCGAACCCTGCACTTTTTAATTCATCCATAAGGGATTCCTGATCAATGGAAGCGTTCATAAAGGTGAATCCATTTAATGGAATCTTATTAAAAAACAAATCATTATCAATGTTAAAACGTTTTATAAAACCAGAGATTCCTAAACGGTGCAGCTTCAGGTTTTTAAAATAATCATGGTTACTTTCAACTTCCATATAACTAGAAAAATCAGGCGTGAAGTTAGGCAGTATATTATTTGGTTTTTCAGTGAAGAATTGAAATCCTCTAAGAGATAGCTCATCAACTACTTTAAAGAATTTTTCCGGATTCTCCTTGTAAAGCAACCTAATGAAGTCCAGGGGAATTTTATTTCCCTGGACCTCACTTTTGGATAAGATATCCGCTAAATGTTGACTATGTATATATGCAATATCATTAATGATAGATGGAATTAATATAAAATCTTTCATAGTTACCTCCATTAAAAATTCAACGAGATTGTACATAACTAGTATTCTAGTTATTCTAGTACACTATATTAATTTTGAAACAAGTTTATCAAATTGTCAACATTCATTTATAAATTTTGAAATATGTAAAATAAGGAAATTGTTTTCCAATAAAGTGATCAGCAACCTATGGTGGGCGGTATTTGGGAAATACATAAAGTTGTTATAAAAATACATGTTATTTTCGTCAGTACAGGCACTATATTAGCTGATAGGTGATATTTATATAGGAAGGTCGATAAACGGAGGTGAAATTATGGCAGTTGTGAAGCATACAAACCAAGATATCAACCTCTTGGCAAGACTGCTTAGAGCAGAAGCTGTAGGAGAAGGAAAATTAGGTATGATGCATGTTGGTGCTGTAACCGTAAATAGAGCTAGGGTTGTTTGTTCGGATTTTGAAGATGTACGTACCATACAGGAAGTGATTTTCCAGCCAAGGGCTTTTGAAGCGATTGAATTTGGAATGTTTTATCAAAGAGCAAGAGAGAGTGAAAGAAGATTGGCACGTAGAGCTATTAAAGGGGAAAGGCGCTGGCCTGCTAAGTATAGTTTATGGTATTTCAGACCTCCTGGTGATTGTCCGCCTACTTGGTATGACCAACCCCTAGTGGGAAGATATAAACTACACTGTTTTTATCAGCCAACCGGAGAAGAATGTGAAGATGTGTATAATACGTTTTAACTAATTGTAACTTATAAAAGTAATCAGATAAGTTTATCAAAGACTGGCGATGGGTTTATTGCTGGTCTTTTTGTCTTTTTCACCAGATAAGTTTGAAATTTTGATGAATCTTAACACAAATATTGATATGATAAAAGGTGATTGTATTTTTACAAATGAGGTGATGATTTTGGAACAAGATGAACACCGACGAAGAATTGTAAAAGAAGAACTAAAAAAACTAAAAGAAAAACAATACATAAAAGAAGATACATATAAAGACGTTTTACAAGCTCATAGTCAGTACGTTGCTGATCTGAATCTAGAAAATGAACAAGAACATGATGAAAAAGGAAAAGCTGAACAGGTAAAAGCAGTACTTCCTGAACCGAAAAAAGTAAAGAAAACATTATCACCACAGGAAGTCCGTGAACGTAATATTACGTGGTCTCTAGTTCTTGGTGTTGTCTTATTATTGATCGGAGGTTTAGTGCTTGCTACGAGCACGTGGGATACGCTGACAGACTGGAAGAAAACAGGACTTATCGCTCTTGTTTCACTTCTATTCTTCGGACTTGCTTATTTTACGACACGTGTTTTAAAAATAGCGAAAACTGCTTTTGCCTTCCATGTACTTGGAAGTTTATTTCTTCCTATCGTTATTCTATCGGCGGGTTATTTTGAATTATTTGGTTCTTATTTCTCCATTGGTAAGGGGAAGTATCTATATGGAGCAATAGGCAGTTTAGTCATTTTACCTGTATATCTTCTTTTGTCTGTGAAATTGACTGCCAGGTTATTTGTATGGTTTTCGTACATAACCTTTACCGTTTTTGCAGGGTTTACGATTGCTTCTTTACACTTACCTGTAGATGGGTTTTATTTGGGAATTATGGTATTTAATGCAGCACTTGTAATAGGGTATCATTTTCTGAGAAAACAGGAACGATTTAAGCTGTTCACACAAGAATTTGTCCTGTATATTCAGGCGAACTTAATACTTTCCACATTACTGATGCTCGTGTTTTATGAACATGAGTTGATTTACAGTTTTAATTTGTTACTTACGGCTATTATTTACTTTGCCATGATCTTTGTGACGAATCACAAGGGATATCACATGGTGTTTAGTGCGATGTTAGTGTATGGTGCATTTCAATTGATCGAGTTTTCTATGTTGAACGAGATTGGAGCGATTGCGTATGCGTTGCTAGGTTTTGTATTTATAGCTTTACCGGTATTTTTAAAGGATAGCCCTTCATTACAGAAAGCTTTTCAGTATACAAGTGCTATTGTTTCTTTCTTTGCCTTTCTTTATATAAGTTTTGAAGGAATTCTTCTGAACTTTAACGAGCCTTCTATTGTGTTGTTGATTGCTTATGTCATTATTGCATTAAATTTCGCCTATTTAGCAAATAGTGTAAAACGAACTCTATTTATTTATTTGAGTCCACTGTTTTTGATGGCGGCATTATACGAAACGGTCTTAATAGCTCAGGATTGGTTTGGGTATGTGAATTTAGGCTTACCATTATTTATAGCTGGCTTTTTCCTATACGTCGTTTTCGGGTGTTTGATGACGCTTGGTTTCTTCCAACAGATCAAACGGAGTTCAAGAGACGTGGGTGGCATTGTAATGCTATTTAGTATTCTTGGTAGTTATGGATTCACAAATAGCTGGCAGGTTGGCACTATGTTTCTGATGCTAGCTGTAGCTACATTATTCATGGAACCATTTGAAAAACGTTCCTTTTTTACGGGTACAGCATTTGCATCGTGGGTACATGCGTTGTCGATTGGTCTTGCTGTAACCACATATACTTCCGGGAGTGTAGTAGATAATTTCGCTCACTACTCATATCCAATGGAAGCTGGGAATTTTGTTTTTGCGGGAATAATCGTACTTCTTGTAAGTCTTTTATGGAGGCAGCTCAAACGAAGACCCTTTTACGATCATTCGTTTTTTGTTGCTCATGGCTTTTACGCTTTAGGAATTTGGAGAACCTTTACATTTGGTTTCGATGCCCTGATACGCTCACTAATTGTGCTTGGTGGGATAGGAATGGCCTATCTATTATATAGAAAAACCAAATGGATTTTTATGCCTTATATGATAAGTAGCATTTCGCTATTATTTTATCTTACAATATTATTCGCGGTTTTTACTGAATTCAACATTCAATCAGAAGTATATGAGTCGTTGCAGTTTGTGATAGGGGCACTGCTGCTGTTAGGCACAGGGTTGATTATCGGAAATCTGGACAGAAAGCTCATGAAAAGTTTCTGGTGGACAGGTCACATTTATTTACCTTTTTCATTACTAATTAGTTTACTGATCTCTGGTGATATGGCAATCTGGGCATTTTTTGTTGCTACTGTTATTTATGGCGTGAGTGTACAAAAGGCAACTGTTGGCTGGATGATTAGTACCTTTTTATACGCAGGTTTCACGTCTTTGTGGGTCGTCATTAGTCTGGCACTGCACTTATTGGAAGTAACTCATCATATTCCGTACGCATTCTTATTAACTAGCGCAATGCTTATAGTAGCATGGTATATTAGTAAGGGATCATGGACACGAAGGATTGCCTATTATGTTGTTCCATTTTCTGTAATTGGTATCATTACCTTTTTCTCGATCTACCCGTATAACTTGGTTCCATTTGTGGTTACAACGCTTTATGCCATTGCTATATTAGTGGTGATGCATAAAGAAAAGTGGGACATTTTCAATGTAGTTCCGCTTCTTATCATCTATTATGGGATGAATGTATATATTCCAGGTTTGGACTGGGCATATTCCATGCAGACTACAGGACTTGTCTTTGTTGTGATCGTTACGATCGTTGGGATGTTGATTTATCCTTCTCTTATTCAGAATGTAAAAAAGAAGATGCCAACTGTTGATTGGTACACCATTGTAGGTTTCCTAGCAATATGCGGCTTGTATCTCTGGTCCACTGAAGCGTTATGGACAATGGTACTGCCGGGACTACTTATATCTGGCAATCTAGTATTGCAACGAAAGCGGATTTTGTTTGTTGCGCCAAAATGGATTGTATTTTTAGCATGTATCTTTATACTCCAGCCTTATTACACCGTACTTGTTCAGAGTGATATACCAGCGTTATTCGAAAGAGAACTGTTTGTGTTGACTTGGGTAGTTCTGGTAATCTACCTGAAGAAGATTACTGATAAATCACTTCAAGCAATTGTTCACCATATACAATGGGTCATATTGATTTTAGTTTCCTTACTCCTGATCCAGGATGGAATGGCGAGTTCAACTATTTACGATGCGCTGATTGTAGGGGTACTCGCGCTTCTGTCTGTTCTTGGTGGGATGAAGTATCAAATTAAGTCGTTTTTCTTTGTTGGATTTGGGGTATTGCTATTAAACGTATTTTTACAAACAAGACCATACTGGGGGAATCTCCCATGGTGGATGTACTTGCTAATTGCGGGTTCTATATTAATTGCTGTGGCAAGCTATAATGAATGGCATAAGCAAAAAACGTCGGATGGAAAAGATACATGGCTGTCTATCGTTAATAAAAAAGTCATTCAGAAGATTAAAAAGTGGGAATGAAAGATGTTGTAAAATCTAAAGTATACGAAATATGAAAAAGGTGGTTCTATAAATGTCAGTTGTCGATTTTTAAGCTGCAAAAAAGTGGTCAAAAATCCCTAAGAATTTTCAAGAGCAACTTATTCATAATGTTTTCTGTTCAGATTGTGGAGAAACCACCATTGTGGATTACTCGCTTCAAAATGACGATCATGGAGTTATCCTCGAAGGAAAATGTAAACATTGTGGAGAAGATGTAGCACGGTTTGTTGAGGATGCAGAGTAAAACATTAATAATTTTATCGTGATATGGACTATCCCTGTCTAAACTGGAATATAGTATATAACGTAAATAATTCTAGATTCAGGAGGTAATTTTCATGTCTAAAAAAGTCTTAATTCTCGCTGGTGATGCTGTAGAATCGTTAGAAATTTATTATCCTTTTTTTCGTTGTTTGGAAGAAGGTTATGAAACTACCATTGCTGCATCTTCAGTTAAAAAGCTCCATACAGTTGTTCACGACTTCATTGGCTGGGAAACATACACAGAAACAGGTGGCTACATGATTGAAGCGGATGCTAGTTTTGAGGACATTAATCCTGAGGAGTACGATGGATTAATTATCCCAGGAGGCCGTGCACCAGAGCATATACGCTTGAACGAACATGTACCAGCGATTGTGGGTCACTTTTTTGAAGCGAACAAACCAATAGCTGCTGTCTGCCATGCAAGTCTAGTGCTAACAACGGTAAAAGAGCATATGAAAGGTCGCGAATTAACGGCATATATTGCCTGCAAACCAGAGGTCGAAGCAGTAGGTTCAACCTATATTAGTGAATCCAACCACATAGATGGGAACTTAATATCTGGTCATGCTTGGCCTGATTTACCAGGACTAATGAAAGAATTTACTGATCAAGTAAATCGTGAAGCAGATAAACACGTTCTATAGAGGAGCAATACATTAAGATAGCGAGTTGGATCACATACCAACTCGCTATTTTTGTGTTTAAATGCTGTTTTCTTTCCGCCGCTGGTATAACGCCCATCATTAAAGAACTGCTATCATTTCGTTTTTATAACACAGACTACCACTTTTATGATGGTTGATTGGAGAGGAGGGCAGTCGACTCCTGTGGGAACAGCACGTGTCTGAAGACCCCGCAGCGGTGGTTTTCCGCTTCGGAGGGCTGAAGCCGTGCCCGCGGAAAGCGACTGCCCGTAGCGGAAATCAACCAAGCAGTTACGTCACAGTTTATATCTATTCTCTCAATAGTAACAATCTTTACCAAAACAGCTATTTAAAAAGAGGATAATTCACCAGTTTGATAGAATAGGTAATAAAAGAAAACGTTTTTAAACGTGTTATGGAGGTTATAATCATGAAACTAATTAGCTATAAAATAAAAGGAAAACCAAGTCCACTTCGAGTTGGCTTTATGTTGAATGAGAAAGTAATTGATCTTCAGGAAGCATATCGTCAATTACTTCTCTCTAAGCAAGAAAAAGATTTAGCTAATAACCTACAAAATATATTTCCAGCTGATCCAACACAATTCTTTACTGCAGGGAATGATGTATTCGATAAAGCAAGGGAAGCATACACGCTTGTAAAAAGACATAATACAGAAGGTATCAGCTTTGACGTGGAGGAAGTATATGTATCCACTCCAATTCCATCACCATCAAAGATTATCTGTGTCGGGAAAAATTATGCTGAACATGCAGCTGAAATGCAGAGTGATGTACCTGATTTTCCAGTACTATTTTCAAAGTTTTCTAATGCACTCGTTGGCCCTGAAGATGCGATTGAGAAATCAGATGTTACTCAGAAACTTGATTATGAAGTTGAACTTGCAGTGGTTATTGGAAAAGAAGCGTCTCACGTAAAAAGAGAAGATGCCCTCGGCTATATTGCAGGCTACACGATTGGCAATGATATATCTGCCCGTGACTTGCAAAAAAGAACGCCTCAATGGTTACAAGGAAAGACGCTTGACAACAGTACGCCGGTTGGCCCATGGATCGTTACAGCTGATGAAGTGGGTGACCCTAGTAATTTATCCATTCGTTCACTTGTAAACGGGGAAGAGCGCCAGTCATCCACTACAGATCAGTTGATTTTTGATATTCCTTTTCTGATTGAATTCATTTCAAACCTTATTACGCTAAAGCCTGGGGATCTAATTCTTACAGGAACTCCTAATGGCGTTGGCGTTGCCATGAAACCTCCGCAGTTCTTACAAGATGGGGATGTGGTAACACTCGAGATCGAAAAAATCGGTCAGATGGAGAATAAAGTAGTAGAACGGTAGATAAAAAAAGACTGGTAACATTCCTAACGGGTTCACTTGTGAGGTGCCAAAATAGTGAATCACAAGTTAAATCACACCTATAATCACATTATTAAATTCAAAGTAAAAAATGGCATTGGATATTTCTCCAAGCCATTTTCTACCTAAATTTCTGTTGTTAAACTAAATCATCAGTTGACTTTAAGTGTATAATTTCAACAAACATTAATTCATAAAGTAAGTACATGGTTTTACTTTAGTGTTTCAACTGGAATATCAAATACAATCCACAAAATGAGAATGAAAATTACAGATAACCCCCAAGCCAATAATGGATTTTTATGATGAATTTTTAGCATTAAAAACATTACAATCAGAAACAGGAACGACCACCACATATTCCAATCATTATGATGGTTTATCAAATCTAAATATGTTAGATTGATGTACTCCACAATCCAATAGATCAATATCCATAATGAAAACCAAAAAATTTGTTTTCGCCTTTCTTGTGGAAAGCGACCAAGGTATATTAAAACAGTCGAAGGGTACACTATAGCCATAATCACAAGATTAATAAAAGTGTGATTTTGTAATATATTCTCACCAAAAAAAGTTTCTTGGTACGTCCACATCCGATAATCATAAAGCAGGAAATTTTTTAGCAAATCTACACAAATTAAAAAAAGGATAGTCGGATAATAATATCTCCATCTTTTCCAATCTCCCCATTTGAACCCTGCTAATAAAAACAAAACATTATACAAAAAGTGCATACATACGCCTCATCATCATTTTAGCTATTACTATTTCCAGTTTAATGGATAATTATCAAATAGAACTACACCCTCATTACAAAAAAACTGTAAAAATATACACTTCTTTCACTTAATGCCTCTTTAGCAAACAAGGAGCTGCCACATCGACAACTCCTTGTTCCACTCTTTTAATAAGTTTAATGCCAAACATACTCAATATTCTCTCTTGTTTCTCTTTTTACATAATCCCATTCAATATCGATATTGGACCAAACCCCTTCAATAAGTTTAACAATGTGTACCTTTTATTTTTATATTTCACATAATAATTTGGTTTTTTGAGAAAATAAAAATAAATAAAGGAGGGGACATATAAATGCTAGGTTTTTTTCGTATTGGATTGATTTTAATATCATGGGGCACTGTTTTATTTCTCCCTAAAAAGTCGTTTTTTAAATACCTACCGGTTACACTTTTTTCATCTATAATTATTTTAACAGAATATCTATTAGGGGCTCCTCGAAACTGGTGGAAAGCAAAGGGCGGTATTAAAACGATAGCCAATAATGGACTAACTTTTACTTTTGGACCTTATTTTATAGGGTGCCTTTGGATATTTCGTCTAACTTATGGGAGATTTTGGTTATATACTCTTCTTAATTTAATATTGAATTATTTACTTGCGTATCCATTAAATACATTTTTTGAAAAAATAAATCTCTATAAATTAAATAAAATTAAACCGATTCATATTTTTTTACTTTCGTTAGGTTATGCATTTGCGAATTATGGGTTCCAATTAATTTTAGATAAAAACCAACCAACCGAACAGAAATTACACCAAACACAGAAAAGGACCTAGAGATATATGGACAATAATAGAAAAGATAAAAAGCAGAAAAAAGGTAAGAAAATGGAAGCTAAATTGCTCTGGTACTACTAAGGCTGAGCAATTACAGTTTAGCTTTTTCTTATTGTTTCTTACTCAGTTTTCATTTTATGACCTACTTTCAAATGTATTTTATATCATTTAACATACTTGTATAACAAGCATTTGGAAGCTCAATACTTTCCTTTCTTTATTAACCTGCTAGATAGATAAATGGTGCTATCCTTTATTAAGATAAGCCCCCGTTACTTTTAGGTACAAATTTCACAAGCAACTTGTTGTCAAACATACAAAATCCTCCTCCTAAAACCGGTTCATTTTTTATCAAAAACAAAATCAACTAGCTTAGAAGGGTGTAAGATAGAGAAAAATGAAAGAATCATCCGTTATACCCTTTGAGAGGGTTGTAAATCTTAAACTTTTATACTATAGAACAATAATAGCGGTTTTTGCTGTTTGGGTATTACGTAAAGAAGATATATCATTTATAATAGTTGTGTTTTTTAAGGGCTTTCTATAGGGGGTACTGTTAATCTCGGTGGCATAGAACATTAAAGACAACTGAAGAAATTGCTACATAGCAGAAAAATCGTAGCAATAGTAACTAAAGGAGTGTATTACACATGTTTAACTGGAACAGATTAGGGATAATTGCTGGTTTATCTTTATCCCTTGTAGTAGCTGGTTGTGGAGAAGAAAAACAACAAAGCGCTAGTGAACAAATGGATTATACAATTACTGGTCTGGAACCTGGTGCCGGACAAACGGAACTGAATAACCAGGTTATAGCCGAGTATGAAAATCTTGATGGTTGGCAACAACAAACATCGTCAACAGGAGCAATGTTATCATCCTTAGCTGAAGCTATTGATAACAAAGAACCAATTATGATTACAGCATGGTCACCTCATTATATGTTTGCCAAATGGGATCTAAAATACTTAGAGGATCCTAAAGGTATCTTTGGAGAGGAACAACATGCTGCAACAATTGTAAGAAAAGGCTTAAAAGATGAACTGCCAAATGCTTATACGATTCTTGATCGATTCCATTGGGAAGTATCAGACATAGAATCAGCCTTGCTAACAGCTAATGAAGAAGGATTAGAGATGGATGCGTTAGCACAGCAATGGGCGGATGAAAATCAAGAAGCAGTTGCAAAATGGACAGAAGGAGTAGAACCAGTAGATGGTACACCAATAGAATTAGTTTCAACTCCTTGGAGTTCAGAATTATTTACAGCAAACGTAGCTAAAATTGTATTGGCACAACAAGGATATAAAGTTACGCTTACTCCAATTGATCCAGCTGTTTTGTTCGAGTCAATTTCAACAGGTGATGCTGACGCTTCTCTTTCTCCTTGGGTGCCTACGACGCATGGTGCTTTATATAAGGAACATGAGGGTGGATTTATAGATCTAGGACCAAGCTATGAAGGTACCAAGATTGGATTAGCTGTGCCAGCATATATGGAAGTTGATTCCCTTGAAGATTTTGAACCTGCAGAGTAAGTACATTGAATACTAAAAATGATATGCTCCCCTTTAATTAATTTGGTTACTAAAGGGGAGCATTTATTATGTTTAAAAGATATCTAAGTGCAACAAAGGCTTGGCGATAAGCCAAGTTTTCTAATAGACTAATTGTAATGTAATGGATATACTTGATCAATTGTTTCCATATCTTCTGAAGAAATCTCTACATCTGCTGCTTTTAAGTTATGGATTAGTTGCTTTGAATTTCTTGCACCAGGAATAACGGAATCAATCGGGTTCTTGGTTAAATAATACGCAAGAACAACATGAGCAACTTCTACATGGTGTTTGTTGGCGATACCTCTAATTTTTTCTACGTTCGCCAAGTGTTTAAGGTATTCATCTCCCTGAAATTGTGGCTTTTTCTTTTGACGCTCAGAAAGTATTGTATCTTTGTTGTATTTCCCTGCTAATAATCCAGAAGCTAACGGGAAGTATGGGACAAACGAGATGTCATTTTCTATTAGATAAGGAAAGAGTTCTTTTTCCGCAGAACGATCAAGCAAATTGTAGTTCCCCTGAACAACTTCAAGATAGCCGTCCTGATTTGCTTCTTTCAATTGGTTCATAGAAAAGTTGGAAACACCTATCGCCCGAATTTTTCCGGCTTCTTTTAATCGCTGCAGTGCACCGATAGATTCATATTTTGGTGTACCTTCATCAGGAAAGTGTATATAGAAAAGATCAATTACATCGGTTTGCAGCCGTTTTAGACTTTGATCGACTGTTTCATTTAGAAAATCAGGTGAATTATCGACAATTACGTCATCCCCAACATACTTATGTGATCCTTTTGTTGCTATTACAGCACTGTTTCTCCATTTGTTTTCTTTCAATGTTTTCCCAATAATCTCTTCTGATAGTCCTCTTCCATATAAAAAAGCAGTATCGATAAAGTTTAACCCGTTTTCCATTGCAGATTCAATAATTTTACCACCATATTCGGTGTTCGTTTCTTTATTTTCTTCCCCAATCTTATTGGCACCTAATCCAATTGGGTGAATATGTAATCCTGTTTTTCCTAACTCAATCTTTTGAACCATTGTAACCCATCCTTTTTATAAGTTTTCATTTAAAATATGTAATCCTGATCAAATCCTGCTTTGATCAGGTTCTATCGGTCTATCATTATCTACCATTTTTGCTTCTCTTATGGAAAATATGCCAGCTGTAATTAACAAAATGCCAGGGAGTAACTGAAATAAATTTACTAAGCTATTTCCTATTCCTACTACTAGTAACCATGTTCCCGTTTTCTTCAGTTCGTTATCCAAATGATCGGGTGTTGACTTTACTAATGTGACAATAAAAAATGATATCGTTATAGCGCTTTGAATTACTGCAATTAGTAAACCAGTTTCTAAAGCATCATCTGTAAGGTTTGAATCAATCTTTCCACCTAAAAAAGAAGGTCCTAGAGCAATCCAAATAATAGAACCAAGGATTCCTATGATAGAACCGATTAATCCCATAAGATAAATATATGTTTTATTCAAAGCAAAGTCCCCCCCATTCAAAATCCAAAAATGTGTGCTGTTTCTATTATAATGGACGTCGTAATTTTCTTACAATTATTTTAACATAAAAACCCATTTGCTTTTATAATTTTTGGTTGGAAATGAATTAATTCAAATCTTCTTTAAAAATGCCTTCTTGCCAACGTTGGTAAAGATAAATAATGACAGCCAGTGTGAGCATTATTAAATATACACCCCAGTTTGATATCTTAATAAGCTCATTTATACCTAACCAATTTGTTAATGGTAGGAAAACAAATGCAAACATGGCATCAATAATGATATTGGTTATCATATAAATTTTGAAATTGTGATATGTAAAATAAAATATCCAGATTGTTCCAACTAAAAACAGACCATAAGCAAATGAACCATGCGTTATATAACCCCAAGGTAAAATATATTCTTTTAGTTTCCACCAATCATAGGTATAAGCTATTTCATAAATGATCATGAGTAATAACGTAACAAATATAGCAACTGGCATAAAACGCTTAATTGCTCCAGTTTTCATTAGGAACAGAGATAGCCAAGGAGCAATTAAAGACATCCATAGTAAGATTTCATTTAGCAAAATTTCCACCACCTGAATTTTTTGTTAGTACAAAAAAGTATCAATTGAACGTTATTGCTTTTTATTCACTAATTCCTCACGACTTATTATTTGCGGGGTCTTTTCCATTCACTTATTTTTAACCATCAACTCACCCAAACCCTCTGCATATCTTCCAAGTTTAGCTAATAGCCTGGCATAGTAAAGTCCTAGGCCCTTTCGTAAACTAACGGCTATGGCTGCACCGTAATTACTTATACCGATCCCCATCATGTTTTCTACCTAAATAAATCGAAAATCTGTTTTTGATGCGTAGTGGAACATTTAAGGGCATAGGAGATGATCGGGTCTAGATCCGTTTCTTCCTTTGTTAAATGGAAATGCTTTAGCAATCTTGGATATATGTGGTCCATAAGAGAGTTATTTCAGTTCTACGAGCATGGGATGATGATTAGTCATAATTCTCACTTTCCATTTTTAAGTAGTGTTCACTAAACCAGCTAAATTATATATCTTATTAATTTCTTGATTACATAGTATTACTAATCCACGGAAAAGATAGTAATAGCTTTAAAATAAGTGACTATAGAGGAAATAATATGACTATTCTATTTTTACTAATATATGTGTTTATAGGTTGGAAATTTGGTGTGTGGAAAGAATTCAAAAGGCTTTACCCCACACTTCTGTTTTTTATAATTGGAGATCTACTTTATCAGTTTCTGCTTTTTGACTATACGATGTGGATGTTTCACCCAGTAGGCACAGTTGATGAGGGGTTAGGGTTAAACCATACGCTGATTGCAATAGGAAGAATGTCCATTCAATATCCGGTCACAATTGCTGTGTTTCTTGGCAGGATGACATCTGAGAAAAAGCAACAAATACTTTCTATTATTTTGTGGATAGTTATCTATAATATGTCTGAGTTTTTCTTTAATTATGCTGGCGGACTTACCTATCATAATGGCTGGAATTATGGCTGGGATATTGCATTTACGTTGATGATGTTTCCGATGCTATTGATTCATTACAAAAACCCTATAGTAGCATGGCTTCTTGTTATCCCAATCGTATTCGGATTGTGGTGGATTTTCGATGTGCCATTCTCGGTACTTAAATAACCAAATTGGAGAGTGAACTACTCCCACCACTTACCACCCTTACGGGTTGCTTGAAGTGGGGGCTTCTTGGGTAATCGT
>NZ_JBHTKJ010000033.1:0-66576 GCF_042675965.1 Virgibacillus byunsanensis | reverse complement strand
GATCCCAGACGGCGGCAATAGCACGCGTTCTTAGAAATAAGCCTAAAGTTACGTCGCAGTTTATATCAACTATGAAGATAAAATAGCAACAATTCGTGAGAAAACAGCTTTATTAAACATCATAATAGTAGCGCTAACTATATGTTAACGCTACTTTAACAATTTATCCAAATATAAGAGTTACTATTACTATCGAAGCAATTATACCAATTAAATCAGCTAAGAGTCCAACTTTTAATGCATTTCCCATTTTCTTTATCCCGACTGCCCCGAAATATACGGTTATTATATACAACGTTGTATCTGTACTCCCTTGCATAGTTGATGCAAGTCTTCCAATAAATGAGTCGGGTCCATGGGAGTCAATTAGCTCTGTAGTCATCCCTAATGCCGCTGTTCCTGATATCGGTCTCACCAATGCTAATGGAATGATATCTGGTGGAATTCCAAAGAAAACTAGGAGTGGGGATATCAGATCAATAAAAGCTTCTAATGCCCCGGAACTTCTTAAGATGGTGATCGCTACAATCATCCCTACTAAAAAAGGAAGTAAAGTAAATGCCATCTTGACACCTTCTTTTCCTCCTTCTACAAATAGTTCATATGAGGGTACTCGCTTCCATGTTGCCAGAATAAGGACTAGTAATATAAAACAAGGTATTAACCATGTGCTTATTAACGTAATAACACCCACTTTTTATCCCCCCATAAATCCGTGTAAGAATATTACTTGGCCAAGGAATGAAAGATCCGATCAATTGTAATCGCACTTATTGTAGATATCAGTGTTGCAATAATCGTTGTTCCAACAATTTCTGTCGGTGATACAGAATTGTATTGCATTCTAATGGCAATAACCGTCGTAGGAATAATGGTTAAACTCGATGTATTTATTGCTAAAAAAGTAATCATAGATCTCGAAGCAGAATCACTGCCACTTAATTGTTTCATTTGTTCCATCGCTTTTATTCCCATAGGTGTTGCGGCATTACCCAGACCAAATATGTTGGCAGTTATATTCGATAAAATATAACCAATTGCTGGATGGTCTTTAGGTATGTCTGGAAACAACCTAAGCACGATTGGCCTGAACAATTTTGTTAAAGCTTTCAAAATTCCAGCCTCTTCTGCTACTTTCATAATACCTAACCAGAAGACTAAGATACTTATTAGCCCAATTGATAACGTAACTGCCTCATTTGCACTTTCAAAAATTGCTTTATTCACTTGATCCATCGTTCCATTAAACATAGCATAGAAAATACCAATACCAGCCATACATGCCCAGATGATATTAACCATATTATTCCACCCTTATGATCTGCTTGTACAAGTTTATAACTTCCGAGAAAAAGCTCACTTTAGGTGATGGTTTTTTTGTACTGAATATGGTCGTATCGGTTATTGCTTTAGGACCGATGTAAAATACGGTCTTTCCAATTACATCATCACTATCAATTGACTCCTTATATAAGAACGACTTTTTATTTAATTGTTGTACTTCTCCTTCATGTAACGGGAATAGTAGCTCATTATGAAAATATCCCGTTACGTTCTGTTCCGTATCACCTAGTTTATAACGGTTCTTCTCTTCATCCGTTAATTTTTGCATATCATATGTATCATATGCCCATTCGTACAAATTGATATGGTCATTCCAATCATCAGATGCATTAAGTGTCACTGCAATTAAATCCATATCGTTTTTATGTGCAGCTGTTACTAATGTTCTTCCAGCTCTTCTAGTAAAGCCTGTCTTACCACCGATGCAGTATTTATATAATGAAGTTAACAATCTATTTTTATTTTGCCATGCATATGCTCTATCATCTGATTTAAAAGAAGTTGTTCCTGTTATCTTTTTAAATAAATCATTTTCCATAGCGTATTGCATGAGTAATCCCATATCATATGCTGTTGAGTAATGATCATCTGAATGAAGACCATGAGGGTTTGTGAAATTAGTATTTGTCATACCAAGCCAACGGGCTTTCTCATTCATCAAATAGATAAAGCCTTCTACACTCCCACCTATATGTTCACTGATTGCAACCGCAGAATCATTACCAGACCGAAGCATTAGCCCATATACAAGGTCTTCTACCTTCATTTTCTCCCCTTGTTCTAAATAGATAGATGACCCTTCTGTATATACTGCTCGTTTGCTAACAGTAGCAGTTTCATTCATTTTCCCAGATTCAATAGCGACAATTGCCGTCATTATCTTGGTTATGCTTGCAACTGGTTGTTGTTCGTGTGCTTTCTTTTCGAACAATACCCTTCCAGTAGTTTGTTCTATTAATATAGCATTATTAGCTGACACTCCGGGGTCTGCCTGTCCAATTGTTGGATTGACCAAAGTGGTTATTAATAATAATAGAATGCATATTACATACCGCATAGTAGATATCCTCCCGCAGTTGTTGTTTTTATATAATATGCTTGTTAGAAATCGATATGAATAAAACTAAGGTATGTTTGTACAAATTTCTGTTATGTCCTTAAAAACACAAACAAAAGTTCGAAGCGCCCTTACAAGCTAAGTTCGCTACGTCCTTGAAAAAGAAAAGCACTTTTTCTGCATACGATGCGTTTTCAGAGAAGCATTCCTGATCCTGTGGCGCCATAGCTGAAAGTGGCTTACAGAGTCAATAATTTATTCACAATTTCCTGGACAACAAAAAAACCTTGCACAAATTTCATTTATGCAAGATTTAACCATTGTTTTTAGTTTTTTCATCGATTTGATTCGTAAACCTCTCGAAGAATAGATCAGCTTCTTGCTCCATCTCTTCATCAGCTGTGTCTTCTGGTAAAGGAGGTAGTTCCTCAAGTGATGTTAGACCGAAAAATGTTAAAAAGTCCTTGTTTGTACCAAATAATATCGGCCTTCCCACTCCCTCTTTCCTACCTACCTCTTCAATAAGTGACCTTGCTAATAGTGTTTGTACCGGTCTATCACTTTTCACACCTCTAATTTCTTCGATTTCGGTTCTCGTAATTGGTTGTTGATATGCAATGATAGCCAAGGTTTCTAATGCAGCTTGAGACATTTTTGATGCGTTAGGGCTTTCCATTAATTTCTTAAAATAATGACTATGCTCGGGCTTTGTTGTCAAATAATAAATCTTCTGAGAATGCATAATCATAACACCTCGATCTGTATGGTCATAATCATACTTTAATTCTTCTAATACGTGCTCTACTGTTGTTTCAGTTATATCAAGTATCTTAGTTAATTGCTTCATAGTAATGCCCTCATCACCACTCGCAAATAATAGTCCCTCAACGACAGCTTTTAAATCAGTAATCTCCACGTTTTAATCCTCCAGGTAAAATACAAATAATGAATCTAAGTGCTTCTCTTGTTTACAATAAACGTTATTATCTTTCATCAATTCTAAAATGGCCATAAAAGTAACTACAATATGTTCTCTTGTCTGATACAGAAACAATTTATCAAAAGAAATTCCCTGCTTCGATTGTTTTACTAATGTCAATACTTCACTCATGCGTTGTTTAATAGGTATTTCTGCACGTTTTATTCGAGTATCTAATGGCTCATTCCATTTCTTGCGCTCCATCATTTTACCTATAGCTCCAAGCATATCGTAGATTGATATGTCACCTTTAACAACAGGTTGTTTAGTAATAAAATCATCAAAAACAACAGGAGGCCTGGTGAAAATTTGATTAGCTTCTTCTTCTCTTTCCTTCAGTTTTTCGGCAGCTTCTTTGTATTTCCGATATTCAATCAGACGCTTCATTAACTCTTCTCTGGGGTCTTCCATATATTCTTCTGTTTCATCGTCTATTTCTTGTTTAGGTAATAACATGTTACTTTTTAATGCTAACAAACTTGCTGCCATAACAAGATATTCACTTGCAACATTCAACTCCAATTGCTGCATGGTATGTATATATTGCATATATTGCTCTGTTATTTTGGCTACCGGAATATCGTATATATCAATCTCGTATTGATTGATCAAATGAAGAAGTAAATCAAGCGGACCCTCAAACGAATCTAACTTAACCTGATATGCTTGACTCATAGATTTTCTCCTTACCTAATAGTATAAAATGCGTGCAAAAGTAAAAATAATCGCTAAGTTGTCATAACCGCCCATACATCATGACAGATATTATCATAAGTTATTACGTAAGATAAATGTTACCAAAAAAACATTTATTCGTTAAGAGGAAAAGGAGGAATTTTATTATGAGTGGTTATGGTTATGGCGGCGGATTCGCATTAATCGTTGTGCTGTTCATTCTTCTCATTATCGTCGGTGCTGCATGGTTTTAAAATAATGAAGTAAGTAATGCGATTATAAAACGTTTCATTACCTTCTATAAAAGCCAGCTCTATTTAATGGAGCTGGCTTTTGCTTATTTATCATCAACTTTTGTTTCAACTGAATCACACTTACTAAAAAACTGTTCTGTTTTATCATCAGCGCATAATGCGTACTTATCTTCAAATAGACGTTTAACCTGATTCACCATTTTCTTTCCAATTCCCATGTTACGGTGTGAAGGATTTACAGAAATATGTTGAATTACAGCATTTATATCGTCTTCTGTTCTGACGCCAATCGCACCTAATACATCTTCTTCTTTCCATAAGAAAAGATGCCAATTTGAATTTGATTCATATTCTTTTATCGTTTCCTGCAATTTTTTTACCTCTTTTTCTTCTGGCATAAAAGATAGTAATCCCATTGCAATCTTCTCTAAATTCTTCTTATAACGAATTAACATAGATACCCCTCATTACGAATATAACTTACCGATAAGGAAAGCAAAAACACATCCCACATCATTAATCGAAATACAGTTGTTAAAATTTTAGCAGTTCGTATATATATTTATGCATTATACGAATGCTTTTGTCAAATTCACATCATTACTTAGATCAAAAAAGGGAACTTTTATATCATCATTAACAACATTATAATAAATCATACTATTATACTATTATTTACTTATTCTAAAAAAATAAAAAGTGTGTGTTATTTCTTCAGTATTCTTTTAAAAACAGTATAACCGTCTGATTGTTTCCCATTAAATTGAAAAGGGATCATGTTAACAAGTGCTAACCATAAATTAAACAAAATAAGTAATTGTATATAACTATTTGGAAATAAATTATATACGTAAAAAAATAGCAGGGAAAAGAGGCCATTACTAATTGGCCCACATATAGAAATCCAAATCAATTCATGATTTTTATAGGGGTTACCTCGTTCACTATATGAATGACCGCCTATAAAATAAATAGGATGAATCGCAACATCTAAATATTTACATGAATAATGGAATAATTTTTTTCCTGTACCTATGGATAATATAACATGATTTGCGCTTAGTATTCTAGCGCCTAGCGCGTGACCTAATTCATGTACGATTGAACCGATTGGAGCTACAATCAAAATAAGATAAAGCAATAATAAAATATCCATACTTCACTTCCTTGAAAGTTTCACCAATACTATTATTCAGAGAATACCTTCATTTCTTTCATTACGTCGCCATTCTCCATGTCTTTAGCATATTCCATACCCGATGTTACCTGCCCAAATACGGTATGTACACCATTCAAGTGTGGTTGTGAATCGTGTACAATGAAAAATTGACAGCTTCCTGTATCTTTCCCAGCATGAGCCATTGATAATGATCCTTCCACATGTTTATGTGGGTTTCCTTCTGTTTCACATTTAATAGTATATCCCGCTGAACCAGTACCATTTCCAACAGGACATCCACCTTGACTCACAAAACCATCGATAACACGGTGAAAGGTTAATCCATCATAGAAATTTTCATTTGCAAGTTTTTCAAAGTTTTCAACCGTATTAGGTGCTTCATTTTCATATAGGTCAAACTCAATTTTATTTCCATTTTCCATTACTATATATCCTTTTTTAGCCATATTAACATCCCCTTTGATAAATTCTTCAAATCAATGTTTATCTTATCACTTTATTCCTGCAAAGGAAAGTTACTCATATGATAGATCATTTTTGACAACATCTTGAAACGTTTCTCGTTGAACGACTTGCTTGTCCACTCCATCTTCTACAAATACAACAGCTGCTTTTGGAAAACGATTATAATGACTGGACATAGAATATCCATATGCACCCGTTGAAAAGACTGCCAGTATATCGCCGCTTTCAATTTTTGGGACAGGCAAATCCCATATAAGCATATCACCGGATTCGCAACATTTACCTGCAATAGACACTTCATTGGTGGTAGGTTGATTCACTTTATTAGCTACCACCCCTTCATATTTGGCTTGATACAATGCAGGTCTTAAATTATCAGTGAGTCCACCATCAACAGAAATATATTCTCGAACCCCTGGGATTTTTTTAATAGAACCAATTGTATATAACGTTATTCCTGCATTTCCAGCTATAGCCCTTCCTGGTTCAATCCAAATTTCTGGCATCTGAATATTTACATCCTCTACATGTTGTTTGACATTACTTACTAATGCCTCCACATATTTGTTGTATGGTAACGGCTTATCTTCAGAGGTATAACGTATACCAAACCCACCACCTAAATTTAAAATATCTGGAACAAAACCATAATCATTTTTCCATTCTTTGAGTTTTTTAAATAGCAAATCAGTTGCACTTACAAACCGATCCGTTTCAAATATCTGTGAGCCTATATGACAATGAAGTCCTTTAAAACGAATGTAGTCATGGTTGTATAACAATTTAAAGGCTTCATCTGCTTGTCCGTTATGCAAGTTAAAGCCAAATTTAGAATCCTCATTACCAGTCATAATATACTGGTGAGTCTTTGATATAATTCCAGGAGTAACACGCATAAGAATATCAATTTCCTTATTATGTTCCTGCAATAATTTTTCAATCATTTGTATCTCATAAAAGTTATCAACAACAATACAACCTATATTATTTTCAATAGCCATTGTAAGCTCATGAAAACTTTTATTATTTCCATGTAAATGAATTTTTTCTACAGGGAATTCTGCCTGTAACGCTGTAAAAAGCTCCCCTTCAGAAACAACGTCTAGTGATAAACCTTCCTGTTTAACAACCTGCAGCATAGCAATGGAAGAAAAAGCTTTACTTGCATAAGCAACTTGTGCATTTACACCTAATTCTCTGAATGTATTTACAAACGCTCGACAATTTTCCCGAATAATCGATACATCATAAACATATAATGGAGTTCCGTATTTCTGTGCTAAATCTATTGTATCCAAGCCACCTATTTCTAGATTACCTTTATCATTAACATTAAATGGGTGATGATCTATTATCATATATAAACTCCTCCGTATACTTTCAAGCTAGTGCTGATCAGAAAACTTGTCTTATCGCCAAGCCTTACTGGTGAAAGCCTTAGTTGCACTTACGTAGATGAATTCTGCTACCCTTGATTTTTAAAATAATTAAAAACACTTTATCATATTGAAGCAGAAAACAAAAGAGAATTTATACAATCTATTTTTTAATTGGTTGACGGTAGTTATTCTTGGGATGAACAATACTTGGTCGACTATTTGATAAAGGAACTGGTATACGAAATATAATTTGCAGCATTGCTTTTGCATTAAAAGGTAACAACGGCCATAAATATGGTGTTCTTAGTGACTTTAGACTAACTAAAAATAGAACCCATACTAAAAATCCTATTAAAAAACCAATAACACCAAAAAATGCCGTTGTGAGAATTAGCAATAGGCGCATAACTTTATTAGCAACACTTAACTCATAACTAGGTGTTACATACGTACCAATAGCGCTAATAGCTACATACAATATTACCTCTGGACTTAACATTCCTACATCAATTGCAATTTGTCCGATTAATACCGCAGCAATAAGACCCATTGCAGTAGAAAGAGGAGTTGGTGTATGTATGGCAGCCATTCGCAAAAATTCAAGACCTATATCTGCAAGTATAATCTGAACGACAATTGGAATATTCCCTTCTTCATTAGGTCCGATAAAAGATAGTTGTTTCGGTAACAAGGAAGGTTCCATCACAAACAATAGCCACAATGGAAGTAAAAATAGAGAAGCTAATATGGCTAAGAACCTTACCCATCTGATAAACGTACCAATAGAAGGTGCTTGTCGAAATTCCTCAGCATGCTGTACATGGTGAAAAAAAGTAGTCGGTAAAATGATCACACTTGGTGATGTATCAACCATAATTAACACATGACCTTCTAATAAATGTTGAGATGCAACATCTGGCCTTTCCGTATACCTCACTAATGGATAAGGATTCCATCCGCGATCGATAATGAATTCTTCTACCGCTTTATCGGTCATCGAAATACCATCAATATCAATAGAACTAAGTCTTTTGCGTATTAATTCAATTAATCCAGTATCTGCTATATCCTGGATGTAGCATATGCATATATCTGTTTTTGATCGTTCGCCCACTTTTAACATTTCGTGACGCAAACGAGCGTCACGTATTCTTCTTCTAGTTAAAGCCGTATTTTCAATAATATTTTCGGTAAATCCATCTCTTGAACCACGGACTACACGTTCTGTATCGGGTTCTTCTGGGGTTCTCCCGGGATAATTTCGCGTATCAACAACAAATGCTCTCTTTTCTCCGTTTATAAATACTACGATTAATCCTGACAACATTTGGTCAACCGCTTCATCCAGTGAATCGATAGGATCTACTTGCTGGTGTACTAATCGGTTTTCTATAACTTCTGGAACCTTCTTATAGTTACTTTCATTATCATTTATTTCTACCAGCTTTTTAATGATCTCTAACACAATAGATGTATCACATAAGCCAGTTAAATAATAGAGATGAACTTTCTTTTTAAGAACAATAATCTCTCGAAAGCCTAAATCAAATGAAACACCAACTCCAACACGTTCTTTCATGTAGACTTCGTTTTCTTTAATGTTTGCAAAGATTTTTTGTTTTCCTTTTTCTTGTTTCATATCTCGATTCACCTCTACTATTTTGATCCTGTTTCTAAAAAGCCACTATCAAAGAATGATGGATTTCCATTTTTTAATAAACAAAAATTGTCCATTGAAATAGAGAACCCGCTATCTTCCCGAATACAATTGCCATGAGCAACCATAGTAGTTGTTCATCAATTCCAATCCTTTTAGATAGAATTGGAAAGACATTCAATACTTCCGTTAACGCAGCAGCTAACATGCCATTAAAAATACCATGTAGTACACCCCAAAGAACCAATAGAACTACCGGTTGATTCCACGTTACGTTTGCAAATGAGATAAACGTTCCAAATAACGCCCCACAAATTACACACGCTGCATAAATTTTTATTAAACGCTCTGTTTTACTTAATTGAATCAACCTAGGGATAATTCCCAATACTGTCAAAAAGGCTACAAAACCAGCACCTACAGCTAGACCACCCGCCAACCCAATAATAACCTCAATTGCATTAATAATTAGGTTTATTATCATTTAATTCGTTTTCATAGTGGGTAACATATTGATCTAGATTTTGCTGATAGTTAAATATCTCTACTTCTAGCGGGCTTGGTTCTTCGTTAAATCTCTTTTTAAACCAATGGTTGAAGAATAATAGCATACCAATTCCGAGTCCAAAGGAATATGGTACCTGAATCCACAATGGATACCTATTTTGTTCTCCAGTAAGTATGTAATGTAATTTTTGCTGAACTTCTTGCATGCTAACGTCATAATGGAAATTCATGATTGTCATTGCCATTCCAATAAACAAGAGAAGCCAAACAAAGGATACAAGAAGTATAGAAGGCTTTTTCTTTGTCTTTTTTATCCTTATAATGGTGTTGGTTGGGCCCACTAATTGAACTTCTAAATTAGGATAAATATTATTTAGATGATCAATTACAATAAAGCTGTCAATAATAACTATATCTCGATCTTTTTTTGAGATACGATAAATCGCAGTGTCTTCTACCTTCTCTTTATGGAAAGATGTGGTTGAAATAAATGCAATATCCTTAAGTTTTATAGGTTGGATATATGTTAATTCCACATTTTTTTTCATTCGAATATACACTAGGTTAGACATGTGGATATCATCCTTTTCACTGTTTGTTATGTAGTATTGCTCAATTACTGCTTTTTTATTGAAAATCAAAAGAAAAAAAATCATCACATAAAGTGATGATTAGGTTTGATCCATTTTTGTCTTCATTTCTTGTAATATCTTTTTCTCTAATCTGGATACTTGCACTTGTGATATGCCAAGCCTTTCTGCTACCTCTGATTGCGTTTTATCTTTATAATATCGTAAATAAACGATTAAACGTTCACGTTCATTTAAATCCCTAATCGCTTCTTGTAAAGTGATCTTTTCAAACCACCTCGTATCCTGATCAGCTATTTGATCTAATAATGTAATAGGATCACCGTCATTTTCAAATACTGTCTCATGAATAGAGTGAGGAGACTTTGCTGCTTCCTCCGCGTGAACGACTTCTTCTGGTAATATATCAAGTGATTCCGCAATTTCATTTACTGTTGGAGATCTACCAAGTTCTTTTGTTAATTCGTCCTTTTTCTTTCGTATTTTGTTGCCGATTTCCTTTAATGACCGACTTACTTTCAAACTTCCGTCATCACGGATGAACCGCTGTATCTCACCAATGATCATCGGTACGGCATACGTAGAAAAACGGACATCATACGAGAGATCAAATTTATCTATCGATTTAATTAACCCAATACTACCAATCTGAAATAAATCATCAGGATCATATCCTCGATTAATAAAACGTTGAACAACAGACCAAACTAGACGCATATTTTTTTCTACTAATAGATCTCTTGCGTCTTTATCACCATTTTGACTCTTTAATATATAATCTTTTACCTGCTCATCAGTTAAGGGCTCTTTCCGGTTTTGGTTCTTAACGTTAACGTCCATAGACATCTCTACTTACTAACCGTTTTATTTTTAACTAATAACTTTTTCATACGAACGGTCGTTCCCTCGTCTGAATTAGAGATAACCTCAACTGAATCCATAAAGTTTTCAATTATGGTAAAGCCCATACCGGATCTTTCTAATTCTGGTTTAGATGTATAGAGTGGCTGTCTAGCCTCTTCCACATTATCGATTCCAATACCATCATCTTTTATTATTATTTCAATATCTCCGTGTTCGATGACACAACTTATTTCCACATAATGATCTGGTTCATTGTTGTAGCCATGTATAATTGCATTGGTAACAGCCTCTGACACAACTGTCTTGATTTCTGTTAGCTCATCCATTGTCGGATCTAATTGTGAAACAAAGGCTCCTACGGTAACTCTAGCAAAAGATTCATTTGCACTTACACTTGAAAATTCAACGACCATTTCATTCCTCATGAAGCCACCCCCAACGAAAATAATGCATAGTGTTCGTCCTTCTCTAACCGCACAATTTTAAACAACCCTGACATTTCAAACAAGCGCTCTATTGGAGGTGAAACGGAACATACCACCATTTCCCCTCCTAATTGTAATACTTCTTTATATCTTCCTAAAACTACACCAAGTCCAGAACTGTCCATAAATGTTACTGATTCAAGATTTAAAATAACATGTTTTACAGAATTTTTATACATCGTATCCTTCCAAATTTTTCGTAACCCTTCAGCTTCATGATGATCTAATTCCCCCGACAACCGAACGATTAAGACGTCTTCTTTTACATCAAATATAGTAGTCAGACCCATTACTTTTCCTCCTCACATTACATGGTAAGTTTTAAATTTCTCTATTAAGGGGGCCAATTCCTGCTTCTTGACAAAAGAAGAAGTAATTCGTCTAAATTAGAGCAAATTAACGGTTTTTCACCATTTCCTGCACGCTCCGTTTAAACAGTGTCAGAAATGATGCAGGTTGCACATCGTGACTTACAATTAAAGGTGTATTCGAAACAATTTTGTCATCTGCTTTCACTGTAAGCATTCCTACCTGTTCCCCTTTAGTCATTGGAAATGTCATATTTTCTGCCAATTCTACTGAGGTAGTAATGTTCTCTGGTGGTTCCCCTTTTTTATGGACCGTACTTATAGACTCAGAAGCCACAATATCAATATTTTTTTGTTCTGCTTTTAGTACTTGCAAATCCGTTATTGTTTGACCTTTTTCATATAATTTCTTTGTATCAAAATGATTGAATGCATAGTCTAGCATGCCAGATACAGTTGCATTTCGTTTCTTTGTAGTTTCTGCTCCCATCACAACAGCTATCACACGCATATCATTTTTCTTCGCGGTAGCAGTAAGACAATATTTTGCTTCATTCGTAAACCCTGTCTTCAGACCATCAACACCTGGATAAAACCTTACCAATTTATTTGTATTCACTAACCAAAATTCATTTTCTTTTCCTTTTCTTAAATAATCTTCATATTTCGATGTATAATTTGTTATAGTTTCGTATTTTAATAATTCTTTAGCCATGACAGCCATATCGTAAGACGTACTATAATGATCATCTGCCGGTAAACCTGTTGTATTTTTAAATACAGTGTTTTCTAAGTTTAATTCCTTTACCCTATTATTCATCATTTTGACAAATGCTTCTTCACTACCTGCAATTCTTTCGGCTAAAGCGACACTTGCATCGTTCCCAGAGGCAATGGCCACCCCTTTTAAAAGATCCTCCACAGTCATTTCTTCACCAGCTTCTAAAAAGATTTGTGATCCTCCCATAGAAGCAGCCCGCTCACTTACACGAATAATTTCATCCATTTTTAATTTACCTTCTTCTAATGCTTCCATAATTAATAATAGTGTCATAACTTTTGTCATACTCGCAGGAGGAAGCTTTTCATGTGCATTTTTATCGTACAACAACTTTCCTGTATCTCGTTCCATTAAAATAGCTGATTTAGCATCTGGTGCAAGATTTAATTCTTGATTTGAATCATCTGTATTTTCCTCCTCACCAAATACGGGAACAGCTGTAACTAAAAGTAAAGAAAAAATAATGCTAGTCATTACAATATTCTTTTTCATAGTTTATACCTCCACCAATCAATATAATTTTATCGTTGCCACAATTGTTTTATTTTATACTGTTATTTGGATAACATTGGTAAGATATTTTAAGTGGAGACAAAAGAAAAAGCACACCTATTTTATGTGTGCCTTTATTATAAAATTATAAAATTATAAATTAGGAGCCTATGGATAATTTATTAACTGCTTAAGCCACTTCCGGCTTCTATCTTTATTCAGTTATTGTGTCATAGATTAATGGGGGAGCCTTTTCACTTTTATCAGTAACTGTAATACTTGTATACAATTTTTCTTTTACTTGGTCCACTGTTTTTTGATTTGAATGAATGGTTAAAAGAGCTTCACCTTCTTGCACTTGGTCACCAATTTTTTTATGAAGAACAATACCAACTGCTAAATCGATTTCCGATTCTTTCGTGGCTCTGCCTGCTCCAAGCATCATTGCTGCAGTACCAATATCATCGGCAACTATTTCTGCAACTGTACCAGATGACTTAGCTGGCAATTCAATTTTATAAGAAGTTTTTGGAAGAAGCTCTGGGTTATCAGCTACGCTTGGGTCCCCGCCTTGTGATTCAAGAAAAGTTTTAAACTGTTCAAATGCTTTACCATTCGTTAAGTTTTCAGTTAATAACTGTTTGGCTTCTTCAATACTTTTTGCTTTATTAGCTAGTAAAACCATTTGACTTCCTAGTGTTAAGCATAAATCTGTTAAATCCTTTGGTCCATTTCCCTGAAGTGTATGAATAGCTTCTTCTACTTCTAATGCATTACCGATTGCATTACCAAGCGGTTGACTCATATCAGAAATAACCGCCATTGTATTCCTCCCTACACGATTACCAATAGAAACCATGGCATGTGCAAGTTCTTTTGCTTCATCAAGATTTTTCATGAAAGCACCTGCACCCGTTTTAACATCTAATACAATCGCATCTGCTCCAGAAGCAATTTTTTTACTCATAATCGAGCTTGCAATCAAAGGGATGGAGTTTACAGTAGCAGTAACATCACGGAGACTGTATAATTTCTTATCAGCTGGTGTTAGGTTGCCAGATTGACCGATAACTGCAACTTTATTCCTGTTTACTAGTTCAATAAATTGATCATTTGTAATTTCAACATGAAAACCAGGGACTGCTTCTAATTTATCAATAGTACCACCTGTATGTCCAAGTCCACGTCCGCTCATTTTAGCAACTGGTACACCCACTGATGCTACAAGTGGTGCCAAAATAAGCGTAGTAGTATCACCCACTCCACCTGTTGAATGTTTATCGACTTTTATGCCGGATATCGCAGAAAGATCAATTTCGTCACCAGATTCGACCATTGCTGTTGTTAAAACAGCCCGTTCTTTTTCTGACATATCCTGGAAGTATATTGCCATTAATAAAGCACTTACTTGATAATCTGGTATCTCCCCAGTTGTATAACCATTAATAAAAAAACGAATCTCCTCTTCAGATAGATCCTGGCCATCTCTTTTCTTTTCGATAATATCGTACATTCTCATATAAAAATCACCTTTACATAATTATTTTGGTAATGTGTGAATTATTTTCTTAATAAATTTCAAAAAGTCCTCTTTTACTTTTTCTGTCGTCTCCATAACTTCATCATGTGTCAATGGTTGGTCAAGGATTCCTGCTGCCATATTAGATATACAGGATATACCTAATACTCGAAGACCCGCGTGTCTAGCAACTGTTACCTCAGGAACGGTTGACATCCCGACAGCATCGCCACCTAATGTACGAAGCATGTTGATCTCTGCAGGTGTTTCATATACTGGACCAGTATTTCCAACATACACTCCTTTTTGTACTGCTAAGCCAAGTTCCTCGGCACAGTCTGCGGCATGTTGAATATACGCTTTATCATATACTTGTGACATATCTGGAAAACGCACACCTAAATCCTCATCATTAGGACCTAATAAAGGATTATCTCCCATGTTATTAATATGATCAGTAATTAACATTAAATCACCAGGATTATAACTTTTATTGATCCCTCCAGCAGCATTCGTCACAATAATGGAGTCGATTCCTAGCTGCTTCATTACACGAACCGGAAACGTTACTTGTTGCATCGTGTAACCTTCATAATAATGAAAGCGTCCTTGCATCGCGATAACCTGTTTTCCCTCTAATGTTCCTACTACAAGCTGGCCTTTATGACCTGAAACAGTTGACTCTGGAAAATGGGGAATGTCTTTGTAAGATATCGTAACAGGATTTTCAATGCTTTCTGCCAGCACACCTAGTCCTGAGCCTAGAATTAATCCTATTGTAGGTGTGGAACTCAGTTTCGCTTGAATAGTAGAGCTTGCTTCTAAAATTTCGTTTTTTTGCATCTTTTCCATCCCCTTTATTCTATTTCTTTTAAAAAGCTAGTTCCGTGTTCCGGTAACTTTATATTGAAGTTTTCAGCAATGGTTGCACCAATATCAGCAAAAGTATCTCTTAGCGTAAGTTCTCTGCCTTCGTTTACTATTGTATGGTATGCAAGTAACGGAACGTACTCTCTAGTATGGTCTGTTCCATGATGAACAGGATCATTTCCATGATCAGCGGTAATGAGTAGTAAATCTTCATCTGTTAGTCGATTCAAAACTTCCGGAAGTCTTACATCAAAAGCTTCTAAGGCTTTGCCATATCCTAAAGGATCACGTCGATGACCATATTTAGCATCAAAATCAACCAGGTTTAAAAAGCTTATACCATTAAAATCCTTCTCTACAGTTTCTACTAGTTTGGACATCCCGTCTTCATTATCAACTGTCCGGATAGACTCTGTAACGCCTTCCCCATCATAAATGTCTGAGATTTTGCCTAGTGCTATTACATCATAACCCGCACCTTTAAGTTCATTCATAACTGTTCTACCAAATGGTTTTAATGCATAATCATGACGATTTGCTGTGCGTTGAAAAGCACCTGGCTTCCCTACGAATGGTCTGGCAATTATCCGTCCAACCATATATTTTTCATCTAATGTTAATTCACGCGCGATTTCACATATTCGATATTGTTCTTCAATTGGAATAATTTCTTCGTGGGCTGCTATTTGTAATACAGAATCTGCAGATGTGTATACAATTAATGACCCCGAGTCCATATGCTCTTGACCTAATTCATCTAAGATCTCTGTACCTGATGCCGGTTTATTACCAATTACTTTTCGACCTGTTTTTTCTTCTAGGTCTTTCACTAAATCTGGTGGAAATCCTTCTGGGAATGTACGGAAAGGTTGTTGAATATTCAATCCCATAATCTCCCAATGTCCTGTCATGGTATCCTTACCATTAGAGGCTTCTTGCATCTTTGTGTAATGAGCCATCGGAGATGAAGCTTTTTTGATTCCTTTAATTTCACGTATATTACTTAACCCTAACTTCCCCATATTAGGCATATCAAGTCCGTCCATGTGATCTGCAATATGGCCAAGCGTGTCTGCACCTTTATCATTAAATTTTTCAGCGTCTGGAGATTCTCCGATCCCTACTGAATCCATAACGACCAAAAATACACGTTTGAAATTTTTCATAATTAAAACCTCCTATAATTATATTCCCAATTTCCTCTTTTAATATGTTGATTTTGATTCTATTGTTGTAGGATGTCAGACGACATAACGGACAAAATTATGCCCTAGGGTGGTAAGACTTATAAATATCTTTTAGTCTAGCTTTTGTTACATGTGTATAAATTTGTGTTGTGGATATGTCAGAATGGCCAAGCATTTCCTGAACCGAGCGTAAATCGGCGCCATTTTCTAACAAATGTGTAGCAAAAGAATGCCTCAATGTGTGTGGTGTTATTGTTTTCTTTATATTAGCATTTGATGCAACTTGCTTAAGTATTTTCCAAAAACCCTGTCTAGACAACGGTCTACCATGCTGATTAACAAATAAAACGTTTTGATCATCCTTACGCTTTATTAATTGCGATCTTGCTTGTTCTAAGTAATCTTCCACAGATTTTTTTGCAACATTACCTAACGGCACAATTCTTTCTTTGGATCCCTTCCCTAGACAACGAACAAACCCCATAGTTAAATGAAGATCACTTACTTTTAATGTGATCAACTCTGTAACACGGAGCCCTGTAGCATATAATAATTCAAGCATTGCTTTGTTTCGAATGTGAAGAGGCGTACTACCTTGGTTGACAAGTAGTGCTTCAACTTCTGCCAAGGACAAAATATCTGGAAGTTTTCTTTCTTTCCTCGGCGTTTCAATATGTAAACTAGCATCAAGATTCACGAACTTCTCCCTTATTAGAAACTGGTGAAATGCACGAATGGTAGAGACAGCACGTGTCATCGTGGACTGAGATTTCCCGTCATCCTTAAGCTGCTGTAAAAACCCAATGATATCATTTCTAGTGACATTGTCCCAATTTGATTTAAGCATTACCTTATTTATATATAGTAAGTACTGATTTAAATCTCTTTTATAGGATTTTAATGTGTTATCCGATAAACCTCTCTCAACTTGTAAATAATGAAAAAAATCATCATAAGCATGTTGCAGCATACACTTACTCCCCTAATCGAAAAAATAAATTCAATCGATCTATGAAACGTTGATCTGTGTTAAAAACCTTAATAGACTGTCCTTCTGGTGGATCATAACGATGATATTGTTCGTACTCAGTATGCATAACGCGTAATCCGAAATAAAACAAAAATGTACATGCTACAAAAATAACGAAAATCTTTACGGTATCCCATATCATCCTTTTCATTTTGTTTGTCTCCTCTTTTTAATATCTAGTACTATTAAAAGATATGCCAAAAAAGGAATACAATATACATGTAACTATGAAACTGTTGATTAAAATCAAATTCACTTCGCATTATCACTGTTCTGATAGGTTAAAATGAAATGAATTAATACGAAGATACCCTACTTCACAAAGTAACCTATTTCCAATGAATTGTAAATAATAAGGATACATTTCATATTCATTTCACAAAAATAAAAGCCTTTCTTCATTAACGAAAAAAGGCGGAGCGGTTACTTCTATGTTGTTTTAGCAACTACTTTTTGACATTGCTTACAGATACCATGAAATGTCAAACGGTGATCCTTTACTTGAAAGTTCCAATCGTTTTCAACAATTTTTTCAACATCTTCTAATAAATCATCTTCAATTTCTTCAACAGACCCACATTCAATACATACAAGATGATGATGAAAATGCTCTGCGCCTTCTTTACGAAGATCGTAGCGGGAGACACCATCACCAAAATTAATTTTATCAACAATTTTGAGCTCAGATAATAATTCTAATGTTCGGTATACCGTTGCAAGACCTATTTCAGGTGCTTTTTCTTTTACAAGTAAGTACACTTCCTCCGCACTCAGATGATCCTCTTCACGCTCCAACAATACCCTGACCGTTGCTTCTCTTTGTGGAGTCAGCTTATAGCTCTGTGCATGGAGCTGCTTTTTAATACGATCAATTCGATGTTCCATAGCTAGTATCCTCCCTCTTAACCCCATCTTTATTATATGCACAGTTGAAAAGCGTGTCAAAGTATAATTATTATTATTTATAAACAATAATTATTGTTAATTAATAAAAAGTGTTTGATTGAACTTTTGCAGATTTAGTAAAGTGATTTAATGACAGCTTCCATAGCTTCATTTGCAACAAATGCTTCTAATAGAGCGGCGATAAACGCTGTAGCTAATAACAATGAAAACATGGTGACATATCTTCCAAATGGTTGAAATACCGGTCGTGATACTCTGCGACTAAATAATTTATTTAACAACGTTAACGAAAAGATCATGGATAGACTACCAGCGGTAATATAGATTGGTATGATCAGAAAATTTTGCGGTGCGATTGATAATGAAGCTAAAAGAAGACCTTTTAATCCTAACTGATTTACAATAAAACCAACTGAAAAGCCTACTACCAAACCTTTTAAAAATAATAATATCCATACGATTGGCAATCCAATGACTGATAACCCTAATACAAATAGTAATAACAAATATTTAACGTGATATAAAAAGCTACTTTTTAATATATCAGTACTTGCAATTTGCTGCTGATTTGAGATTTGTCCAAAAAAGCGTTCTAAATAAAAAAATAGATCCTGCTTTTGGACAAAGTTCATACTGTTTACAATAATTGCGCCAAAAATAACACCAGTTAAAAACAAAATAACCATAAATAAGTATATTGCTGCATTTTCCTTTAGATGATTTAATACTAGAGTTCTTCTTTTTCTATACATCGGAATCCTCCATTCAAGAGACGTTTGCCTATAGTTAAAACTATGAAGAATTCCGATTAAAAATACCAATTAATAGTTGAAATCTTTTAATATTATTAATTTAAGATGACGTTATACTACCGTACCGCCCTCCACCACCTGCCTTGATTGATTGTTTTCCTTCTCTCATTTGTATAATAGAATTAGCTAGTTTGTCTGGAACTATTTCTCTTAATTCTTTCAATGTAGCATGATGGATTACATTCATTTCTGTTCCAAAACGATTTAACAGTTTTTTAAATGTTTTTGGACCAAGTGATGGTAGATATTCCAAAGGCACCTGATATAAATATGGTGGACGTTCTCTGCCTTTCGCTCTTGCATCTGCTAATTCTTGAATTCGGTCAAATACACCTTTTATTATTTTTTTAGATCCACACGCTGAACACTTTTCTACTTCTTTTGATAGAGTTTCCAAACAATCATTACAAACCGTTGTATGGTATTTTCCGAGTTGTGGATTCATACCATAATTCTGTACTATCTTCCTCCCCTCTATACCATGAAGTGCCCATTGAAACTCCTTAAATGATGGCTCTTTCATATAAATATCCTGATACTCACGTGCAATTTTTGCTAGAGAATGTGCATCCGAGTTTGAAACATACGTATAATCATGTAATTCTATAATTTGATCCGCCATAGCAGTATCCGAACTTAGTCCGAGTTCAATTGCATCAATTAAATCTGGATCAAACACTTCCTTTAGTGATTTATGTACCCCTTTTCCATACATACTTTTAAAAGGAGTAAACACATGTGCTGGAATGAAAATACCTTCTAATTCTTTCACTTTAAATTGTAGTTCTTTTGCCGTTCCATAATATCGTTGTGAACTAAGCGTAATATTTTTCATTTTTGTGGTTAGCCATTCTGAAAATAGTTCCATTTTTCTAAGGGTAGGAAAATAGCAAAGAACATGTATCGGGCCTTGACATAGTTCATCATATATTTCTATTTCAGATCCTAATAGTAAGGTTACTTTTTCAAAACGAATACCACCTTCAAGTAGTTCTTCCGCCTTTCCTGCTTTTATTAAGTCTTTTATTTCTTGTTGTACTGCAGGGGCATGACTATCTATAACACCTACCATATGAATTCCTTTATTCCTGCTTGCTTCCTTTAAAATATTTGTCAGTGTTAAACTTTTCGCACCAGTTATTTTCACAGGTTTGTTGTACATATCTCGTCCAATATGGATGTGCATATCGGCAAAATAGGATTGTAGCATTATCTACTTCCTCCCTAGCATTTCTAAATACAAGACAGCATAATTCGTTTTCGCATCATGTATTCGCTGTTCTTCTACATATTGTTTCGCTTGATCTAACGTTAATTCTAAAATTTCCACAAATTCATCGTCATCCCCTTCTAGCGGATTTTCTAATTGCTCCAACTGACTTGTCTTATAAATATACATATGCTCATCAGCAAATCCTGGAGAAGTGTAAAAGGATGTAACAAACTCTAAGTTTCTTGTGGTATAACCCGTTTCCTCTTCTAATTCACGTACAGCTGTTACTTCAGGACTTTCCCCCTTTTCCAATTTTCCAGCAGGTATTTCTACGATAGATTTCTCTAACGGTTTTCGATATTGCTCTACAAATACAATTTTATTATCTTTAGTAATCGCTATAATAGCGACGGCACCAGGGTGTTTAATTAACTCCCGTTTAGAAGTTTTACCGTTTGGAAGTGTAACGTCATCCACTTGAAGTTTGATGACTTTTCCATCATAAATATTTTTAGTTTTTATTGTTTTTTCCTCAAATTTTTTCATATAAGATCACCTTTATAAATTATATATTTCTTTTATTTTAGCATAACGTTGTGAATCAGTTGTATTATATAAAAGCTATTTCTACAATAGAGAAAAGGATTTCTCAAGAAATTGGAGGCGTTAGAAGTGAAAAAAAATCAATTAGGAAAATCTAATATTTATATCTCTGAGCTATCGCTTGGGTGTATGTCGCTTGGCACGGACAACCAAAAAGCTATATCTATCATTGACCAAGCTCTGGATAAAGGTGTAAATCACCTTGATACTGCAGACTTATATGATTTTGGTCAAAACGAAGAGATTGTTGGTCAAGCTATCAAAGACAAACGAGACGAAATCGTAATAACTTCCAAGGTTGGTAACCATTTTAATAAGGAAAAAAAGGATTGGTTCTGGGACCCTTCAAAATCACATATAAAAAACGGCTTGAAGGATAGTTTACATCGTTTAAATACGGACTATATCGACTTTTACATGCTTCATGGCGGAACTATTAATGACCCAATTGATGAATCTATTGAAGCGTTTGAAGAATTAAAACAAGAAGGTCTCATTCGTGGCTATGGCATTTCATCTATTCGACCTAATGTTATCAGAGAGTTTATGAAGCACGCTAATATAGACGCTGTTATGATGCAATATAATATGTTGGATAGGCGACCAGAAGAAGAAATACTAGATCAACTTTATGAAAACAGTATTAGTGTACTTGCACGTGGTCCATTGGCTAAGGGAATGCTAAGTACTAAAGCAAATGAGCAAATGGAAACAAAAGGACATGATGGCTTTTTAGATTATTCATACGAAGAACTTAAAGCGATTCACCAAAAGATTACTGAAGAAATGGAACAGTTTTCATCCATAAATGCTTTAGCTCTTAAATATGTATTAAAACACCCTGCAGTTGCTAGTGCTATATTCGGTGCGAGTTCAATCAACCAAGTAAACGAAAACACAGACTTTGATTTTTCGAAAGCATTAACGGAGGAAATGTATACTACTTTACGACAGATTACAAAGGAAATTAAATATACAAACCATCGTTAATCTTAAATTTAGGCTGTTTCGCACGCATTGTTGCTTTTACATCTTCATAGTTGATATAAAATGCGACGTAACTTGATGTGACGGTTAACCTACCGCTACGGAAATACACTTCGCTTTCACCCATCCGGGTACAAGTGCGACATCTGCTTCGTTTCACTGCGCAGTGTCTTCTACCCGCGGGCGGCTGATGAGCCTCCTCGAGCTAACGCTCTGCGGGGTCTCAACTAGGAGGCTGTCCGATGGAATAATTTCTGTGAATATATATGCATTCACACTGAATTATTAATGTATAATCCACCATATTTTGAATAAATATTCGGCAATTTCACTTCGTCGGACAGCCTCCTAGGCCTCTGCTCCCACAGGATAAGGAAAGCTACATAGCTAGACATCGCACGCAGAAAATCGGTTTGTATTTTCAAGGAGTCTACGTGTATTTCCTCCGCTGTTATTTCTGTTACTGTCGTGGGACTGTATTAGTATTAATAGAACCCCTTACCAGTCAGGGTGAGCGGAGGGCGGTGACTTCTGCGGGAACAGCACGTGTCTGAAGACACCGAAGCGGTGGTTTTCCGCTTCGGAGGCTGAAGCCGTGCCCGCGGAAAGCATCCGCCCGTAGCGATCCCTGACGGCGGCAATAGCACGCGTTCTTAGAAATAAGCCTAAAGTTACGTCGCAGTTTATACCTATTGTGACAAAAACAACAATCTTTACGAAAACAGCCTATATTTATTAGTTTAATCAAACGGTTCTATCCTTCTATAGCTATAATCGAATTTGCTAAGAGAATGGTGGCATAGAAAAGTAAGTTTTATATGCCACTTTTTCTTAGATGGTATAGGCATCAACTAAACATTTCGTTATTTTCTTTTAAATTGCTTGTTTAATATCCATTCAAATCCTTTAGGAAACAGCTGATAAAACTTGCTTCCTAGCTCCATCCACCATGGTAAGTTGATTTCTCGTTTACGGGTGAATAAATGGAAAACTATTTTTTTACCTACATGATCCGCATCGAGCATATAGCGGTCAATATTTTTCTGGTAATCTCCTTCTGGGTCTGCAGTTGCAAAAAAGTTTGTTCGAACTGGGCCTAAATTAACCGCTGTAACATAAACATTATCACTATTTATTTCTAATCTTAGAGCATTAGTAAATCCTAGTACTGCATGCTTTGAGGATGCATATACGGCAGATTTTGGAGTAGCAATTTTTCCCGCTTGTGACGCAATATTTACAATGTGCCCCTCTTGATGTTTCAAGAAATGAGGTAACAGCTGCTGCGTTCCACGCATTAATGCAAAAACATTCAGTTGAAACATACGCTCCACATCCTGCCATTGCATATCTTTAATATAATCAAATACACCAACACCGGCATTATTAATTAATCCATGCACTTGTTCATGTTCAGTCACTATTTGTTTCATAACAGTAGTTAGTTCATTTTCATTCTGTAAATCCACTTGGTACACAAAACTGGTTGTACGAAACGTTTCATCTATTACTTGTTGTAAGCTTTTTAACTTATCAACGGAACGAGCTAGCATAACAGGTATTCCGCCATTTTTAGCTATGTGCCATACAATTCTTTCACCAATACCACTTGAAGCACCAGTAACAATTATCTTTTTGTTTACTAAATTAGATTGCATGATAGTATAAAATTCCGTCTTTAATTGTTTTCCCTGCAGCGACTTGATCTTCAAGAAAATCCAACTGTCCAATGGTTTCAGACATAGTTAACTCAAGCTGTTTTTCATAATGCTTAGGAAAGATTTGCTGGCATATTTCAAAAGGTGTTTGTGCTTTTTCTTGCAGGAGTAACCGAACTTTATTGGCGCGTTCTTCTTGTTTTTTTAGTCGTACCGGTATAATCTCCTCTACATTTGTAAAAACATCACCATGTCCAGGATATACCGTTTTAATTCCTAAATTTGCACATTTTTGTAAATTATCTCTGTACTGTAAAAGTGGTTTGGCTCGCTCCTTCTCACCATCGTGTGGTGGTTCAAGTAATGGATTTGGAGAAATATGGTGTAATAAATGATCTCCACCAATAAAAGCCCCATCGCTTTTTCGAAAAAAAGATAAATGACTTTGTGCATGCCCCTTTGTTTCGATCACTTGCCAATCTTCATGACCTGGTAATACATCTCCTTCACTTATTACTGAAGTTAACCTTCCCTCACTTGCAAAATGTAAGGGAGTACGTAAATCCCCCAGAATTTTGTTGAATCGTTCTGGGACACCGGATGCTATAAAGAAATCCTTGAAAAACTGTTCATAGTGCTGAAAAAACGGTTCATTTCGTGTTAACCACAAATCGACATGTTTATGCGCAACAATAGATTCTACACGTGGAAACTGATCAACTAAACCAATATGATCGGGATGATGATGTGTTAAGATAATTTGTTCAATATCACTTGGAAAGTACCCTAATTCTTTTAACTGAGTTTTACAAGCTTCCCACGCCTCTTTCGTTTTAACACCGGCATCCACTAATGTAAGCATATCTCCTTCTAAAAGATATACGTGTGTATCTCCAACAGCAAAAGGTGTTGGTACAGTTATTTGACTTACTTTTTTATTTATTCCTATCATTATTAAAAGTCCCCCAAAAATGAATGATCATTCAGTTACCTCTCTATTCTACCCTTTTTGAGGGAAAAAGTCACATTGTAGTTATTATTTTTTCATTAACAACTGATGGATTGTTTCATTCAATATTGATGGTAAATACTCAAAGCTGTATGTTAACTCCAACCGTTCTGTCCATTGATGAGGATCCTTTCCTAACGGTCCAATATTTAAAACAGGCATGGTAAGTTGTTCCATAATATTTTCTGGAAAATCAAACCCATTATTTTGCAGGGGCATATTAGTTGTAAGTTGCTGTAATTTACTTTTCGATGCAACTGGCCCTAAATAACTTAAATCTGATAACCCTGTAAAAAATTCAGAGACTGTTAAATCAACTTGATAATTGTCTTTCGTATATTTTTTCACATGATCCATCACATTCTTGATATAGGGATCGTCATATGAGGAAACAGCCGGATAAAAGGGTGGACTGTAAAATAATACAATCATTGGTGTCAAATCTTTACACATAGCTGCTAATTCCTGTACAAGCAAGGTTGAAAAGTCCCGATCCCCCTTATCTCGTTGACTGACTAATAAATTCTGCCGACGATTTATTTCTTGTTCCCCATACCGGTTTACAGCCTCTTGATATAAGTCATCGTACATCATAACGTTCACTGAAGATGTGGGCATCGAAAAATCGGATGCAACAATTGCGAATTTAGAAGCTTTTTCTTGAATGTAATTTTCAATCTCCCTTGCTGCATGTTGAGCCCCTGTCAACAATTTTTCATTTAACGCCTTAAACGTTTGTTTCAAATATAAGACGTTATACATGGAAATGGCTGCATGTGGTGTTTGTACCGAGTATTCTTCTTTTAAATCCCGCTGCATCAGGCTCACTGGTGGAGGAGTTACCTCATCACCTATTTTTTCAATAAATGAGTCATTTAATTCAAGTTGTTGTGATAAAAAACTAACCATTAAATTTGGATTTATTCCTGCAAATGGTTCTCCTACGTGTGATTCTTTTCCATAGCAATAAAAGCCTGGTAATACCTTACCGATTGATCCAGCGTATACATAATAGGCTGGGTCTTGAGGATATTTACTAAACATGGGTTCACCGTTTAAACAAGCATTAAAGATTAAATTCTCATCCTCTTTAAGTTTATTTAATACTGGTAGAGCTGCAAGCATCCCTTGTGAATTAGCTTCCTCATCTGGAACAGTTACGAACAAGATATTGCCATCGAATTCCCCTTCGATCGCTCTTTCGATCATGGATAAATGCAATGCTATCCCCGCTTTCATATCCATCGTACCTCGTCCAAACAGCCAAGTATCTGCTTCTAAATCCGCTTGTACAGACTTTGGCAATTCTTCCTTAATTTCTTCCATTTCTTTCGTAAGTTCTTTAGGATAAAAAGCAAGATTCTGTAATGAGCCATAGTCCTCGACACCAACTACATCAAAATGACTTAATAGAATGACTGTTTCTTTGGTATTATTTTCCCCTTTTACTAATCCAGTTAACAGACGCCTCCCATCATCTAAGGGATGAAGGTTTAAATAAGATGGATTTGTTTGAAAATATTCCTTTTGTGCTAATAAGTGATAAAGATATTCTGCTATTGCTATTTCTGCATTACTCCCAGTTACACTTTGTTGATGAACAAGTGTACACAATAAATCGGTTAATTCTTCTTTTGTTTGCCAGCTTTTCATATGAATTCCTCCTATGTAAATTGACTTTTTTTTGAAAATAAAACACAATCAAATAAAGAGGTGAAACTATTGAATACAAAAATTATAGCTCATCGTGGAGCTAGTAAGCTTGCTCCTGAAAATACGATGCCTGCCTTTAAACTTGCCTATCGATTGGATGCTGAAGGGATTGAAACCGATGTCCATTTAACGAAGGACAATATTCCAGTGTTAATTCATGATGAGCTCGTTAACCGAACGACTAATGGCACTGGTTATATAAAAGATTATACATATGACCAATTAAAACAACTGGATGCTGGATCATGGTTCAATAGTAAATTTGCCGGAACAACCATTCTTACGCTTGAAGAATTTCTACAATGGGCACAGGATAAGTCGTTATATTTAAATATTGAGCTTAAAAATAATAAAATAGATTATGAGAACTTAGAATCAATTGTATACGACATGGTAAATTATTATCAGATAGCTAAACAAACCACACTCTCAACGTTTAATCCAACCAGTGTTAGGCGAATGGAGTTTTTTCGAAATACTATGGGTGTTGCTTTATTAGTATCTAAAAAAAAGCATAATCTAGTCTCCTACGCAAAAGAACTGGGCGCATCTGCCATTCATATAAAATATCGTTTACTTAGTCCGCAACTCGTTGAACAGTGTCATCGAGAAGATATGATAATAAGAGTCTATACAGTTAATAGATTAACACATATTATGCAAAGTTTTACAAGTGGATGTGATAGTATTTTTACTGACGTACCACACAAAGCACTACAGTACCGTGAACTATTTATGTACAAAAATTCATTAAAAGGAGATTTTTAACATGACAAAACTATTTTCAACAATCAACTATAAAGGCGTTTCACTAAAGAATCGTATTGTTATGTCACCTATGTGTATGTACTCTTGTATGAATGAAGATGGAAAAGTTACTCCCTTTCATATGACCCACTATACATCACGTGCGGTTGGAGGAGTTGGGTTAGTTATGACAGAAGCCTCAGCTGTTCAGCCTGAAGGACGTATTTCTCCACAAGACCTTGGCATTTGGAATGATGACCAGATTTCTGGGTTAAAAAAACTAAATGAACAGATACACACATATGGTGCAAAGTCAGCTCTTCAACTGGCACATGCCGGCAGAAAAGCTCAATTAGACTCGACTATTTATGCACCATCCGCAACTGCTTTCAATGAATCGTTTAAGGTACCTGCAGAAATGACCATAAAAGATATTGAAACGACTCTAGAAGCTTTTAAAAATGGAGCTAGACGAGCAAAAGAGGCAGGATTTGATATTATAGAAATTCATGCAGCTCATGGTTACTTGATTAATCAATTCCTCTCCCCATTAACAAATAAACGTACAGATCAGTATGGCCAAACTTTAGAAAACCGCTATCGCTTCTTATCTGAAGTAATCGGTTCAGTTAAAAAAGTGTGGGATGGTCCCGTATTTGTACGTATATCAACCGATGAGTATCATAAACAAGGCAACAAATTAGAAGATCTTATTTATGTGGCAACACAAATGAAAAAACAAGGAGTAGACTTAATTGATTGTAGTTCAGGTGGTGTTGTACCAGTTGCTATTTCGCCATACCCAGGTTATCAAATAAAGCGGTGTGATACGATAAAACAGGAAGCAGCAATAAATACAGGTGCAGTCGGTTTAATAACGAACGGTTTACAAGCAGAGGAAATCATACAAAATGACCGCGCTGATCTTGTATTTATCGGACGAGCATTATTACGTAATCCATATTGGGCGAAAACGGTCGCAGATGAGCTAGGTCATAACATAGAGGCTCCGACACAATATAAACGAGGATGGAACTAATATGGAATTAATCTTTCTTGGCACTGGGTCAGGAATACCTTCTAAAGAACGAAATGTATCAGCTATTGCTCTCACGTTATTACAAGAAAAAAATAGTATATGGTTATTTGATTGTGGTGAATCAACACAACATCAAATCCTGCACACTTCTATCAAACCAAGAAAAATAAATAAAATTTTTATTACACATATGCATGGTGATCATATCTTTGGTCTACCAGGACTATTAAGCAGTCGTTCATTTCAAGGTGGTGATGATTTATTAACTGTATATGGTCCACCTGGTATAAAAGAATATATTAATACTAGTCTTAAAGTAAGTGGAACACACTTGTTATATCCCTTGTCTATTATTGAAATAACAGCAGGTCAATTATATGAGGACGAAACCATTTCTGTTAATTGCAGAACACTTGACCATGGTATACAAAGCTATGGATTTCGGATTGTAGAAAAAGATAAAGCTGGTGAATTATTAGTTGATAAGTTAAAAGATGCTGGTATTGACCCTGGCCCAATTTACCAAAAAATAAAAGATAACCCGACCGTAACAACAGTTGATGGTCAGCAGATTCAACGAGAGGATTTCGTAGGTCCTAATAAAAAAGGACGAGTTATTTCCATACTTGGAGATACGCGCGCCTCTCACGAATATGAATCATTTGTTAAACATTCGGATGTTCTGGTACATGAGGCAACATTTAATCAGGATAAAGAAGATATGGCAAAACAATATTCTCATTCAACGACAACCCAGGCCGCATATTTTGCGAAAGAAAGTAATGTTAAAAAATTAGTATTAACACATATTTCCTCCCGTTATCAAAAAGAAGATAACCAGCAATTATTAAATGAGGCACGTCATATTTTTCCAAATACAGAACTTGCTTCTGATTTTTATAAGGTAACCCTATAATCATTAAGGGAGTGATTATAATGGAACAAATAGAAGCATTAATGATCAAACAACGGCAATACTTTCACAATGGTACTACATTAAAATATTCTTTCCGCATCAATCAACTAAAGGTACTGAAAACGATGCTTAAGAAGTTTGAACAACACATCTATCAGGCACTTAAAGATGACTTGAATAAATCATCATACGAAACACTAACAACAGAATTAGGCGTACTTTATACTGAGATTGATTTCACAGTCAAGCAACTAAAGGACTGGATGGACCCAGAAAAAGTAGATTCTCCCATTACCCATAAAGGGACTAAAAATTATATTTATAAAGAACCATATGGGGTCACATTGGTTATATCTCCATGGAATTATCCATTACAATTAGCTATTGCCCCTGTAATTGGTGCAATAGCTGCAGGTAATACGGTAGTTTTAAAGCCATCTGAATATACACAATCAACTTCTTCTTTGCTTGCAGATATGATTCATGACACGTTTGAGCTTTCCTATTTTGCAGTTTTCAAGGTGCAAAAGAAGTAAATCAACAATTACTTGATCAACACGTTGATTATATCTTTTTCACAGGAAGCACAGAAGTCGATAAAATAATTATGCGAGAAGCTAGTAAAAACTTAACACCAGTTACATTGGAGTTAGGTGGAAAAGCCCTGCTATTATAAATAGAGATGCTAATATCGATTTAGCTGCAAAACGTATCGTGTGGGGGAAACTTACAAATGCAGGACAGACCTGTATTGCGCCTGATTATCTATATGTACATGAGAAAGTAAAAGCAAAGTTAGTTAAAGCGTTGAAGAAATATATCAAGGATTTATACAGTAAAAAACCACTTCAGAATCAAGACTACGTTCGTATAATTAATACCCGACATTTTGATCGATTAAACAGTTTCGTATCGAATGGTAAAGTTGTCCATGGTGGTAATTCTGATTTAGAAAATCTAGCATTTGAACCGACGATACTAGAAAATATCACCTGGAGTGACCCAATTATGCAAGAAGAAATTTTTGGTCCAATTTTACCAGTGTTAACCTTTACGGAACTAGATGAAGTAATATCTGAACTTAAGGGTAGAGATAAACCTCTCGCACTCTATTATTTTGGTGAGAAAGAGAAATATCAGCAACAACTGGAAAACGTATCATTTGGAGGAGGTTGTATAAACGATACGCTTTATCATTTTGCAAATCCTCATCTTCCATTTGATGGCGTTGGAAGTAGTGGAATGGGATCATATCATGGTAAATCTAGTTTTGATACCTTCTCACATAGAAAAAGTATAATAAAAAAAACCACGAAATTTGATATTCCATTACGCTATCCCGGTAGCAAAATAGCTCACTCTCTAGTAAAAAAAATAATGAAGTAAGCAACAGCCTACACCATTTATAGTGTAGGCTGTTTTATGGCCGTTTATAGTCATCTAAAAAGTCCTTTTGGAAGCTGGTTCTTGGCTGTTCCTTTTCTTCTAGATTCTTTTCATTCCATTGAATAAATGGGTTCTTCCCATACTTTTCCGATAAAGAATCAATAGCGGAATACAACTTCTCTTTACTTGCTTCTTGTTCATAGGTAAATAAGTTAAGTTGATGAGCTATGTTTTGTTTTTCATCAACATCCTGTACAGTAATCCCTAATAACCGAATAGGTTCTAAGTCCCAATGCTTTTGGAATAATTCATTTGCAACATGAAGTATGTCTGACTTTTTCTCTATATACATATTTACCTTTTTACTACGGGTAATTGTTCTTCGGTTATGATATCGAATGGTAATTTGCACACTACGTCCAACTGCTTGTTTACGTTTCAACCGCCGATCAACACTCTCAGCAAGCTGATTCATAAGTTTTGAAATTTCCAATTCATCAGTTGTATCCTGTGGTAACGTTTGTGAACTTCCAATACTCTTAAATTCATATATTGCATCTGGGTCTACTGGTGTTGTGTCAATACCATTTGCCCTATTTTTCAAACGTTCTCCATTAACTCCTAGCAATTGTTTTAACTGATAGACATCTTTATTAGCAAGATTACCTATTGTGTTAACTTCAATTGTATTTAATTTTGCTGCTGTTTTTTCTCCAACACCATACATTTCTCCAACAGGAAGTGGCCATAACTTATGAGACAACTCTCTTTTGCGTAAGACGGTTATTCCTAATGGTTTTTTCATATCAGAAGCCATCTTTGCTAAAAACTTATTTGGTGCAATACCGATGCTGCATGGTAAGTCGAGTTCTTTTACTATTTTTTCTTGTAAATAATATGCTGTTTCTATTGGATTCCCATGTTGTTGACTGTCTGTTACATCCATATATCCCTCGTCAATTGAAACTGGTTGTACGTAGGGGGTGACTTCAGATAAGATTTTAAATATTTCCTTAGAAGCAGTACGATATCTTTCAAAATTTGGACGCATTACTATTAGCTCTGGACATAGTTTTCTAGCTTGCCACAATGGCATGGTTGTTTTGACACCCTTTGCTCTAGCTTCATAGCTGCTTGTAACGATGATCCCTTTACGTTCCTCAGGATTTCCGGCAATGGCTAACGGCTTTCCTTTTAAGTCTTGATTGTATGCCATTTCTACAGAAGCATAGAAGCAGTTCATATCAATATGATAAATAACCCGACCCTTTTTTGGACTAGGCTGTGTCATAAACATTACATCCCTTTACACTAATAGACTATATTAATATTATAGCATAAAAAAGGGCTGTTTTCGTACGCATTGATGCCTTTTCATCTTCATAGTTGATGTAAACTGCGACATAACTTGATGTGACGGTTAACCTACCGCTACGGAATTACACTTCGCTTTCACCCATCCGGGTACAAGTGCGACATCTGCTTCGTTTCACTGCGCAGTGTCTTCTACCCGTGGGCGGCCGATGAGCCTCCTAGGAGGCTGTCCGATGGAATAATTTCTGTGAATATATATGCATTCACACTGAATTATTAATGTATAATCCACCATATTTTGAATAAATATTCGGCAATTTCACTTCGTCGGACAGCCTCCTAGGCCTCTGCTCCCACAGGACAAGGAAAGCTACATAGCTTGGCATCGCACGAGGAAAATGTGGTCTTTACATTTTCAAGGAGTCTACGTGTATTCCCTCTGCTGTTATTTCTGTTACTGTCGTGGGACTGTATTAGTATTAATAGAACCCCTTACCAGTCAGGGTGAGCGGAGGGCGGTGACTCCTTGAAAATATAAACCAATTTTCTGCGTGCGATGTAACGCTGTCGAAGCTCTCCTTGTCCTGCGGGAACAGCACGTATCTGAAGACACCGAAGCGGTGGTTTTCCGCTTCGGAGGCTGAAGCCGTGCCCGCGGAAAGCATCCGACCGTAGCGATTCCAGACGACGGCAATAGCACGCGTTCTTAGAAATAAGCCTAAAGTTAAGTCGCAGTTTATACCTATTCTCTCAAAAGCAACTTGCTTTACGAAAACAACCTAAAAAAAGTACCCTGTTAGGATCATCTACCTAACAGGGATTTTGTTCCATTTACTTTGCTACTTCTTTCATAATCTCAGTAACCAGTTCAGCGATCTTTACCAGTTCATCAACAGCGATTCGTTCATTTGTTGTATGAATTTCTTCGTATCCAACTGCTAAGTTTACAGTTGGAATTCCTAGTCCAGCGATTACATTAGCATCACTGCCACCACCGCTTTTTAATAGTTTACTTTCTCTGCCAATCGCTTTTGCCGCATTTCGAGCGACCTCTACAACTTGGTCCCCTTCAGCACGCTTAAAACCAGGATACATGATTTTCACATCGACTTCCGCTTTTCCTCCAAGTTCCTCTGCTGTTTTCTCAAATGCTTCTTTCATTTTAGTAACTTGATCTTCCATTTTCTCTGGAATCAATGAACGAGCTTCTGCTAATATTTCAACGTGATCAACGACTATATTGGTTTGTTTGCCACCTTCAAAACGCCCTATATTTGCAGTTGTCTCCTCGTCAATGCGACCAAGTGGCATTTTAGCTATCGCTTTTGCTGCGATTGTTATTGCAGAAACACCCTTTTCTGGTGCGACACCAGCGTGTGCTGTTTTTCCTTTAATCACGGTAAACAGCTTCGCTTGGGTTGGTGCTGCTACTATAATATCACCAACTGTTCCATTGCTATCAATTGCATATCCATAGTTTGCATTTAGTAAGGACTTATCTAATGCTTTAGCACCTACCAAACCAGATTCTTCCCCAACCGTTATAACAAACTGTATATCCCCGTGTTGTATATTGTTTTCTTGTAAAGAACGAATAGATTCAAAAATTGCGGCAAGACCAGCTTTATCATCTGCACCTAGAATGGTTGTTCCATCTGAAACAATATAGCCATCTTTAATTGATGGTTTAATCCCTTTACCTGGAACAACTGTATCCATGTGAGAGGTGAAATAAATGGGATCAACACCTTCTTTATTTCCTTTTAATGTACAGATAAGGTTTCCTGCACTATGACCCGTCTCTTCTTTACTGGAATCCTCTATCACTTCAACTCCAAGGTCTGTAAATTTCTTTTTTAGCACTTCAGCAATTTCAGCTTCAAATTTTGTTTCTGAATCAACTTTCACTAGTTCAAAAAATTCATTAATTAATCTTTCTTGATTTACTGCTGTCATTATAAATCCTCCTATGTGTACGTCTAACTATAATGGTATATTGCCGTGTTTTTTCTTTGGTCGATCTTCTTGCTTATTAGAAAGCATCTCCAAGGCTTGGATAAGCTTAATACGTGTTTCTCTTGGGTCAATTACATCATCAACCATTCCTAATCCAGCTGCGACATATGGATTGGCAAACTTTTCTCGGTACGTGTCGATCTTGTCTTGACGTGTTCGTTCTGGGTTTTCACTTTCTGCAATTTCCTTTGCAAAGATGATGTTCGCAGCACCTTCTGGACCCATTACAGCTATTTCGGCATTTGGCCAAGCGTATACAAGATCAGCACCAATCGACTTACTATTCAACGCTACATATGCACCGCCATATGCTTTTCGTGTAATAATGGTGATTTTCGGAACGGTTGCTTCTGAGTATGCGTACAAGATCTTTGCACCATGACGAATGATTCCCCCATGCTCTTGCTTTATACCTGGGAAAAAGCCTGTTACATCTTCAAATGTGATCAACGGAATATTAAATGAATCACAAAATCGGATAAACCGGGCTGCTTTATCACTAGAATCAATGTCTAACCCTCCTGCTAAATATTTGGGCTGGTTGCATACAAGTCCAACTGTTTCTCCTTTTATACGAGCAAAACCAACCACAATATTTTTTGCAAAGTTTTTATGTATTTCAAAGAAACTATCTGTATCCACAACCTGTTCAATCACTTTTTTGACATCATACGGGCGTATTGCATCAAAAGGGACAATATCGGTTAAGTCAGGCCTTAGGTTATCTTCCTTTTCCGTTGTTTCAATGGATGCTTTTTCTTTGTTGTTTGCAGGTAAATAGGCTATCAAACTACGCACAGCATCTAAAGCTTCTTCTTCATTCTCTGTTTTAATATGAGCATTGCCACTCTTTGAGTTATGAATATGTGCCCCACCCAAGTCTTCAGCTGAAATTTGTTCACCAGTTACTGTTTCAATTACTTTTGGGCCTGTTATGAACATTTGAGATGTTTTTTCAACCATTATAACAAAGTCAGTTATGGCAGGTGAATAAACAGCACCACCTGCACTTGGCCCCATAATAACTGAAATTTGAGGGATGACACCTGAATAAATAGAATTACGGTAAAATACTTGTCCATATCCATCCAGAGATGAAACACCTTCTTGTATTCGCGCTCCTCCAGAATCATTTAATCCGATAAATGGAACGCCGTTTTTCGCTGCTAAGTCCATAACAGCAGCAATCTTTTTACCATGCATTTCTCCTAGTGCTCCACCATATACAGTAAAATCCTGAGCAAATAAATAGATTGCTTTACCGTTAACTTTGCCATATCCAGTAACGACGCCTTCGCCTTTAGCGATGTTGTTATCCATTCCGAAGTCAGTTCCACGATGTTCCATGAAAGGATTTAATTCTACAAATGTTCCTTCATCCAATAAATAATCGATACGTTCTCTAGCTGTCATCTTCCCCTTTGCATGCTGCTTCTGTATGCGTTCATCCCCACCACCAAGTTCAACCATTCTGCGTTTATCATAAAGTTCGTTAATTTTATCGAAAATGTCCATTATTACTCACTTCCTTCTGTGTGCTGGCACAACTCGAATAATACCCCATTTGCAGCTTTTGGATGAACAAAAGCAATTTGACTATTATGAGCGCCTTGTTTCGGTTCGTCATTTATTAGTTTAATTCCTTCTTTCCGAAGTTGGTCGAGGCGTTCGGTGATATTATCTACTTCCATAGCAATATGATGAACGCCCTCCCCTTTTTTATTAATAAATTGACGGATTGGAGAAGAATCACTTAGTGCTTCGAGTAATTCAAAACGTGATTCACCAATTCTTAAAAAGGCAACTTTAACTCCCTCAGATTCTACCGTCTCCACACCTTCTAGCTCTAAACCTAAAGAATTCATATAAAAAGGTATAGCAGCATCAATACTGTTTACAGCAATACCTATATGAGCAATCTTTTTAGGACTTTCTACCACTGTTTCTTCTGGTTCTATTAACTGCTTTATATAGTTTGCTAGAACATCGGTTGATGAACCACTAGTGAAAATTTTATTTATACCCTTTTCTTCTAAAAAAGAGATATCTTCACTTGGGATAACCCCACCAGCCACAACAGGAATATCAAGAGCATTACGCTCTTTTAAGGCATCAATAACTTTTGGAAATAGCGTTCGATGTGCACCTGATAAAGATGATAAACCAATGACATCCACATCCTCCTGCACTGCTGCCTGGGCTATTTGTACAGGAGTTTGTCTTAATCCTGTATAGATAACTTCCATCCCATGATCACGTAATGCTTGCGCTATAACTAATGCCCCCCGATCATGACCATCCAAACCTGGTTTTGCAATTAATACTCGAATTTTCCCCATATGACTTTCTCCCTTCTACATTCCTATATACTCTCCAAATTCATCACGTAAAACGTTACAGATTTCCCCTATTGTTGCGTATGCTTTAACAGCATCTAAAATAAATGGAATTAAATTAGTGTCTTTAGTTTTTACATGTTTTCTAATCGCTGCTAACGTATTATCGACAGATTCTTGATCTCTATTTTTTCGAATCACTTCTATTGATTTTATTTGAGCACTTTCCAATGCTTCATCAACCTTCAATAGGTCAGGATTGACTTCCTCATCAATCTTGAACTTATTTAGACCTACAATTACTTCTTCTTCTTTTTCGATTCGTTTCTGTGTTTCGTATGCATTTTGCTGAATTTCACGCTGCATATAGCCCTCTTCCACTGCCTGTACAGCTCCGCCAATTTCATTAATACGCTCTAAATATTCTTGCACTTGCTCTTCAATCACATTTGTTAACTCTTCTACATAATAAGATCCACCTAACGGATCAATTGTATCTGCTACTCCGCTCTCATTAGCAATTATTTGTTGTGTTCGCAGTGCAATTCGTGCTGAGTCTTCTGTAGGCAATGACAATGCTTCATCTCGTGAGTTTGTATGTAAACTTTGCGTCCCCCCCATTACAGCAGCCAGTGCTTGCAATGTTACCCGAACAATATTATTGTCAGGCTGTTGCGCTGTAAGTGTGGAGCCGCCCGTTTGAGTATGGAATCGCATTTTCCAACTCTTTGGATCTTTGGCTTTATATTGTTCCTTCATTATTTTAGCCCAAATTCTTCTTGCAGCACGAAATTTCGCAACCTCTTCAAAAAAGTTATTGTGTGCATTGAAAAAGAATGCTAATCGAGGCGCAAATGTATCAACATCAAGTCCTGACTCTAGTGCTGCATCAACATATGCAATACCATTTGCAATGGTAAATGCGGCTTCTTGAACGGCAGTCGAACCTGCTTCTCTTATATGGTAACCTGAAATACTAATTGTGTTAAATTTCGGTACGTTTTTTTGACAATATTCAAAGATATTGGTAATTAATCGCATCGACGGTTTTGGTGGGTAGATGTATGTTCCACGTGCAATGTATTCTTTTAAGATATCATTTTGAATAGTACCGGTTAACTTTTCCATTGGCACACCTTGTTTTTCCCCAACTGCAATATACATGCAAAGTAAAACTGATGCAGATGCATTAATTGTCATCGAGGTGCTAACTTTATCAAGTGGGATTTGGTCTAATAACTGCTCCATATCGTGTAAGGAATCAATCGCAACTCCTACCTTACCCACTTCACCTTCAGCCATAATATCGTCAGAATCATAACCAATTTGTGTAGGTAGATCAAAAGCAACAGAAAGACCTGTTTGACCTTGGTCTAATAGATAACGAAAACGTTTGTTTGTTTCTTCAGCTGAACCAAAACCTGCATATTGGCGCATCGTCCAAAACCGACTACGATACATAGTTGGTTGAATTCCTCTTGTATACGGATACTGACCAGGAAAACCCAACTGGTCTGATGAATCATTTTCACCTTCTGAATAATAGAGTCGATCAACCTCAATATTAGAAGATGTTGTAAATGAATCTTTTCTTTCCGGAAAGCGCTTTATTGTTGAATCAACCGATGACTTCCAATCTTGTTCTGATTTTTCATTTGTACTCATACATTTGCCCCCATTTTCTAGTAAATTAGAATAGTTATACTAAATATTAACTAATTCCAGTTTAATTATTTTTACCACTTGTCCATTACTAATTTTAACGATAAAATATAAATAGCACATAGGATTGAAGGAGGATTTAACATTGGTTGCAAAACAGGCATATAAATCAGCTAAGCCAAGAAAATCAAAGCGTGAACGAAGAGTTAAAGTAGTTATATATATTATGGTTATTGCCATGGTACTATCAGCCATAACAACTGGACTGGCTATGTTTGCAAGTTTTTAGAAAAAGAAATGGAGACTGGACAATCTTTCATCTGTTCAGTCTCTTCTATTTTTCTTCTTTAGGTCACTTTTTTTGAATTTCTCTTTAAGTAACAGGTAGTCTTCAATCTCATGCAGCAGGCGAAATAGATTTGCTCTTGTTTCAAAAGCCTCTCTTGTCGAAGGCAATTCTTCTTGATCAAATTTTGTTCGCAAAAGTTCTAGTTCTTCCAGATAAACAATAGCTGTATTCCCTGGATGAACTGCATCTGATAGCTTTTCAAAAAAAGCAGCTATTTGTAATGATATGGCATCAGTCTTTGGTAATCTGCTGACTAATGGTAACATCTTTTTTAATAACTCAAATTGTCTCGATCGCATACTAAAATAGTCGTTATAAGGGTGTTCATTCCTTAAAAGGTGATTTTCCCTATCTAATGAGACTAATTCAGTTGCATCTTCTAAAATTTCTTCTGTCTGGGTAATTTCTTTACCATCCCACTCTTCGTTGTTATCTCGTATGTACAAAGCAATTTCATTTAAGATGGCCTGAAAATTATTCTCCAATTTTTCTTGTTTAACTTTCAATTTGTTATCTAAACTAGGCATGTACAAATTTAATAATAATCCTGTGCCAACACCAACTACTATTAAGATGAACTCATCTATTAGTAACCCGGTACTGATTTGTCGGGCACTATATATATGTAATATGATAACCGAACTAGTTGCAATTCCTGGAGTAATTTTTAACATCACTGTCACCGGAATAAAAATAGCCAGCATGATCCCGATAGCAACAGGGTTATAGCCCAAAATCTCAAATAATATGATAGAAAAGATAATTGCAATGATACAGGCTGCAAATCGATGCCATGCACTGAGAACTGAACGCTTCCTTGATGGCTGAATACATAGTATGGTAAGAATCCCTGCAGAAACGAAATTTGTTAGACCTAATAATTGAGCAATCGAAATAGCAATTGGTGTACCAATTGCAGTCTTTATTGTTCGATAGCCAATCTTCACGATAAAATCTCCCTTATCATCTATTCTATATACTATATTTTAATAAAATGAGGCTGACCCGTATAAGTTGAGACAGCCTCAGTATCATTTTTAATTGTACTAAATTTCTTTACAATTTTGATCGAAAACTTGTTGAAGCTTACCAATTACGTCAACTGCACCAAAGCCTTCAATATCAGAACGTTCTACCATTGTAACAATTTTACCGTCCTTTAAGAAAGCAAATGAAGGTGATGAAGGTGCATATCCTTCAAAATAACCTCTAGCTTTTTCAGTTGCTTCACGATCCTGACCAGCAAAGACAGTTACTAAGTGATCTGGTCGTTTATCATAATGTACCGCATTAGCTGCTGCAGGTCGAGCTACACCACCAGCACAACCACAAACTGAATTGACCATAACGAGTGTGGTACCTTCACGGCTAAGTGCCTGATCTACTTCATCTGGAGTAGTAAGCTCCTCATATCCTGCTTCTTTAATATCTTTACGGGCAGCGTCAACTACATCGTTCATGAATAAATTAAAATCCATTTGAACATCCATCCCCTTATTTTGAGTAATTATAAGTATAACCTATATTCAGCTTATCAATTTTACGCCTAGATTTCAATTCAAAATACTTTAGACACCAGTATTTTAATAAACGTTTGTAGTTTCTTTGTTCATATTTTCTAATATCTCTTTTACTCTAGCTAAGAAATTACCACAGACTAGACCATCTAGTATACGATGATCAAGTGAAAGAGATAGATTTACCATATCTCTAGCTGCAAACATATCATTTACTATTACAGGACGTTTGACAATCGATTCTACCTGCAATATAGCAGCTTGAGGGTGATTAATGACACCCATCGAATGAATGGAACCAAATGAACCTGTATTGTTTACGGTAAACGTGCCTCCTTGCATGTCTTCTGAGGTTAATTTACCAGACCGCGCTTTCATTGCTAACTCATGAATATCCTTTGCAATTCCCTTTATACTTTTTTCATCTGCATGCTTAATTACCGGTACAAATAGCTCTTGGTCCTTCGCCACAGCAATAGATAAATTGATGTCCTTGCGTTGAATAATTTTATCTTCTGCCCATGAACTGTTAAGTTGTGGGAATTCTTTTAACGCCTGTGCAACAGCTTTCACAAAGAAACTAAAGAATGTTAAACCAAAGCCTTCTTTTTGTTTGAAATCATTTTTCACTTGATTTCTATATTGAACGAGATCCGTCACGTCAATCTCAACAGTCATCCAAGCATGTGGGATTTCTGTTGTTGAGCGTACCATATTTTGTGCAATTGCTTTACGAACACCTGTTACCGGTATTTCAATATCCCCGGTTTGTGTACTAGGCTGAGGTGCTGATTGTTTCGGTTGTGCTTGGCCTTGTTGTTTTGTCTGTGCAGGACTTTCTTGTTTGGAAATACTTGCTTCACTTGCCTTTGGAATGTCCCCAGATGCAATGATTTTTTCAATATCTTTTCTGGTGATTCTACCACCACGTCCACTACCGCTAACATTGGCCAGGTCGATGGCATTTTCTTGAGCCATTCTTAACACAGCAGGTGAGTAACGTTTTTTCATTGATTGATCTTCTGGTTCTACTTCATCAGCTTCACCGTTTTCTGACTTAGCTTCAACTTTTTCAGTTGATGTCGCAGGCTCCTCAGCGTTAGTACCACCTTCTGTATCGATATAACACATCAATTCACCTACTGCGATTGTATCTCCTTCTTGTGCACGAAGTTCTTTGATAACTCCAGTGAACGAAGATGGAACCTCTGCGTTTACTTTATCAGTCATTACCTCAGCAATTGGATCGTATTTGTTAACATGATCCCCTGCTTTTACAAGCCATGAACTAATCGTACCTTCTGTTACACTTTCACCTAATTGGGGCATGTTAATTTTTTCTGTAGCCATAAGAGTTCCCTCCTTTATTCAGTTTAAAATTCAGCTAATTCACGTATTGCTTCTTCCACTTTATCTGGATTAATCATAAAGTATTTTTCCATAGTTGGTGCGTAAGGCATAGAAGGTACATCTGGTCCTGCTAAACGCTGTACGGGAGCATCTAAATCAAATAAGCAGTTTTCTGCAATGATTGCAGCCACTTCTCCAATAATGCTTCCTTCCTTATTATCCTCTGTAATTAATAACACTTTTCCTGTCTTTTTAGCTGCTTCAATAATACCCTCTTTATCAAGTGGATAAATGGTGCGCAAATCAAGGATATGAGCATCTACACCTTCTTCAGCTAATTTCTCTGCTGCCTGCAAAGCAAAGTGTACACATAAACCATACGTTATAATCGTAACGTCAGTTCCTTCCCTTTTTACATCGGCTTTGCCAATTGGAAGTACGTAATCATCTTCTGGAACCTCACCTTTTAACAAACGATAAGCACGTTTATGTTCAAAGAAAAGGACAGGATCGTTATCACGTATAGATGCTTTAAGCAATCCTTTCACATCATAAGGTGTTGATGGCATAACAATCTTTAAACCTGGTTGATTAGCGAATACCGATTCAACAGATTGTGAATGGTATAATGCACCATGCACACCACCACCATACGGGGCGCGGATTGTAATTGGAGCGCTCCAATCATTATTTGATCGATATCTCATTTTTGCAGCTTCAGAGATAATCTGGTTTACTGCTGGCATAATAAAATCAGCAAATTGCATTTCTGCTACTGGTCGCATTCCATACATAGCTGCCCCAATACCTACTCCTGCAATAGCAGATTCAGCCAAAGGGGTATCTAATACTCGGTAGTCTCCAAACTCATCGTATAATCCGTCTGTAGCTCGGAAAACACCGCCTTTTTTTCCAACATCTTCCCCTAAAACAAAAACTTTTTCATCACGTTGCATTTCTTCTCTTAATGCTGTTGTTACAGCTTGAATATATGACATTACTGGCATTGCATATTTCCCTCCCTACTCTTCGTATACATATTTTAAAGCAGATTCCGGCTCTGCGTATGGTGCTTCTTCAGCATAATCTGTTGCTTCGTTAACAATGTCGCTAATTTCATCATTCATTTTTTTCTCTACGTCATCAGTAAGAATCCCTGCTTCTTTTAAATACGTTGCAAATGTAATAATAGAGTCTTTCTTCTTTGCCTCTTCTACTTCATCACTTTCACGATATAAACGGTCATCATCATCACTTGAATGGGCAGTTAAACGATATGACACGGCTTCAATTAATGTAGGACCTTCCCCATTAACAGCACGTTCTCTAGCTTCTTTTACTGCTTCATATACTGCTAAAGGATCATTACCATCAACTGTAAATCCTGGCATTCCGTAGCCTATTGCTCGGTCTGACACATTCTCACAAGCTAACTGCCTTTCAATCGGAACTGAAATCGCATATTTATTATTTTCAACCATTGTAATAACTGGTAATTTATGCACTCCGGCAAAGTTTAAGCCTTCATGAAAATCTCCTTGGTTGGAAGAACCCTCACCAAGTGTCACGAGTGACACTATATCCTTCTTCTCCATTTTAGCAGCTAAAGCAACACCAACTGCGTGTGGGAGCTGTGTTGTAACAGGAGATGATCCTGACAAAATTCTATTTGTCTTTTGACCAAAATGTCCAGGCATTTGTCGACCACCAGAGTTAGGATCCTCGGCTTTAGCAAATCCTGATAGCATTAATTCCTTCGCGGTCATGCCAAATGCGAGTACTACTCCCATATCACGATAATATGGTGCTACATAATCACTTTCCCGATTCATTGCGAAAGATGCTCCTACTTGTGCTGCTTCTTGTCCTTGACAAGAAATGACAAAAGGAATCTTACCAGCACGATTTAATAACCACATTCGTTCATCAATTTTTCTTGCAAAAAGCATGGTTCTAAACATATCTAATACTTGTTCATCCGTTAAGCCTAATGCTTCATGGCGATTTTTTGCCATTAAAAGTCCCTCCTTTAATTTAACCGTGTATCTGTTTACCCTCAACAGCTAATGCTGCTTCACCCATTACCTCTGATAGAGAAGGGTGTGGATGAATAGTGTGTGCTACTTCCCATGGCGTTGCATCTAGCACTTTCGCTAGTCCCGCTTCTGAGATCATATCAGTTACATGAGGACCAACCATATGAATACCTAATAGGTCTTCGGTATTTTTATCTACAATTATTTTTACAAAACCATCTGTTTCACCATGTACAAGCGCTTTTCCAATTGCCTGAAATGGAAACTTGCCTACTTTAACTTCAAATCCCTTTTTCTTAGCTTCTTTCTCTGTAAATCCTACACTTGCCACTTCTGGATTTGAATAAATACACGATGCGATGTTGTCATACTCAATTGGTAATGGATTTTGGTCTGCCATATGCTCTACTGCTACAATACCTTCATGAGAAGCAACATGAGCTAATTGCATTCCCCCAATCACATCTCCAATTGCATATATATGTGTTTCTTTTGTTTGGAAATATTGATTTGTATGAATAAAACCTTTTTCTACTACTATATCAGTGTTTTCAATTCCAATATTAGTTGTATTTCCTTCTCGACCAACCGATACTAGCATCTTGTCAGCTTTAAACGTCTCTTTTTCACCGTTTACTTCAGCCTCTATTGTTACCCCATTTTCTTTTGTTAAGGTGTCTCCTAGCACTTTAGCCGATTTAACAAATGTAATACCTTTCTTTTTCAAAAGTTTTTCTACTTCCTTTGCAATAGCTTCATCTTCAGTTGGCAAAATTTGATCTAAGTATTCAACTACTGTTACGTCTACTCCAAAATCAGCTAGCATGGATGCCCATTCAATTCCAATAACTCCACCACCAACTATAATGATCGATGAAGGAAGTTCTTCCATCTGTAGTGCTTCATCAGAACTCATAACATATGTTCCGTCAATTTCTAATCCTGGAAGTGACTTTGGTTTTGATCCAGTCGCTATCAATACATTTTTAGGAACTATCATCGTGTTCTCATCACCATTTGCATATTCAATGGAAATGGTTCCAGGCATCGGTGAGAAAATACTTGGACCTAAGATTCGCCCGAATCCTTCAAAAACATCTATCTTTCCTTTTTTCATCAGACCTTGAACACCTTGATGTAGCGTTTTTACAATACTGTTTTTTCTTTCTTGTACTTTTGTAAAATTAAGTGTTGGATTTTCTGTCTCAATTCCGTATTCATTCGCTTCTTTTGTTTGTTTTAAAACTTCTGCACTTCGTAATAATGCCTTAGATGGTATACAGCCTCGATGCAAACATGTTCCACCTAATTCACCTTTTTCTACCATAGCAACTTGCATACCTAACTGTGAAGCTCGGATAGCAGCTACATAACCTCCTGTTCCTCCACCGAGGATGACAAGATCATATTCTTTCGCCATATATAGTTCGCTCCTTTTCTTTATCATTTGGATAAGTCTTTGGAAACTCTTCGTTTCGGAGCACTCTTAATGTTCCTTCATTCAGTGCCTGTAACTCATTCTCCCCTGGATAAACAAGGGTATCTGCAATCCAATTTACACGTTTGGTTATCATTTCAATAAATTTTTTGCCATACGCGAGACCACCTGTTAAAACAATCGCATCTATATTTCCAGATAAAACAGTACTCATGGAGCCAATTTCCTTTGCAATTTGATATGCCATTGCCTCATAAACCTGCTGTGCTGCTTCGTCACCGTTTTCAATACGTTTCTCTACTTCTACAGCATCATTTGTTTGTAAATAGGCTACAAGGCCACCTTGCCCTATTAACTTTTTCATGATTTCATCGCGGTAATACTGACCTGAAAAACATAATGAAACTAAGTCGCCCGCCGGAACCGTCCCTGCTCGTTCTGGTGAAAACGGACCATCACCGTGTAGCCCATTGTTCACATCAATCACTTTTCCATTTTTATGGGCTCCAATGGTAATTCCACCACCCATATGCGTAACAATTAAGTTCACATTTTCATATGTCGTATTCATGTCGTTTGCGGCTTTTCTTGCAACAGCTTTTTGATTTAGCGCATGAAAAATGCTTTTTCTTGGTATTTCTGGTACACCTGAGAACTTCGCAATCTCGTCTAACTCATTGACAACGACAGGATCTACTATAAATGCTGGTATATTTAGCCCGTTTGCAATTTCATGGGCAATAATACCTCCCAGATTTGAAGCATGTTCACCGTTATACCCCATTTTTAAATCCTGCAACATCGGTTGGTTTACTTCATACGTTCCACCTTCAATAGGTCTCAGTAATCCACCTCTGCCACATACTGCATGTAATTTTGATATGTTAATTCCTTCATAATTCAATTGTTCAAGAATTACTTTTTTACGAAAATCATATTGATCAATCACCCGATTGTATTGTGCAATGGCTTGAGTATCGTGACGAATGGATTTTTCAAAAATGCACAATTCATTTTCAAAAACTCCTATTTTTGTAGACGTTGAACCTGGATTAATCACTAAAATTCTGTACGGTTGGTGTTGTTGCAAAACAGTTGACCTCCATTGTTAATTTCTTCTGCTTAAAGTATGATGACCGTTTAGCAAAAATTGACTACGGGACTTTCTTACTGATTCAATTCTCTCTTCAGCCATACGATCAGCAGCCACATAAGTTGGAATATTATCTCTTCTTGCTATATCAAAAACTTTTATTAAACTGTCATAAATTGTTTCAACTTGCTTCATAGCTCTTTCTTGGTTGTAACCATTTAATTCATCAGCGACATTGATAACCCCACCAGAATTGATGACATAATCCGGAGCATAAACAATACCCATCTCATGAATAATATCACCATGCTTCTTAGACTTTAACTGATTATTTGCTGAACCTGCGATAACTTTTGCTTTTAACTTTGGAATTGTATCATCATTAACCGTAGCTCCTAACGCACAAGGAGCATATATATCGCAATCAACATCATAAATATCGTCTGGCTCAACAGCTTTTGCACCAAATGCTCCAACAGCTTTCTCTACTGCTTTTTTGTTAATGTCGGTAACAATTAAATGAGCACCTTCATTATGCAAGTATTCACATAAGGTATACGCAACATTACCAACACCCTGAACAGCCACTGTCTTACCTTCTAATGAATCATTACCATATGCCTCTTTTGCTGCTGCTTTCATCCCTTTATAAACACCATAAGCTGTAACTGGGGAAGGGTTACCAGATGAGCCAAACTCTGGTGAGATACCTGTTACAAAATCTGTTTCCATATGAATTAAATCCATTTCATGCTCGGTTGTACCAACGTCCTCAGCAGTAATATAACGGCCATTAAGCCCTTGAATATAGCGACCAAAAGCACGGAACATTTCTGGGTTTTTATCCTTTTTAGGGTCTCCAATAATGACAGTTTTGCCTCCACCTAGGTTCAAACCAGCTGCTGCATTTTTATATGTCATCCCTTTAGCTAACCGTAATGCATCTTCAATTGCTTCTGCTTCAGAATCGTACGTCCACATTCTAGTTCCGCCAAGTGCTGGCCCCAAAGTTGTATCGTGAATCGCAATAATTGCTTTTAACCCAGAATTTTTATCCTGACAAAAAACCAATTGTTCATAATCGTATTTTTCCATATAAGTAAATATTTCCATATTAATTCCTCCTAAAATGTTTTAGATGATACTAGAGCTAGTGATAATGAGTGAAGCTTACTTTCAGCTGAGTCTGCTCTTGATGTCAATATAATTGGTGCTTTCGCTCCACTTATAACCGCTGCAACCTTTGCTTTGGCAAAATACATGAATGATTTATATAAAGCATTTCCTACTTCGATGGTTGGAACCATTAATATATCTGCTTGGCCTGCCACTTTTGATTTGATATCTTTCTGTTCGGCGGCCTTATGAGAAACTGCATTATCAAATGCTAATGGACCATCAACTAAACAACCCTTTATTTGCCCACGATTTTGCATTTGTGTCATAACGGCTCCATCTAATGTAGATGGCATCGAATGATTAACCACTTCAACCGGTGAAATAATCGCTACTTTCGGGGTATCTAACCCTATTCCATGTGCTACCTGAACAGCGTTATTAAGTATTTCAACTTTCTCTTTAAGATCAGGCGCTATGTTCATAGCAGCATCGGTTAAAAAAATAAGTCTATCTTGATTTGGGACTTCAAAAAGAGCTACATGAGATAATACCTTTCCAGTCCGTAAACCACTTTCCTTATCTAATACCGCTTTCAACAAATTCTTTGTAGATACATTCCCTTTCATTAAAATTTGCGCCTCGTTTGTATGAACTGCTTTTGTTGCTTCTAAAGCAACATTGGTAGTTACATTTCGTATTACTAGATGAGGCAAATTCAAATCCAAATCAATTGATGATGAAATTGATCTTATTTCAGTTTCATTACCAAATAATAAAAACGAACATAAATCTTGTTTAACAGCTTCTTTGACAGCTAAGAGCACTTCTCTATCTGCTGCATTAGCAACAGATACAACTTGTGGTTTTTCTTGTTTTACGATGGTTCTCAATGATGCTAATGTATTCATTTTAAAAAACCTCCTACCAACACCCATTAATTATAGTGCAAATTCCGTGCCAACTATTTGATATTGTAAGCGCTTTTATGAACCGCGTTCCGGTTGTGCAAGATTTTTCATTTATGAAAGATCTTGCATGTTAATCTTTTCAATTTTATATTTTTCTATCTTATAGTACAGGTTACGAACAGAAATATTTAATTCTTTTGCAGTTTTCGTTTTGTTGGAATCATTACGTTTATAAGCTTCGATTATATAATCTTTTTCATACTGTTCGACAGCTGCTTGCAATGACTCAGTTGCATATTTACGACCATTACTAGTTGAAGTATTTTCAGCAGGTTTATCAAATAAACTTGGTATGTGTTCCTTTTGAATAATTTCTTCATTCATATCCATATAGATCATAGCTCGTCCGATCACATTTTCGAGTTCCCTGACATTTCCGGGCCAATGGTAACTTTTCAAAACACTTATTGCTTTTGTAGATACTTTTCGGACATTTCGACCATAATCCTGATTGATTTTCTCAATAATATGCTGAATTAGTTCGTCTAGATCATTAATTCTCTCGTATAAAGGAGGTATATATATCGGCAAGCGATTTAAACGATAATACAAATCCTCCCGAAACGTATTATTCATTATTGCCTTTTCTAAGTTTATATTAGTAGCAGTAATAATTCGAACATCTAACAAGACAGGGTTAGTTCCGCCTACACGAACAATTTCATGTTCTTGTAGAACACGTAATAATTTTGCTTGCATGTGAAGGGATAGTTCGCCAATTTCATCTAGAAATATACTACCCATATTTGCTTCTTCAAAAAGGCCTTTTTTACCACCTCGTTTTGCACCAGAAAAAGCACCCTCTTCATATCCAAATAATTCACTTTCTAATATAGATTCTGCAATAGCAGCACAATTAACTCTAATAAATTTATTGTGTTTGCGATCACTTTCATTATGAATGGCATGCGCAAATAGTTCTTTACCAGTACCCGATTCACCGCGGAGAAGGACTGTAGCCGGCGTCTTTGCACCGACTTTCGCTTGTTCTAATGCTAACTTCATTTCTGGAGAAGTTCCAATTATGTCATCAAACGTATATTTAGCTTCTAGACTCCGGATAATTTGTCTAGCTCGCTTCAATTCACTAGTCAGTGAGTGTATTTCAGAAACATCGTGTAAAACACCCACACTCCCCTTTATCTTTCCGTCAACAATAACAGGTGCAACATTAACCATTACATCTTTTTTAGAGGGACCAACCTTCATCCGGACTCCGCGAACAGGTCTTCGGGTTTGCAGCACTTTCATATGCATGCTTTCACCCTCAGAAATATCAACAGTAGCAGGCTTACCAACAATGTCCTCTTTCCGTAAACCAGTAATTCGTGTATAAGCAGGATTAATCATAATTCCTATCCCTTTTTCATCAACAACACTTATAGCTTCATCAGAAGATTGGATAATTGCCTCTAACATCGTTTTAATTTCTTTTAAGTCCGTATTTTCTTCGGCGAGATTCATTACTTCGGTAATATCTTTAAATACTGCAAACGCACCAATTAATTGATCATCTGCATTTATAATTGGAATTCTGGTAGTGATGACTTTCTTTCCATTTTCTAAAACGAGTTTTTGGTTAACTTCTTTTCTTCTGATCCTGAGTACATGAGGTAACCTTGAGTCAGCTATTACATCAGTTATAGGAAGCCCTATAAAGTTTTCTTTCTGGATACCTACTATTCGCTCTGCACTCGGATTTACAAATTGTACTTGTTCTTGGTCATTAATAACAATCATGCCGTCACGAATATTGTTTAAAATTAGGTTTTGATTGTTCATTTGAAGTTTCAACCGTTCGACAACCGATTCCTTTTCTTCAAATAACTCAGAAATTATGTAGGCAACAGAACCAGGTATAACTACTGTCTTTCGATTTTTAACTTCGATCAGTCTCTCCAGGACTCGTTCACTTCCTGTTGCTTCAATTATGATATCTATATCTTTATCCATCCAGTTTTCCCAATTAGTATCTGTGGGAACCTCATAACTTTGCGCAATATGTAATCCATCTGCATTACTGTCTGAATCAATTATAGCAACAATTTTCATACGAGCAGTTGCATATAAAATTTTTAATAATGCAGTTCCACCTTTTCCAGCCCCAACAATTAGCACCCGTTTCATATAATCCCACCTTGCAATTTTTTGCACGTTATCAGCATACTTTATTCTGCACGTTTTGGCAAATTTCCTATTGTTCCTTTTTAATTCTATTTTTGCTATAATAAACATTATGTTATTTTCTTGAAAGAGGTATAGTCATGGTTCGATTCATAGCAATATTAATACTTATTATACCTGGAGTTTTTTCGGCTTATGGTATAAAACTCATGCGAGATTCATTATTCGATGACATGGGATTTCAATTTTTGTTTGGCCTTTTATTTTTCATCATTGGTATTGCTTTTATTGGTGGATTTATTGTTCACAGAGATAAGAAAAAACAATTAAATAAAAAAAAGAATGTCCGTAAAAGAAAAGGTGTATAAATAGTATTCAAGGGGGAAATCGCAAGTATGAAAGTATCAAAATTCGGAGGAAGTTCAGTAGCAAGTGCAGAACAATTAGTTAAAGTAGGAGCTATTATTAACGATGATTCCAAACGTAAATTTATTGTTGTATCTGCTCCTGGAAAACGATTTAAAGGTGATGAAAAAATAACAGACTTGTTAATACAATTAGGGGAATCCTATATAAGTAATCAACCTTTTGATAACGTTTTAGACAAAATACTTACTCGTTTTAGCGGAATAATAAATGAATTAAATATATCTAATTCTGTGTTAGATGATATCAATCAAACGATTCAATCGATTTTATCAAAACAAATTACAGACGAAAGAAAAATGGACGCCTTAAAATCTGTTGGTGAAGATAGCTCAGCTAAAATCCTTAGCCAATACTTAAAATCATTAAATTTGAATGCATCGTATTTAAACCCGAAAGACGCAGGTATTATTGTAAGTAATGAACCAGGCAGAGCACAAATCCTTCCGCAAAGTTTTGAAAAACTTTATGCATTAAGAGAAAGAAACGAAATTTTAGTTATTCCAGGTTTCTTTGGATATACAGAAGATGAACAGTTAGTAACATTCTCACGAGGTGGTTCAGACATCACTGGTTCTATTGTGGCTGCCGGTGTAAAAGCAGACTTATATGAGAATTTTACAGACGTTGATTCCGTATACTCTGTAAATCCTCAGATTGTACAAGATCCTATTGAGATCACATCACTAACATATAGAGAAATGCGTGAACTTTCATACGCTGGATTTTCAGTCTTTCATGATGAAGCTTTAATACCTGCATTCAAGGAGAATATACCCGTTTGTATTAAAAATACAAACAATCCAACATCACTCGGAACAATGATCGTTGCGTCAAAAAAGCATGATAAAAAATGTGTAGTTGGTATTGCTAGTGCTGCAGGTTTTTGTAGTTTATATGTCAGTAAATATTTGATGAACCGTGAAGTAGGGTTTGGTAGAAAACTACTGCAAATTTTAGAAGATGAAGATATATCATTTGAACATGCTCCATCAGGAATAGATGACATGTCAGTTATTATTCGTGAAAGCCAATTAACTGCAGAAAAAGAAAATTCTATCCTAAAACGTGTAAAAGAAGAATTAAATGCAGATATGGTTACCTTTCACAGGAACCTTGCCATGATTATGATTGTCGGCGAAGGTATTATGAGTACAATTGGAATTGCACAAAAAGCAACCACAGCTATTACTGAGGCAGATGTAAATATTGAAATGATAAACCAAGGTTCCTCTGAAGTTTCTATTATGTTTGGTATACGGGCTGAAGGAATCAACAGAGCAATACAATCTCTATACACAGCATTCTTTGAATAAGAACTCATTAAGTTTGAAATATTTATAATTAATCAGAACAAAAGCGTAAGCGCCCGTTTAGCGACGTATGGGCTGCGCCCGCGCATCGCGGGTGGGTCGACGTTGCCGCGCAAAGCGGTGAAGTTAGTCGATCTTCCAAATCCGCATGAGATAAAGGAAACACGAAGAGCGGTAGCGAATCGATGTTGACTTATCGTAAGGAGGATCAGGAAGCCCACTAGTTGTTGGGCGCTGGAGCTGGACGTGGCTTACACAGTCAATAAATTATCCACAGGCTCCTAATTTTATAATTTCCTAGACAAGAACAAAAGCGTAAGCACCCATGCATCGCGGGTAAGTCGACGTTGGCGCGCAAAGCGGTGAAGTTAGTCGAGCTTCCTTAAAGGAAACACGAAGAGCGTAAGCGAATCGATGTTGACTTATCGTAAGGAGGATAAGGAAGCCCACTAGCAGTAGTGGCGCTGGAGTTGGACGTGTTATACTTTCTTTACTAATAAAAAATATTACTGTATTCTCCTGATACAGTAATATTTTTTATTGGTTTCATTAACTCGCTTTATGTTCTAGCCGTAAACGATCAGCCACCATGGCTATAAATTCTGAATTAGTTGGTTTTGCTTTGGAAATGCTGACAGTGTAACCAAATAAAGCAGATATAGAATCAATGTTACCCCTACTCCAAGCTACTTCTATTGCGTGTCGGATTGCACGTTCCACGCGAGAGGCGGTTGTATTAAATTTCTTAGCTACATCAGGGTACAGTACTTTTGTAATTGACCCTAATAATTCTATATCATTATAAACCATTGTAATGGCTTCCCGTAAATACATATACCCTTTTATATGTGCTGGTACCCCGATCTCATGAATAATATTTGTAATACTTGCTTCTAGATCTTTTTTCTTTTTTTCTTTTTTTGTACCATTTTTAGTATTTGAAGGAAAAGAAGTATTAATTCCTCTTACCTGCCTAATTTGATCAGCTAAATTATCTAGGTCAAACGGTTTTAAAATAAAATAAGAAGCCCCTAAATCAACAGCTTTCTTCATTACTTCTTCTTGCCCAAACGCAGTAAGCATAATAACATTCGGGTAGCTTTCTCTTTCCATACCTCTAACTGTATTCAACACTGCCAATCCATCTACGTGTGGCATAATAATATCAAGAATCAACACATCTGGATTGAGTTCATCCAACATCTCTAAACAATCTCTCCCGTTATAAGCTACACCAATTACTTCAATATCCTGTTGTCCCTCGAAATAATCTTCCATCATTTGCACAAGTTCCCTATTGTCATCAACTAAACATACTGAAATCTTCTCCACTAAATTTCCTCCTTTATGTAATTCGAGCTCTTATCCACGTTATATATTCGACATATCTTCGAAATATCCTCTTTTTATTGGAAAAACTTTAATTTTTATTTAAAATACTCAATATATCTTCTATTTACTTTATTTTTCGATCTATTTCGATAAAGTGTGATTGATTGTGACAAAGTCAACAAATACCATGTCGAATAATATTTATACAAATTATACCATACCTTCGTTAATAATAAGCAGAATTTTCTATAATAAAAAATAAAAGCCTTGAAAATAAAAAGCGTTTTTTATTCGTACGATGTTTCGCTGCCGAAATATTACTCACACGTGGCTAATTATGGAGATAAATATCATTCCAAAAATGCTTTCTTTACTTATGAAAAAGACTTGAAATGGGACTGATCCCATAACAAGTCTTTTATTAACTAGCTTCATTATTTTCACCATAAATGTCTATCCCTGCATCCTGAAGCATCCACTCTATATGAACACCATATCCTGAGGTGGGGTCATTTACGAATACATGGGTGACTGCTCCAATAATTTTATCACCTTGAATAATTGGACTGCCACTCATTCCTTGAACAATCCCTCCTGTTTTCTTCAATAATTCAGGATCAGTTATTTGAATAATCATTCCCTTGGTGGCGGGGAATTTTTGGGGTACACTGCTAACAATTTCGATATCAAATTCTCTTACTTCGTCTCCATCTATAACGGTTAGTATTTTAGCTGGTCCCTCTTTTACTTCATGTGATAAAGCTACTGGCATCGGATCATCTTTCTTACCATTTGAAATGGTCTGGTTTAACTTACCAAAGATCCCAAATGGACTATTTTTAGTGATGCTTCCAATTTTATTATCCTTTATGGAGAATTTTGCTTGTTTTTCACCAGGTGATCCGTTATTTCCTTTTTCAATGGATTTTATCGATGAACGTACAATAGTTCCGTTATGAATTTCAATCGGCTTCTGCGTATCCATATCTGATATTACATGTCCCAATGCTCCATACTTTTTGGATTTAGGATCATAAAAAGTCATCGTGCCGATACCTGCTGCTGAGTCCCTGATATACAAGCCAATTCGATACTTTTTCTCTTTATTATCCATCACAGGTTGTAATTTTGCCTCATGTGTTTCATTTCCACGTTTTACAGTAAGTTTTAATGGACTTTTACTTTTACCTGCATCTTCAACGTAGGGCTTTACATCTTCCATTTTTTTAATGCTATCTCCATTTATTTTTAAAATTACATCGCCAACTTTAATATCTGCTTCTTCTCCTGGAGATAAATTACCATTTTCACCATTTACAAGATGATGACCTACCACAAGTACTCCACGAGTATGAAGTTGTACTCCTATAGACTGTCCACCAGGTATTACCTTCATATCCTCAAGCACCGATACGTTAACTTTCTTAACTGGGAGTCCGGCTACTTCATAAATTAACTGGCTATTACCAGGTTCCTTTGCATAAAATGAAGAGGAATTCATCGCTTGAGTAATTTTTTCTGAAGGGTCTATATTTACACTTCTTCCCAATTCAGGAACCTCTATTGGAGATTGATTATTAAAGGTCACAATTTCATTGGGGATGGAAAGGTATTTTTGTAATGGTGTAAGAAAAGGAGCTGCTAGAACAGCGACAAGAAGAAAAACTCCTGTCCAAATTCGTATATTTTTACAATTTATCAACACATTCACTCTCCTGATCCTTACCCATACCATTTTTTATATCTGTATATCTAATTTGACCGAAGTTGAGCAGTTTTAAACTGGTTAATGATAAGAAAAGATGTGTATCATTTCCTTTTTTAAATAACTGAAATAGTGTATAGTACATTAATTTATATTTATAATATAAAAAGCCAGATAATATATACTCTGGCTTTTCTCACTACTTTATTCTCTTGTTTTAAATTTAGATGCTAAGTTGAGTAATTCTTTAGCATGCACTATAGCTGTTTCAGTTAACTCAGCACCTGTGATCATTCTGCTTAATTCTTCAATTTTTTCTGAATTACTTAACTCGGACACCTTTGTTGTTGCTCGTTTGTCTTTTTCTGATTTTAATATAAATTTATGTGTATCAGCCATTGCTGCAACCTGTGGTAAGTGTGTAATACATAACACTTGTGATTCACTTGATATTTGATGGATTTTTTCTGCAATGGATTGTGCCACCCGTCCACTAACACCTGTGTCAACTTCATCGAAAATAACGCTTGTTACACCTTGATGTTTTGCAAAAATTTTTTTCAGTGCTAGCATGATTCTTGACAGTTCTCCACCAGAAGCTGTTTTGCTTATTTCTTTTAAAGGCTCACCAGGATTGGTTGAAATAAGAAAATGTACATAATCAAACCCATTTTTATGCAATCGGATATTCTCATTATTAACACCAATTTCATGTGTACCTGTAACTTTCGTATCAAATGCAACAGAAAAGGAGGCTTTTTCCAAATACAATCCATTTAATTCTTTCTGGATGTCAGATGTAAGAGCCTTTGCAGCTTTCGTACGAATATCATGTAATTGTTTTGCTTCTAAATAAGCATCTTCTTCAAGTTCTCGTATTTGCTCTTCTAATTTTTTTAAATGTGAATCTTTATTCGTAATTTCCTCTACTTCTTCTTCTATCTTGCCCATATACTCGATAATATCATTAACACTTGATCCATATTTCTTTTTTAAACGGTTGATTTCATTTAGTCTAGCTTCAATTTCATTTAAACGTTGTGGATCAAATTGTAAAGTATCAATATAATTGCGGATATCAAAAGTTAATTCTTCAATAAGAAAATAGTGATTTGATAATTCTTCAGCTTTGTCTGAAATAAATGAATCATAATTGCTATTATCTTGTAATGCGAGTTGTGCCCTATTTAACCACTCAATTCCTCTTTGATCTCCATATAACGCATCATAAGCATCATGTAATCCATTATAGATTCGTTCGAAATTTGCCAGTTGACTTCGTTCTTCCTCAAGCTTTTCATCTTCACCTGGTACTAATTCTGCTTGTGCGAGCTCTTGTAGCTGAAATTCAAGTAGGTCTAAACGGTGTGCCATTTCCTGCTCGTTTTCACTCAACTCTTTATACCGCTTTTTAAGATTAGCCAACTGATTATATAAGTATAAATAATCTTCTTTCGTTTTCGTAATTAAGGTTGAATCATATAAGTCAAGTAATTCAATATGATTGTCAGCATCCATCAGTGATTGTGTTTCATGTTGGCTATGTATATCTATAAGTGTTTTGCCAAACTCCTTTAGGATCGCTAAAGTTACCAATTTTCCATTTACCCTGCATATACTTTTCCCGTTAGAAGTAATAGCTCTATTTAACACGACCATTTCATCGGAAATATCAATGCCATAATCTTTCCCAATACGATAAATAGTATGATCAGCATCATCAATCGAGAACAATCCCTCTATTTCGGCTTTTTTTGTACCATGCCTAACATATTCAACTGAGCCTCTACCACCGGCTAATAGTTGAACTGCATCAATTATAATTGATTTACCAGCACCAGTCTCACCAGTTAACACAGTTAGTCCATCACTAAACGTAATTGAAATTTTATCAATTATTGCAAAATCTTGAATTGACAGTTCCATTAACACCGTATGTCACCTCATTGATTAGACTTAAAGCATACCTATAAAACGATCTTTAATATTACTTGTATCTTCTGGAGTGCGACAAATAATTAAACAAGTATCATCCCCACAAATAGTCCCCATAATTTCTTTCCAGTCTAAGTTATCAATTAATACTCCTACAGCATGAGCATTACCTGGTAGAGTTTTCAAAACTATAAAGTGACTAGCATCATCAATTTTTACAAACGCATCCATTATCAAACGTTTTAACTTATCTAATGGATTAAATTTCTGATCAGCAGGTAAACTATATTTATACCGCCCACCTACTGAAGGAACCTTAACAAGGTGAAGCTCTTTAATGTCTCTTGAAACAGTAGCTTGAGTTACGTTATAGCCTAATGACTTAAGCTCATCAACAAGGTCATCTTGTGTTTCTATTTCATTTTCAGTTATTAATTCACGGATTTTAATATGACGTTGTATTTTACTCATATGATACCTCCCAGTTTAATCAACATTGCTACTATCTCTTGGTTACACATATAGAAAACTTGGCTTATCGCCAAGCCTTAATGGTGAAATCCTAAGTTGCACTTATGTAGAAAAGAAAGTTTTATACATTCTTATCTACCAAAAAACATCGGACTACGTTTGTGGAGTCCCATTTTGGATAAAGGATTTAAAAATTACTATGTGCATCATCTACTAATTGTTTAATTTCGACATCTGTCATGTTTTTTCCTGCTTTATCTTTCTTCCAGCCAAAGTGTGCTAAAAATTCAATATTTCCATCTCCGCCTGTCACAGGCGAGTAGGTTACATCTCGTAACTGGTACCCCTCATCTATCGCAAAACTTAAAATGTTCTTTAAAACACTTATGTGAACGGATTTTTCTCGTACAATTCCTTTTTTCCCTACTTGGTGTTTCCCAGCCTCAAATTGTGGTTTAATTAATGCGACAATATCACTTTTTGTAGTTAGTAGCTGCTTTAGCACTGGTAATATTAGTCTTAGTGAAATAAAAGATACATCAATCGTAGCAAAATCAGGCTTCCCACTTAAAAGCATGTCTGGTGTTACATAACGAAAATTAGTTCTTTCCATAACAATTACACGATCATCGTTTCTTAATTTCCAATCCAGTTGATTATAGCCTACATCGATTGCATAACATAATCTTGCACCATTTTGTAGGGCACAATCAGTAAAGCCACCAGTAGATGAGCCAACATCAACCATAATTCTATTTTGAATTGGAATCTCAAAATGTTTAAGGGCTTTCTCAAGCTTTAAACCACCACGACCAACATATGGAAGCAACTTACCTTTCACGGTTAAAGGTATATCTTCAGCTACCTTCATACCTGGCTTATCTAAGCGAACCTGATTTGAAAAAACAAGACCAGCCATAACCACGCGCTTTGCTTTTTCTCTTGTTTCAATTAAATCCCGTTCTACCAATAGTACATCTAGACGTATTTTACTCATTTTAAATTTTCCCTTTACGTTTTGTCTTATAGTGGATTCTTTGAATTTTTACGTTCTTTAGGAAGTACACGAATTTTAAGTTTATTTTCCATAATAGCAACAATTTTACCAGCAAAAAGGATTAGTTTTGTTGATGAATTGATTGCAAAAAATTTGCCAATAGCTTTTCCGCCAACTGTAACTGCAGCTACAAGGCTTGTCACTAATACAGACATAATAATATGCGTAAGTGATCCATCGCCATTCCCATAAATGTTAGCAATTTGCAAGACAACAATTGCTGATGCGGTACCACTAACAATTCCAGAAATATCACCTACAACATCATTACAAAAGCTCGCAAATTTATCTGCATTTCGAATGATCAATACAGCTTCCTTAGAACCATTTACCTTTTCGGCAGCCATAGCGTGGAATGGTGCTTCACTTGCTGCTGTGGAAGCAATTCCCATCATATCAAATACAACACCAATAAATACTATTATAAACACAATAATTAATCCTATAAACCATTCTACACCATTTAAAACAGATGAAGAAATCACTGAAAAAATAGCCGCTAACACAAATGTGATAACGGCAATAGTTATACTAAATTTAATCGATTTTTTTATTTTTGAATTCATTGTTATACCTCAAATATAGATTATGTAAGCAAGGAATGGTCGTATAAAGGTAAAAACTGCGGCTTAGGTCCAGTAGGTTTTCCCAGATGGATACCTCATGTTGCCATTAAGGTGGTTCCCCTTTAAATCCATCTTAGCTTTGTCACCAATAGCTAGACTGGATTACCACTTAGTCCACACTATAATCCCATTTATACGTCCATTGGACAGTCTAGGAGATTTCCTCAGCAGCCCTTGATCGTTCCCTAGCCTCTTTTGCAGTGTTGATTTCATAGAGATGAAAATAATCAAGCTAGTGGCCACCTAGTTTGATATTTGTTAATCTAATCCCCTCAACACCACTCAAGGCAGGCTACGCTACAAATAAGGTGTCCCTTACCCTATTATGCAGGTTCATACCCCATTCCATAATCGTACCTAGCTTAGTTACGACGACAGATATGGGCCTCCGCGGTAATCGGGTCAACGCCCACATGCCTTTGTGGATCGCCCAAAAACCTTAACTCCCAGCACTGACCCAAGGCTGGGCGCCTCAAGCCAACACAAGGAACTTCATCGATGTGCCCTTTGGCGGATTTTTAGGCCCGCCTTCAGAAACGGAGGACTGACTAGAATACTGCACCATTCCTCTTATATGATCATTATAACACATTATGATAACGAATTCTAGATGGACTAATGATCACGTTGACTAAAATAGTCGGTGAGCTCCATTAAATAAGATTCATTTGCATTTGCAAGAATGAGTGCCTCTTTGGCTTTTGTAACATACTCATCTTTTTTGTCTATAGCACCTTTTGTACCCAACAACTTAGGATAAGTACTCTTCATGTTACCCTCATCACTTCCTGTTGGTTTTCCAATTAATTCTGGATCACCCATAACATCCAATATATCATCTTGTACTTGAAATATTAAGCCTAAGTAAAAAGCAAATTCCCTCAAGTGTTTCTGCTGCTCACTTGTTGCCCCGCCAAGATATGCCCCACCTATAATAGCAAATCTCAGCAACTCACCTGTTTTTAGTGTGTGGATTCTTTCTAATTGTTCAATTGCTATCTCATTATTTTCTGCTTCCATATCCAAAAATTGACCTGCTACCATTCCTTTTGGTCCACTTGCTTGTGCCAATAATTGAATCATTTTTACTTTTTCATTTTCGTTTAGGGCGGAGTCGTTTGAAATAAGTTCAAAGCTATAAGTCAATAATGCATCCCCTGCTAAAATTGCAGTTGCTTCATCAAAAACAATATGGTTTGTAGGTTTACCACGTCTTAAATCATCATCATCCATGGCTGGTAAGTCATCATGTATTAAGGAATAAGTATGTATCATTTCTAACGCAATAGCCGCAGATAACGTACGCTGTGTGTTTTTATTGTAAGCGTTATAACTTGCTATTAATAGAATCGGTCGTATTCTTTTTCCACCAGCTTCTATCGAATACGTCATTGACTTTTTAAGTCTCTCTGGAATAGATAAGTTGTCTAAATGCTTACTCATCTCTTTTTCAATCAATATTTTATTTTGATCAATAAAATCATTAAGCTTACTTCTCACAATTATTCTTCCTCCTGTATGTCAAAAGGTACAGTTTCACCCTGTTCATTCATGATCTTAGTCATCTTATCCTGAACATTAACTAATTTATCACTACATACCTTAGAGAGCTTCATGCCTTCTTGGTAGTACGTAATTGCTTTTTCAAGAGGCACATCCCCTTTTTCTAATTTCTCTACAATTTTTTCTAATTCCAACATCGCATCTTCAAAGGGTACTTCATTTTCATTATCAGTTGTCATTATATTCCTCCTCAACATTTAGTACTTTACAATCTAATTTCCCATCCGATAAGGTAACAGTTATAGCATCATCCTGTTTCACCTGTTTTGCTGATTTGATAATTCTTCCTTTTTCTGCATAAGGAATCGCATACCCGCGTTTCATAATCTCTAATGGATTTAAAAGTGTCATTTTTTCAATGGTAGTCGACAACTGAGACGATTTACTTTCCAATATTTTATTAAAATGATAGTTTATCTGCTTTGTTAGTTGAAGCAAATCCTTTTTTGACTGCTCTAGCTGTTTTTCTGGATGTTGTGTAATTAAGCGGGTCTTTACATGATATAATTTCTGACTCTCATTAGACATACTCATGCTCATTGCTTTTTCTAAACGTTCCACTTGTTTATCAAGTTCCTGCTCTTTTTGAGTGATTAATTGTTTTGGGTAACGAAATGCGTAAGACTGCTGCATACGTTGCAAGGACTGGTTGGCGTTCATTATGGCAGTATTCATTAACCTTGTTAACGACCGATTAACGGTTGTTAACCTAGACTTCAACTCCAGTTGTGATGGCACAGCAAGTTCAGCAGCACTTGTTGGTGTCGGGGCCCTTAAGTCTGCTACGTAATCACTAATTGTAAAGTCAGTCTCATGCCCAACAGCTGATATAATCGGGATATTTGAGGAGAAAATGGCATTAGCTACCATCTCTTCATTGAAACTCCACAATTCTTCAATAGAACCGCCACCACGACCAATTATAAGTACATCAAATTCCCCTCGCTCATTTGCAAGTTCAATAGCTTCTTTAATAGAATTAGCCGCATTTGCACCCTGAACAAGTACAGGTATAACAGTAGCTGTTACAATCGGATATCTTCTTTTAATGGTTGTTATGATATCACGTACAGCAGCTCCTGTAGGGGAGGTTATAACGCCAATTTGCTTAGGAAACACTGGTATTTGTTTTTTATGTGTCTCTTCAAAATAACCTTGCTTATGTAATTTTTCTTTTAACTGTTCAAATGCTAAATATAAAGCGCCTATACCATCTGGTTCCATTTGTTGAATATATAACTGATACTGTCCATAGGGTTCAAAGACACCAATTTCACCTTGAATTAATACGTTCATTCCGTTTTCAGGTGTAAATGTTAAAAAGCGATTCTTTCCCACAAACATGACTGCTTGTATTCGAGATTGATCGTCCTTAATCGTTAAGTACATATGTCCTCGACTGTGGTGTTTGAAATTTGATATTTCCCCTTTTAACCAAATAGTTGTTAAATGGGGATCAGACTCTAGTTTTCGTTTTACATATTTTGTTAATGCAGTAACCGTTAAATACTTGTTATTCAATTGTCAGACAACCCTTTAGCTGCTTTTATTGTATTCTTAAGTAACATCGTAATTGTCATTGGACCGACGCCTCTAGGTACAGGTGTAATATAGGAGGCCGTGTGTTTAACTGATTCGAAATCAACATCTCCTGTAAGAGAACCATCATCTAAACGATTCACACCAACATCAATTACTGTACAACCTTGCTTAACGTAATCTGCTTTTATGACATTTGGTTTGCCAACAGCTACAATTAAGATATCTGCCTTTGTTGTATGATTCTTCAGGTCTTTTGTTCTTGAATGACAATATGTAACAGTCGCATTTTCATTTAATAGTAATTGACCAACTGGTTTACCAACTATATTACTTCGGCCTATAATTACAACATGTTTTCCTTCAATTGGAATATTTTTAGACTTAAGCATAGTCAGAATACCATACGGTGTACATGGAAGAAATGTATCTCCACCACTCATCATTCGACCAATATTAAATGGATGAAAACCATCTACGTCTTTAGCCGGATTAATAGATTCAATAACTTTTTGTTCTCCTATTTGTTCAGGTAGAGGAAGTTGTACAAGAATTCCATGAACAGACGGATCCTCATTCAACTTATCAATTAACTGAAGAAGTTCACTTTCAGATGTATCTACCGATAATTCAATGAGGTCAGAAGAGATACCAGTTTCATCGGTCGCCTTCTGTTTACCTCGTACATATGATCTTGAAGCAGGATCCTCACCTACTAAGACAACCGTCAAATGCGGAGTTAAACCATCACGTTTTAACTCCAACACTTCACCTTTCATTGAAATCCTAAGTTCATGTGCTAGTTCTTTTCCATCAATTATTTCTGCAGACATAGCTTACATCCCCTTTATGCTATGATTTTAGATAATACACCATTTATAAATTTCCCTGATTTTTCATCACCAAATTTGTTGGCTAATTCAACGGCTTCATTAATTGAAACACTTGTTGGAACATCTTCTAAATAATTAATCTCATATATGGCAATTCTTAGTGTTGTTCTTTCTACTGATGCAATTCGTTCAATTGACCAATTTTCAAGATGGTGTACAATCACATCATCAATTTGAATCTTATTCTTAGCTACACCTTGTACAAGTGTTTGTAAATATTCATCTACTTCCAACGTCTCTATGTAATCTTTTATAGCTTGATCAGGATCAACATCATTCATATCCAGTTGGAACAGTATTTGAAATGCCTTTTCTCTTGCTGAGCTACGTCTCATCTGTCATTACTCCCTTTATTATATCTCACTCAAATAATAACATGATTATATATGCAATGCTACAATCATAGTACGATTGGAAAAAAGGCCAAAAGAAATTTACTCTTTTGACCTTACAATTATCATTATTCTGTTTTTTCATCCATATCTTCATCTTGGTCCATTTGTATACCAACTACATGTACGTTAACTTCCTTGATTTCTAAGGCAGTCATATTTTTCAATGTCTGTCTAATATTCGATTGAAGTTTTTGTGCCACTTGTGGAATGGAAACTCCAAAGTTTAATACAACGTACAGATCAATTAAAATACCTGTCTCGGTCAGTTCAACTTTGACACCTTTACTATGTGCCTTTTTTCCGAAACGTTCTACAACTCCAGATGCAAAATTGCCTCGCATCGAAGAAATCCCTTCCACTTCTGAAGCAGCTATTCCTGTAATAACCTCAATGACTTCCGGAGCTATTTCTACTTTACCTAAGCTCATATCATCACTAACATTCAATAAAGGCTGTTCACCCATGATTTCACTCCTTTTTATTGAAAACTTTTACTCTTTTGGCTCTAAAATTGGATTTTCCTCAAGGAAATTTGTATTAAAATCACCATTTTTAAACGTATCATGATCCATTATTAAACGATGGAATGGTATCGTTGTATGAACACCTTCTACTACAAACTCATCTAACGAACGTCTCATTCGATTTATAGCTTCTTCACGGGTTGGTCCATATGTAATTAATTTTGCAACCATGGAATCATAATATGGAGGAATACTATAACCAGGATATGCAGCAGAGTCTACTCTTACTCCTAATCCTCCTGGTGGTAAATACATTTCTATTTTTCCTGCTGAAGGCATAAAATTTTTGAATGGATTTTCAGCATTAATTCTACACTCAATAGCCCATCCATCAAATTCAATATCTTCTTGTTTAAATGATAATACTTCATTACTTGCAACTCTAATCTGTTCTTTTATCAAGTCTACTCCTGTAACCATTTCTGTAACAGGGTGCTCCACTTGAATACGGGTATTCATTTCCATAAAGTAGAAAGCTTTACTTTTCCTGTCAAAAATATATTCAATCGTCCCAGCACCTTCATAATCTACTGCTTTTGCCGCTTTCACAGATGCTTCACCCATTAGTTTTCTTATATCAGGGGTTATGGCTGGTGATGGAGTTTCTTCAATTAACTTTTGTAACCTTCTTTGTATCGTACAGTCTCTTTCACCAAGGTGTACAACATTCCCATGTCTATCAGCTAGGATTTGTATTTCAACATGACGGAAATCTTCAATAAACTTTTCAAGATAAACACCTGGATTTCCAAATGCAGTTTCCGCTTCTTTTTGTGTCACCCGTATACCTTTAAGTAAATCTTCTTCTTTTCTTGCTACACGAATCCCTTTACCGCCACCGCCAGCAGTAGCCTTTATGATCACAGGGTATCCAATTTCCTGTGCAACTTTTATAGCTTCTTCTTCACTCTCAATAATACCATCTGAACCAGGAACAATAGGTACGTTAGCTGCCTTCATCGTTTCTCTGGCAACATCTTTAATTCCCATTTTTTGAATCGCTTGTGGAGTTGGACCGACAAAAGTAATATTACAAGCCTTACATATCTCAGCGAAATCAGCGTTTTCGGATAAAAATCCATATCCGGGATGTATTGCATCCACTTCTGTTAATGTTGCTACACTCATAATGTTCGTAAAATTAAGGTAGCTATCCTTACTTAATGTTGGACCAATACAATATGCTTCATCTGCTAATTGAACGTGTAACGATTCCTTATCAGCTTCTGAGTAAACCGCTACAGTTTCTATGCTTAACTCCTTACAAGCACGTATTATCCGAACCGCAATTTCTCCTCTGTTAGCTATTAACAGCTTTTTAATCATACGCGCTCGCCCTCTCATTTAGTCTTTACTCTAAATAATGGTTGTCCATATTCTACTAGCTCGCCATCTTCAGCTAAAATTTCTACAATTTCTCCGGTTACTTCTGCTTCTATTTCATTAAATAATTTCATTGCTTCTACAATACATACAACAGTGTCATTTTGGACAGAACTTCCTGATTTTACATATGGATCACTTTCTGGTGATGGTGAAATATACAGGGTCCCAACCATTGGAGAAACGATCTCATGATCATAATTTGTGTTTGTAGTAACTGTAGGTTCTTCAACTTTAGCTTCAGGCTCTTCTTTTTTTACAGGTGGAACTTGGTCAACTACCTTTTCTCTACTTACTTTTGGTTGTTCTGAATCTTTTAGAACATTTTCGCTTAGATGACCTACTCTATTTTCACTTGATTTTTTCATAGAAACTGTTGTCCCATTTTCTTCATAAGTGAATTCATCAATAGATGACTGATCAACTAATTTTATTAACTCTCTGATTTCTTGTACTTTTAACATTGCTGGCACCCTTTCATCTTTCACATAATTAATATTAGGTACTAATAACTCCTCTTAACATTTTACGATAAACTTATGTAAAACATCAACATATAATTAGGAAATTCCATTTTATCTTACCTATACGTAAAACGTTTTCACTACTAATTATAACAATATTATGGTTTCATTGCGAATGGTTTACCTAATTAACGATGTTTTCCTGTATACTATGAATTTATGTATCTTTTATGTACCTTATCTCGATTGATCCCGTTAAGCTACTATTAAAAAATAAGGTTTTTTTCGTACGTACTGTTAATTTTTCATCTTCACAGTTGATATAAAATGCGAAGTAACGCTTGGTTGATTTCCATAAGTTGTGCTATGCCGCCGTCCGGGTTCGCTACGGACGGATGCTTTCCGCGGGCACGGCCTCAGCCTCCTCGAGAAAACCACTCTGCGGGGTCTTCGGACACGTGCTGTTCCCGCAGGAGTCACCGCCCTCCGCTCACCCGAACTGGTAAGGTGTTTTATTAATACAGATACAGTCCCACGACAGTAACGGAAATAACAGCGGAGGAAATACACGTAGATTCCTGTGGGAGCAGAGGCGAGGCCACTGAAAAAGTTAGGATTAATAAAAATAGAAACAATATTTAACGAAATATAGAAAGAAATAGAAGTGATAAAACTATATGTGGTAGGTGTTTGGCTTCTATTTCTCTTTAAATGGACTTTTTCAGCAGCCTCGAGCAGAGGCCTAGCCTGAGACCCCGCAGAGCGTTAGCTCGAGGAGACTCATCAGCCGCCCACGGGTAGAAGACACTGCGCAGTGAAACGAAGCAGATGTCGCACTTGTACCCGGATGGGTGAAAGCGAAGTGTATTTCCGTAGCGGTAGGTTAACCGTCACATCAAGTTACGTCGCAGTTTATATCTATTCTCTTATAGAACAACAAACTTTACGAAATCAAAACCACCAGTGTGAACTGGTGGTTTGCTCTGCGGCTGGAAGCCTCTCTTACCGGCCTCGGC